>JAOTYY010000038.1 GCA_029861595.1 Gammaproteobacteria bacterium
GAAGGAATACCCCGATCGACATGCCGAAGGTGGCGTTGGGATCGGTGGTCGGTACCACCTTCCAGTAGACGTGATGCGGATCGACGTCGAACAGCAACTGGCCCAGCCAGCCGGCGAAAACGGGAATCAGATCCACCGGCACCAGATCCATCAGATTCATCAGGAACACCCAGATGAAGATGGTCAGCGCCATGGGTGCGACGATGTCGTTTCTAGCCGTGAATGAGCCGCGCACGTTTTCGTTGATGAAGTCTATCACCCACTCAACGAAATTCTGCCAGCCGCCCGGGACACCGGCGGTGGCGTTGCGCGACGCTTTGCTGAACAGCAGCACGAACGAGCCGCCGAGAAACAGCGACCAGAACATGGTATCCACGTGGATTGCCCAGAATCCCATCTGCGCGGCTTCTGCGGTCGAATGCGCCAGCCCCCAACTGCCGTCCGGCAATTTGCCGAACGTCATATTGGTGAGATGGTGCTTTATATATTCGCCCGTGGTAATTGTTTCAGCCATTTTTACTTCGATCTCTCAGGGCGTTGTTTTCGGACCAAAGCAACAACACCGCAGCTTGACCCACGGCGAAGCCGATCAATAGTGCCAAAGGTTGTAACTTCATCCAGCCCAGGCCGAACGCCAGCAGCCCGACCACCAGCGCGAAGCGCTCCACGGCGCTGGCGAAGAAAGTAACCAGGCTGGCGCGCGCGGTAAGACCGCGCCTTGTTTTTACCTGGTCCCTGCGCCAGCGCAGCAACTGTACGTTGAGCAGCGCAACCACGCCACCGAAAAGCGCCGCCCAGGCGCTCTCCGCACCCCGCGCTGCGAAGAACAAAACAGCGCATATTAATACCAGGATGACCTGCTTGACCAGTGCATAGCGCCACATTGGCGGCCGCACGTTAACGGCAATCGCCTGAGCAACGGGCGCGGACTATAGTTTCGGCCTTTGAACGAGTCAAGACGCAGACCCAGCGGGCCGTTTCAGCGAATGTGTTCGAGGATGCCCT
This sequence comes from Gammaproteobacteria bacterium, assembly GCA_029861595.1. Classification (GTDB taxonomy): domain Bacteria; phylum Pseudomonadota; class Gammaproteobacteria; order JAHELT01; family JAHELT01; genus JAHELT01. The sequence continues at coordinate 1,006 of JAOTYY010000038.1, forward strand.
CGAGCTCGTCCAGACTGTGATATTTCACTGTCAGGCGGCCGCTGCCGTTGGCTCGATGCGTCAAGCTGACGACCGCGCCAAGCTGTTCGCCGAGCTTCTGTTCAAGCGCCGTGATATCGGGATCCCGCCGGCTCGCGGAGGCGCTCGGCGCCGGCTCGTCACTGCCCCTCACCAGCGTTTCGGTCTGGCGAACGTTCAGCCCGGCCGACACCACTTTGGCGGCGAGCCCCGGCTGCTTCGCCACGGGGGCGCCGAGTAACGCACGCGCGTGGCCCATATCCAGCTTGCCCTCCATCAGCAGGTCTTTCAGATCGTCGTGCAGATCCAACAGTCTCAGCAGGTTACTCACCGCCACCCGGGACCGGCCCACCGCCTCGGCGACCTCCTGGTGGGTGAGCTCGAATTCTCCGGTCAGGCGCGCCAGTGCCTGGGCTTCCTCGAGGGCGTTCAGTTCTTCGCGCTGAATATTCTCGATCAGCCCCACCGCGGCACTTGCGCGGTCGTCCAACTGGCGTACCACCGCGGGAATCTCATGCAGCCCTGCCAGCTGTGCCGCCCGCCAGCGACGCTCGCCGGCCACCAGCTCGTAGCCGTCGCCTGCGGGGCGTACCACCACCGGCTGCACCATGCCTTGCGCGCGCAGCGAGTCGGCCAGCTCGCGCAAGCCGGCTTCGGGAAAACTGCGCCGCGGCTGGTATTTACCGCGCTGGATCCGGTCCACTGCAATAGTTTCCACACCGGCATCGCCGGTACTGTGCTCCTCGAGCAACTCCGTACCGCCCAACAGGGCGTCCAGACCGCGTCCCAATCCTCTTCGTCGCGACATGTTGTCTCCTGATTCTCCGGTAACTAGTGTCCTGTCTCCGCGGTGCGCGCACGCGCTTCCTTGCGGATCATTTCACCCGCCAACGCCAGGTATGCGAGCGCGCCACGCGAGGTTTTATCGTAATGCAGAACCGCACAACCGTGACTGGGCGCTTCCGCCAAACGGATGTTGCGCGGAATCACCGTACGGTAGACCTGATCACCGAAATGCTCGGTGAGTTGCTCGGACACGTCAATACCAAGATTGTTACGGGCATCGAACATGGTGCGCACGAGGCCTTCTACCACCAGCTCTTGATTTACCGAGATGCGCACATCTTCGATGGTCCGCAGCAGCGCGGTCAGACCCTCCAGCGCGTAATATTCACACTGCATGGGTATCATCACACCGTCGGCCGCGACCAGCGCGTTCAGCGTGAGAATGTTCAAGGCGGGCGGGCAGTCGATAAGGATGTAGTCGTAATTGTCGCGTTCCGGCTGCAGGGCACGGCGCAGACGCTGTTCGCGCGCCATCTGATCCATGAGCTTGACTTCCGCGGCCGTCAAATCGGCTTCGGCGGGCAACAGCCAGTAACCGGCTTTCTGCACCTCGATTGCTGCGTCCGCAACCTTCGCCTGGCCCAGCAGCACATCGTAAATGGACACACTGAGGTGATATTTGTCGATCCCGCTGCCCATGGTCGCATTGCCTTGAGGATCTATGTCCACCAGCAACACACGGCGATTGGTAGCGGCCAGGGAAGCCGCCAGGTTGACGCAGGTCGTGGTTTTACCCACCCCGCCTTTTTGGTTCGCCACTGCAATGACACGACAGCTCATGGACGTCACCCCCGGCGCACACCGCGCACCAGGCAGCGCTTGCCTGGAATACCCGGCACGCTGAGCGTGGTGACAGCGACAATTTTCACACCGTGTTCGACCTCCCCCGTTTGCTCTTCAAAACGACCCTTCATCGCCAGTAGCTGTCCTGTTTCGCTCAAGTGCGGTTCCGCCAATGCCGCAAACCGCGCCCATCCACAGAGCGCGCGCGACACTATGCAATCGAACCGTTGCGGCGGATTATAGTTTTCCGCCCGCTCGCGTACGACCTCGATGTTATTCAACTGCAGCGTATGTACCGCGTGCTCGAGAAAACGTGTTCGTTTGGCGTTCGCGTCCAACAGCACGACGTGTATATCGGGCAAAGCGATTGCAACCGGCACACCCGGCAGACCGGCGCCGCTGCCCATATCCAGCAACCGGTGCCCGGAAACCGCACTTACGACGGACAGGCTGTCCAGCAGATGACGGGTAATCACCTCGCCGAGACTCCTGGCCCCGATCAGGTTGTAGACGCGCCGCCACTTGATCAGCGCGTTTGCGTATTTCATCAGGTCATCGAGCTGCGATGCGCGCAATCCCAATTCAAGCTGCTGACAACCTTGCTGCAACACCGCGCGGGGTTCGATCCCGCACGCGTGAGCCTGGCACGCCGATTCAGGCATCGACAACAGCTGCTTCAATACCGCGGCTAGGCGGTTCAGGCTGAACGCCGCAAAGGCGTGCTGCGTTTTTTCAGATGCACCAGCAGTAGCGAGATGGCGGCCGGCGTGATACCCGGGATTCGCGACGCCTGCCCGATAGTCGCCGGACGCTGTTCGGTCAACTTCTGCATCACCTCGTTGGACAGACCGACCACGCTGGCGTAGTTCATGTCGTCCGGCAGCGAGGTGCGTTCCTGGTGCGTGGCTTTCTCGATCTCCTGGCGCTGGCGCTCCAGATAACCGGCATATTTAGCGCCTATCTCCAATTGTTCGCCGAGGCCCCGGCCAAGCGCTTCACCATCGTGCAGTACTGCGACGTCCGCGTATTCCAATTCGGGGCGTTTCAGCAGATCCATCGCGTTGTGCTCGCGTTTCAGCTCGACCCCGGTACGGCGCTGCAATGCTAGCGCGTGGGCCGAACCAGGCTGCACCCAAATGGCGCTCAGACGCGCCGTCTCTTTCTCCAACGCCTCGCGCTTTTCGCAGAACGACGTCCAGCGTGTTTCGTCGATCAATCCCAGCTTGTGGGCCGTTTCCGTGAGCCGCTGATCAGCGTTGTCCTCACGCAGCAGCAACCGATACTCGGCACGGCTGGTGAACATTCGGTAAGGCTCGCTGGTGCCGCGCGTGATCAGGTCGTCGACCAGCACGCCGAGATACGCTTCGTCGCGGCGCGGCCACCAGGGTTCACGCCCGTGCACCTGCAACGCCGCATTGACGCCCGCCAGCAGCCCCTGTGCTGCGGCTTCTTCGTAGCCCGTGGTGCCGTTGATCTGCCCGGCGAAAAACATTCCCGGCAAAGTCTTCACCGCCAGGGTCGGGTGCAGGTCGCGCGGATCGAAATAATCGTACTCTATCGCGTAACCGGGACGCGTTATGTGAGCCTTCTCGAAACCTTCGATGCTGTGCACCAGTTGGTACTGGGTATCGAACGGCAGACTGGTGGATATGCCATTTGGATAGATCTCAGTGGTATGCAGGCCTTCCGGCTCGATGAAGATCTGATGACTGTCGCGCTCGGCGAAGCGCACGATTTTATCTTCAATGGACGGACAGTAGCGCGGCCCGGTACCCTCGATCACGCCGCTGTATATAGGGGAGCGGTGCAGGGCCGCGCGAATGATGTCGTGGGTAGCCGCATTGGTGCGGGTGATGTGGCAGCTTACCTGCGGGGGATGCTTTTGCGCATCGCCCAGAGACGAGAACACCGGCACCGGTGTGTCGCCGGGCTGCTCCTGCAGGCGGCTGTAGTCGATGGTATTGCCATCGATGCGCGGCGGGGTACCGGTTTTCAACCGCCCGGTGCGCAAATTAAGTCCCCGTAGGCGGGCAGCCAGCGTGTTGGCCGGCGGATCGCCCGCGCGCCCTGCGGCATGACTCGCTTCACCGACGTGCACCAACCCGCCGAGAAACGTGCCGACCGTCAGCACCACGCACTCCGCGGCGATGCGCAGACCCAGTTGCGTGCGTACACCGATCACGCGGCCGTTGCGCATCTCCACATCGTCCACCGCCTGCTGCAGCAGCGTGAGATTCTCCTGGTGCTCCAGGTGCCCGCGGATCGCACGGCGGTACAGCGCACGGTCGGCCTGGGCCCGGGTCGCGCGAACAGCCGGTCCCTTGCGCCTGTTCAGTGTACGGAAATGAATGCCCGCCTCATCGATAGCCAGTGCCATGCAGCCGCCCAGCGCGTCGATTTCCTTGACCAGATGACCTTTACCGATACCGCCGATCGCCGGATTGCAGCTCATCTGCCCGAGCGTTTCGATATTGTGGCTGAGCAGCAGCGTGCGTGCGCCCATACGCGCCGACGCCAGCGCGGCTTCGGTACCGGCGTGGCCGCCGCCGACCACCACGACATCGAACTTCTGTGGATAAAGCATAGCGTGGGAATGTTACAGGCTGAGCGCGGGTTGTAGAAGAGACGGAGCTTGACCGCTCAGTATCGAGTGATGCGCAGGCCGAAGCCTCATCGAGTGGCCTGACATGATCAGCAAAAGGGAGCCAAAGGTACCTTACTGCTACTCAGAGAACGATGGCCGCCCCGTAGTAACGGGCTGTACCAGATCTAGCATTTCATGCCCAATAACGAATAAACTGGGGAACTTGGTTGGCGCTTCGTAATAATGTCGAAAAGGAGCAGCTAAGCCGGATGGACCGCCGATTTCTCGAACATGTTGTTACTACAACTATTGTTACGCAGGTCGAGAAACAGAAGGAAATCGCATGTCAAACTACGTCTTTGCCTATCACGGAGGAAAGACGCCACGAAGCCCTGAAGAGGGAGCCAAATACGTGGCGAAATGGAAGGCCTGGGTCTGCGGCCTTGGTCATGTCGTGGTCAACCCCGGCATGCCCTTGGGAAAGTCCAAGACGCTGAGCTCCAGCGGTATCTCAGACGGCGGCGGGCCGAACCCCCTGTCAGGGTTCTCTATCCTGAAAGCCGACAGCATGAACGCTGCCCTCGAAATGGCCAAGGGATGCCCGCACCTCGAACACGGCACGATCGAAATCGCAGAAGTGAAGGAAGTGTAGCTCACCCGCATCGCGACCCAGACTATACAGGCGTCAAATTCAGGGAAGATATCGACGACTGGAGTCTGGCCGCGGTATTTTCATTTTCCGATGCAGAAGGTGGAGAAGATCCGCCCCAGCAGGTCGTCAGTGGTGAATTCGCCCAGGATTTCACCCAGGTATCGCTGAGCCAACCGTAACTCCTCGGCGATCAGCCCGGCGTCGGCACGCGCCTGCATCTGTGTCTGCGCCGAAGCGAGATGTTCTTCGGTGTGCTGCAACGCCTGCAGGTGGCGTCGCCGGGCGATCAGAGTGTCGGCATCGTTGTGCCGGTAACCCATGCATTCCAGCATGCGCTCGCGTAACAGCTCGATGCCGGTGCCGTATTTCGCGGAAATCGAAATGACAGTTTCGGCACCGGCATCGTATACGCCGGGCAACTCGTCACACAGATCAATTTTATTGCGCACGATGTCGCAAGGCACACCCGCCGGCAGACGCGCCTGTATTTCCGCGTGCAGGTTATCGACCGGGCGCGTTGCATCCGTTACCAACAGAATCAGGTCGGCCTGCTCGATTTGCGCCCAGGCACGTTTGATTCCTTCTTGTTCCACCAGGTCAGCGGTTTCCTGTAATCCGGCAGTATCGACGATATGCAATGGCATGCCGTCAACATGAATGCGTTCGCGTAACACATCGCGCGTAGTGCCCGGCACATCGGTAACGATGGCCGTGTCGAAGCCGGCCAGACAGTTGATCAGGCTGGATTTACCGACATTGGGTGCTCCGGTGATAACCACCGTCATGCCTTCGCTCAGCAGCACGCCCTGCTGAGCGCTTGCGAAACACTCGCTGACTCGCGCATGCACCTGCGCACAACGGTGCACCAGCGTTTCATCATCCAGAAAGTCGATGTCTTCGTCGGCGAAATCCAAAGCTGCCTCGACCTGCACCCGCATTTCGATTAGCGCCTGGCTCAGCGATCGGATGCGCTCGGAAAACTCGCCCCGCAATGAGCGCATCGCAGCACGCGCCGCCTCACGACTGCCGCTTTCGATGAGATCTGCCACGGCCTCCGCTTGTGCCAGATCCAGCTTGTCGTTGAGGAACGCACGTTCCGAGAACTCACCCGGCCTCGCGAGTCGTGCACCGTGTTTCAGGACCATCGCCAGCAGCAGGTCCAACACCACCGGACCGCCATGTCCGTGCAGCTCCAGGACATGTTCCCCGGTATACGAGGCAGGCGCCGGAAAATACAACGCCAGCCCCTGGTCGATGGCGTTACCGTGGCTGTCGAGGAAGTTCGTCAGAACGGCCTGGCGCGCCGCCGCCGGACGGGCGAGCACCTGCTGGGCGATTTCCGGTACGCGGGTACCGGAAATCCGTACGATGCCAATGCCACCGACACCAGCTGGCGTGGCGATAGCGGCGATAGTGTCGAGTTCGGCCACGATCGTTCCCCGCTTTCCGGGTTGAACTTCGATGTTTGTGCAACGCCCTTCGTGCAACACACAGGTTAGATCGGTCGGGCTTATGGCTATTTTTCCGCCAGCACGTGGCGCGTGATGTAGTACTGCTGCGCTATCGATAACACGTTGTTACAGGCCCAGTACAACACCAGGCCCGAGGGGAAAAAAGCGAAAAACGCCGTAAAGATGAACGGCAGCATCATGAATATCTTGGCCTGCACCGGATCCACCGGTGTGGGATTGAGTTTCTGCTGCACGAACATGGTCACACCCATGATCAACGGCAACACGAAAAACGGATCGCGCACCGACAGATCGTCTATCCACAGGAAGAACGGCGCCTGGCGCAGCTCGACGCTCTCCAGCAGCACCCAGTAGAGCGCGATGAATACGGGTATCTGCACAATCATCGGCAGACAGCCCCCGAGAGGATTGATTTTCTCCTTGCGGTACAGGTCCATCGTCGCTTGCCCAAGCTTCTGCCGGTCATCGCCGAACCGTTCCTTGAGCGATTGCAGTTTGGGCTGGAGTTTGCGCATGCGCGCCATCGATCTGTAGCTGAGTTCGGAAAGCTTGTAGAACACCAGCTTGATGAGGATGGTAACGACGATGATGGCGAGCCCCCAGTTGCCCACGTAGTCGTGAATTTTTCTCAGCAGCCAGAACAGCGGTTCGGCAAGAACGGTCAGGTAACCGTAGTCGACGGTGAGGTGCAGTTTGTCCGCCAGCTGCTTGAGGCGATCCTGAATTTTCGGGCCCACGAACAGGCTGCTGGAAAATGTTTCACTCGAGCCTGCCGGCACTGCGAGGGTGGGCGAATAAATGCCGATGATGTAACGCGTCGGGCTGCCGCTCAATACTTTGGTATACAGGGTGTTGATTTCTTCCGCTGCCGGGACCCAGGCGGCTAGGAAATAGTGCTGGATGATCGCTATCCAGCTATTGGTCAGTTCCCGCTCCTCCTCGTCGCCGAAATCCTCGAAGTCGATTTTTTCGTATTTATTCTCCTCGTCGAGAATCACACCGCCGATGAACGTATAAATGAACTGTTGCGTCTCATCGTCAGAGACCGCTTTGCGCTGCAGTTGCCGGTACTGACGCCCGCTCCACTGCGCACCGCTGTTGTTATCGAGTTGGTGGTCGACTTGCACCACAAAGCTGTCACGCGTGAAAGTAAACCGTTTACTGACGCGCACGCCGTCCTGTTCCCAGCTGAGCGGCACGACCATCGTATCGGCGTCGGCCGGCAGGTCGTAACTGTCGCGGTCGGCCTGGTAAACGGCGTGATGGGTTGGTGCGGGCCCCGCAGAAGACTGCAGGCCGGACTGCGCAATAAACCAGTGCCGTTTGCTGTTGTCCAGCAAGGCAATCGGATTGTCCGGCTGATCCAGCAACACGGGGTAATTCAGCAACTCCACCCGGCTGAACCCGCCGCCCTTGAGGTCTATGCGCGCACGCAGCAAGTCTGTGGTTACCGTGATTTCGCCACTGCTGTCGCGCGCGGCCGCTTCCTGCTTGTCGGCAGGCTCTTCACTAACAATGGCGGTCGGGGGTGGTGCGTCCGGGATTTCCCGCTCGTCTCCACTGTCCGGCTGGTCGCTAGCGGCTGGCTTGCCGGCAGCAGGTGTTGTGGCCGGCTCGGGTGGCAACCCGTAGTCCAGTTCCCATTGCTGCCAGATGAGCAAACCGAGAAACAGCAGACCTGCGTAGAGAAAAAGTCGCTGGTTATCCATCGCTGGGCCCACTCGCGTTGTGCTTGCGGCGTACCCGCGTCGCCAGTTTCGCCCACTGTGCATCCAGGGATCTGCGTACGCGCTTGAGGTCGGCCGTATCTGCAGCAGTGTTGGCAATCACGACTATATCCAGTGCGGCCAGCTCATGTTGATGGTGGCGGAAACTTTCCCGCACGATACGTTTGATGGCGTTGCGCCGCGTGGCTCGTGCTATGCGGCGCTTGGCTATCGCTAGCCCTATTCTGCCGGCGCTTTGTTCGTTTATGTTTCCTAGGAGCGTGAAGTACTCGCTAGAGCACGCCTGCCCAGAATCGAAAACCGACCGATATTCGGCTGCCTTTGCGAGTCGTCGATTACGCGCAAAGCGGTGGTCCACACCGCCCTCCGGGCGAGACTCAGGCGCTGAGCCGCTTTCGGCCCTTGGCCCGCCGTGCTCTTATTACGGCCCGTCCGCCACGGGTACGCATCCGCGCGCGAAAACCATGGTTGCGCTTGCGTTTTATATTGCTAGGCTGAAAAGTACGTTTCATGGTTAACCTTGGCGCCGGCCGGGGCAAGAAAACGGGCGAATTTACCCTGTGCGTCGCGCCCAAGTCAACAGCGGTGGAAGAGTAACGAACCGCGGCTTCAGACTTGTGGATAACTTATGCAAACGAGTATAGACTTCCAAGCCAGAGTCATCGCCCAGTCAGGTGTAGCTCAGCGGACGAAATACCGCGGCCGGTGACCCTCTCCAGCAAGCTTTAAATATAACGAAAGCCTACCGCTTTTCTTGGGAGGATGTGCCCGTGGGTGCGCCGTTGTGGAACCGTTGCCTCTCGCAACTCGAAGCCGAACTATCGGAACAACAGCTAAACACATGGATACGGCCGCTGCAGGCCAACGTTGACCGCGGTGTGTTGCATCTCCTGGCACCCAACCGCTTCGTGCTCGACTGGGTGAAGGACAATTTTTTCGCGCGTATCGACAACATCGTCAGCAACTTCGACGACATGCCATCGCACAAGGTGGTGCTGGAAATTGGCGATGCGAGGCCAGCGCGGGTAAAGCAGCACGTAGATAAACACGTCGAACCGGAGCGCCGCAGTTTCGAAATAAGCGGACCACGACCGGCGGTACGCAACAATCTCAACACTGGTTTCACGTTCGACAGCTTCGTAGTCGGCAAATCAAACCAACTGGCGCGTGCCGCGTCGCTGCAGGTCGGCAATAATCCTGGAGGGGCGTACAATCCACTGTTCATCTACGGCGGCGTCGGCCTCGGGAAAACCCATCTGATGCACGCCGTTGGCAATGCGCTGCTGGCATTGAATCCCGCGACCCGGATCGTCTATCTGCATTCCGAACGTTTCGTTGCCGATATGGTGAAAGCGCTGCAGCGCAACGCCATCGACGACTTTAAACGCTACTACCGCTCGCTGGACGCGCTGCTAATTGACGATATCCAGTTTTTTGCCGGCAAGGAGCGTTCGCAGGAGGAGTTCTTCCATACCTTCAATGCGCTGCTGGAGGGTCGCCAGCAGGTAATCCTTACGTGCGATCGTTACCCCAAGGAAGTGGACGGTTTGGAGGAACGCTTGAAGTCACGTTTCGGCTGGGGACTCACCGTTGCCATAGAACCCCCGGAACTAGAAACTCGGGTGGCGATTCTACAAAGCAAAGCGGAACTTGCGGGCGCCAGGTTGCCCAGCGAAGTGGCGTTTTTTGTCGCCAAACGGATACGCTCAAATGTACGCGAGCTGGAAGGCGCGCTGCGCCGGGTGGTCGCCAACTCGAACTTTACCGGGCAGCCGATTACGCTGGATTTCGCGCGCGACGCGCTGCGAGATCTTCTGGCGCTGCAGGACAAACTGGTTACCATCGACAACATCCAGAAAACGGTTGCGGAGTATTACAAGATCCGTATCGCTGACGTGCTCTCGAAACGCCGTAACCGGTCAATCGCCAGACCAAGGCAGGTTGCAATGGCACTGGCCAAGGAACTGACCAACTACAGTCTGCCGGAGATCGGGGATGCGTTCGGCGGACGTGACCACACAACCGTCATTCACGCATGCCGTAAAATCCGCGAGCTGCGGGAAAGCGACGCACGTATAAGTGAAGACTATGGCAATCTTTTGCGTACCCTGAGCAACTGAGTGTTCCCTGTGGATAAACCAGACGAAAAGTGTGAACGATGTGTGACCGTAAATATCATCAACATTCTATCCACAAGCGGCAAACCGGATAACGACAGCTATTCTGCCCGCATATTATTCGCATAACATATTGAATGTAGTTAATAAAATCCGTTTATCCACGAACCCGAGACGGCTTAATAATCTTAATAATTATTCTTTAATAAAGGATTAGTTAATGAAACTTCGTATCAAGCGCGAAGATCTGCTGGTGCCGCTGCAGCGCGTTATCGGAGCCGTGGAGAAACGTCAGACGTTGCCGGCACTAGCCAACGTACTGGTGGTAGCGCGCACTGATAACAGCGTTGCAATAACGGCGACTGATCTGGAGTTGGAACTGCTGGCCGAGAACGAAGCCACCGTGGAAGCAGCGGGCGAGATTACATTACCCGCGCGTAAGCTGCTGGATATCTGCCGCACATTGGCCGAGGGTGCGGAAATAAGTTTGGACTGCAGCGAAGGACGGGCAACGGTGCGTGCGACCAGGAGCCGCTTCTCCCTGGCGACGTTGCCGGCCGCAGAGTTTCCGGCGCTCGATGACATACAAGGCGGGGTGACTTTTAAAATAACGTCGGCAGCGCTCAAGCACGCGCTGGAGAAGACCGCCTTTTCGATGGCACAACAGGATGTACGCTACTATCTCAACGGCTTGTTGTTCGAGGTGCACGGGGATGTGGCGCGACTTGTGGCGACCGACGGGCACCGGCTTGCGATGCACGAGATCAGGGAAAATCTGGCAGTAGATGAGGTGATGCAAGTGATCGTGCCGCGCAAGGGCGTTCACGAATTGCAGCGACTGCTCGATGACAACGACAGCGAAGTGGATATTCAGTTGACCGCGAATCACGTGCGCGTGCTCCTGCCTGGATTGCGGTTTACCTCGAAACTGATCGACGGCCGGTTTCCCGATTACCAGCGCGTCATGCCACAGGGGGGCGATAAGTATATGCTCGCTGATCGCGAGGGGCTGCGCCAGGCGCTTCAGCGTGCATCTATCCTGTCCAACGAGAAGTACAAGGGCATACGCATGGTGATGGGGGGAGAGGAGCTGAAAATTCAGACGCACAACCCCGATCAGGAAGAGGCGGAGGAAGAATTCGAAGTCGAATATCGCGGCGATCCGCTGGAGATCGGCTTCAACGTGACGTATCTGCTAGACATCCTGGCAACCATAGAAGGCGAACGGGTGCAGTTGACTTTCAAGGATACCAACAGCAGTTGCCTGGTGGAGGATGCGCGGGACGAGGCACTGGGTCAGTATGTTGTAATGCCCATGCGGTTGTAGAAGATCGGGATCGCAGAGCGTGGCAGGTGGGACCGTGGCGCAAGTCCTCGGTGAACCATGCGGACTGGATCTCACGGCGGTGTTGCACTCTTTGAGAGGCGTAAGCCATTGGCAGGTAAGCCATTGGCGGCGAACCGCGCCTCGCGGTGAAACCGTAACGATCCTTTGAATGAAGTTTGTTTACGGGATAGGACACCAGGTGTCGGTGACATGGTTCGAGACCCGCAACGTGCGAGCGGTTCGGGAAGCAGGTTTTGCGCCGGCCGCGGAGATCAACCTGCTGGTCGGGGAGAACGGCAGCGGTAAGACGAGTGTGCTGGAGGCGCTCTATATACTGGGTTCGGGGCGCTCGTTCATCAATGCGCAGTTGGAAAACGTCGTCCGCCGTGGCGCGGCGGCGCTGCAGGTAGTAGCGAAGATCGAAGAGGCGGGACGCGAAAGTGTGTTGGGTGTGGAACGCGCGATAGGTGCCGCGCCGGTCATACACCTCGATGGTGTCAAGGTCGACGGATTTGCCACGCTTGCTGAACGGGTACCCGTGCAGGTTATTTACCCACAAAGTAACGCGCTAGTGATAGGCGGGCCGACCCACCGGCGGCGTTTCGTGGATTGGGGCGTGTTCCACGTGGAACACGATTTCATGAATTGCTGGCGTGAATACCAGCGTGCGCTCAGTCAGCGCAATGCCGCGTTGCGTAGCGTAGGTAGTGTCGCCGAGCTGTCGCCTTGGGATCACGTCCTCGCGCGTGCCGGTGAGCGGATCGCGCAGTATCGGGATAACTACGTGGAGCAGTTGGGGCCTTACGTTCACGCATTTGCGGGCAAGTTGTTTTCGAACGAGACTGTTGAGCTGCAGATTCATCGCGGTTGGGCGGGCGAGTTTTCGTTGCACGAAGCCCTCGGCAGATCGTTCGAACGGGACCGGCGGGCGGTGACCACCAGCGTAGGTCCGCACCGTGCGGAATTACGAATCCGATATGCTGGGCACGAGGCGCGGGTATGCGCGTCGCGCGGTCAACAGAAACTGTTGGTTTACGCGCTGAAACTCGCGCAGATTGAGCATTTATGGCAGACGCGGCAACGCCGCACCCTGCTGTTGCTCGACGATCTGCCATCGGAACTGGACTGGCGGTCACGCACCCGGGTTTTCGATGCCCTGCGCCAGATTGCGGGCCAGATTTTCATGACCGCCATCGAGCGCGGGCAACTGGACTCGCTGCTGGACGGCCTAGCGTTGAAAGTGTTCCACGTGGAACAAGGCGCAGTGTCAGAATTGGTATAATTACGTTGTTTGGAAAAAGGTTAGGTCACATCGCCTTATGGCTTACGACTCCTCGAATATCAAAGTACTGAAAGGACTCGATGCGGTTCGCAAGCGTCCTGGCATGTACATCGGCGACACCGATGACGGGACAGGATTGCACCACATGGTTTTCGAGGTGGTGGATAACGCCATCGACGAGGCCCTGGCGGGGTTTTGCTCGGAGATCGTCGTCACGATCCACGCCGATGAATCCATTACCGTCGCCGACAATGGACGGGGTATTCCCGTCGATATCCACCCCGAGGAAGGCCGTTCCGCCGCCGAAGTGATTATGACGGTGTTGCATGCCGGCGGTAAGTTCGACGACAACTCTTACAAAGTTTCCGGGGGACTGCACGGTGTTGGAGTGTCGGTCGTGAATGCGCTGTCGGAGACGCTGCGCATGACGATTTACCGCGATGCACAGGTGTATCGACAGGATTACGTGGACAGCAAGCCGGTGGCCGCCTTGCAGGCACTCGGCGAGACTGAGCGCACGGGTACCGAAATCCATTTCAAGCCGAGCGAGGCGATATTCAACAATATAGAGTTTCATTACGACATCCTGGCTAAACGCCTGCGAGAACTGTCGTTTCTGAACTCCGGTGTACGGATCGTGCTCAAGGACGAACGCAGCGCCAAAAGCGACGAGTTCGAGTACAAGGGCGGCATTCGCGCGTTCGTAGGGCATTTGAACCGTAACAAGACTCCACTGCACCAGACGGTCTTCTATTCGTCAACGGACCGCGACGACACTGGGGTGGAGGTTGCGCTGCAATGGAACGATTCGTTCCAGGAAAATATCTTCTGCTTTACCAATAACATCCCGCAGAAAGACGGTGGAACGCACCTGGCTGGGCTGCGAGCAGCACTGACACGCACCCTGAATCAGTACATGGAGTCCGAAGGCATCACCAAACGCGCCAAGATAAATACCACTGGCGACGACGCTCGGGAAGGTCTGACTGCGGTGCTGTCGGTGAAGATCAGCGACCCTAAATTTTCTTCGCAAACCAAGGACAAGTTAGTTTCATCGGAAGTAAAAGGCGTGGTGGAATCGGTAATCAGCGAGTCGTTGCAGGCATTTCTGCTGGAGCATCCGCAGGAAGCGAAACAGATAACCAGCAAGATCGTGGAAGCCGCTATGGCACGCGAGGCGGCTCGCAAAGCGCGCGAGATGACACGCCGCAAGGGGGCCCTGGACGTTGCCGGGCTGCCCGGTAAACTGGCCGACTGCCAGGAGAAGGACCCGGGGCTTTCGGAGTTGTTTCTGGTCGAGGGCGACTCGGCGGGAGGTTCGGCAAAACAGGGGCGGGACCGGCGCAACCAGGCGGTTCTGCCGCTCAAGGGCAAGATTCTCAACGTCGAGAAAGCACGTTTCGACAAAATGCTCGCATCTCAGGAAGTGGGTACGCTGATAACGGCACTCGGCTGCGGCATCGGCCGCGACGAGTTCGACGTCGATAAACTGCGCTATCACCGTATCGTGATCATGACGGACGCGGACGTCGACGGTTCGCATATCCGCACGTTACTACTGACGTTTTTCTATCGACAGATGCCGGAACTGGTGGAACGCGGTTACGTCTACATCGCTCAGCCACCGCTGTACAAAGTGAAAAAGGGCAAACAGGAAAGTTACGTCAAAGACGAAAAAGAACTCAGCGACCTGCTGCTGGCAATCGCGCTGGACGGTGCGTTGCTGGTGCCCGAAGAAGCGGCGGCGCCGATATCTGCCACTGCCCTGCAGGAACTGGCGTCCAATTATTTTACCGTGTTGCGCTTGATCGACCGTCTGAGCCGCCGGTACGACCGAGCATTGCTCGAACAGCTGCTGAACGTTCCACCGGTCGATGAACAGCGGGTGGCCAATCGTGATTTGATGCAGGTGTGGGCGAATCAGCTTTGCGAAGCTCTGCGGCACGCGAACAGCAATGGCGCCAGCTACGACGTAACCTTGCAAAAGCACGAGACGGGGTATGCTGTGGACGTTTCGCGCTCGGTGCACGGCAACGCGTACCATCAGCTGCTGACGCCGGAATTCTTCCAGTCGCCGGAATATGCGGCACTGGCTAAGCTCAGCGACAGTCTGCAATTGCTGCTGGGTCCCGGTGCGCTGTTGCGCAGAGGCGAAAAGGAATTCCCGGTGACGGCTTTCGGCGAGGCGATGAGCTGGCTGATGCAGGAGGCGCGCAAAGGGCAGTCGCTGCAGCGTTACAAGGGACTGGGAGAGATGAACCCCGATCAGTTGTGGGAGACCACCATGAATCCCGAGACGCGTCGGTTGCTGCAGGTGAATATCGAGGACACGGTGGCCGCCGATCAGATTTTCAGCACGTTGATGGGTGACCAGGTTGACCCACGGCGCGAGTTTATCGAGCAGAATGCACTTTCTGCGAGCAACATAGATATTTGAAAATAATCAATCAAATCAATTTGTTAGTATAAATGCGTCGAACAGGAACAGCGATGGCGCTGCTTCTCGCACTGTTTGCGGTGTGCTCGAGTAGCAGGGCCGAGACCTTGTACGTGACCGACAAGCTCATTCTCGGTGTGTACGCCAACAGCGAAGGCAGCGGGGAGCAGATCCGCATCGTGCGCAGCGGTGCGCAGCTGGAAGTCACAGAGCGCGTCGGGCGTTACTCAAAGGTAATCACCGAGGAGGGAGATGAAGGCTGGGTGAAGTCCCAGTACCTCGTCAGCGAGCCGCCAGCGATATTGCGAGTCGACGAACTCGAAGCTCAGCTACAGACCCTGCGTGAAAACGGCGACGAGCCGGTGGTGTTGCGGGCGCGTAACCTGGAGTTGGAAAACCGTCTGTCGGAACAGACCGCACGCCTGCAGACGCTGGACCAGCAAAGTAAAACGTTGCAGCAGGAACTGGTTCTTGCCAGAGACGCGGTCGCGGTGGCGCAGGCGCAGGCTGAGGCGGCCGAGCAGCGGGCCGTGGCCGCCGAACGAACAACCCCGCCGGAGACGACACCGCCGCCGCCAGTACCACCGCCGGAACCGGTAGTGCAGCAACCACAGCTTGTACACGCCGCCACCCAAGCAGATGGGACGGGCAGACGCATTAATTTTTTTGCGCAGCTGTCTCTGGTGGGCCTCGGCCTGCTGCTGGTGGGTATGTTCCTGGGATACAAAGCGCTGGATCTACACATCCGCAGGCAGCATGGTGGCTACCGCGTCTGGTAGTCACCTGCGATACAGCTTCCCCAACTGCGAGGCTTATCGAACAACGGCACGTGCATGAAATACCGCGATCTGCGTGATTTCATTACTCAGCTGGAAACGCTGGGTGAGTTGCGACGGGTTGCGCACCCCGTAGACCCGCGTTTACAGATGACCGAAGTCTGCGACCGCACTCTGCGTGCCGAGGGTCCGGCACTGTTGTTCGAAAAACCCACAGGATACCGCGTGCCGGTGCTGGGCAACCTGTTCGGTACTACACGCCGCGTCGCGTTGGGTATGGGCGAGGAAAGCATCGAGGCTTTACGCGGGGTCGGCGAACTACTGGCTTTTCTGCGCGCGCCGGAACCGCCGGCCAATCTGGCCGGGGCCTTGAGCACTCTGCCGAAGTACAAGAAAGTCCTGGATATGGCGCCCAAGACGGTCCGCAAGGCGTTGTGCCATGCAAACAGAAACGACGGACCTCGTGTGGCGTTGCAGGACCTGCCCGTACAGACGTGCTGGCCCGACGACGCGGGTCCGTTGATCACCTGGGGTCTGGTGGTCACCCGCGGGCCACAGCACGAGCGTCAGAACATGGGTATTTATCGCCAGCAGGTCATCGACTCGAACCGGGTGATCATGCGTTGGCTTGCGCACCGCGGTGGCGCACTGGATTTTGCCGCGTGGCAGCGCCAACATCCTGCGGAGCCATTTCCCGTGGCCGTCGCCCTTGGTGCCGACCCCGCGACCTTGCTGGCCGCCGTGACACCGGTTCCGGACACGCTCTCCGAGCACGCTTTCGCGGGACTGCTGCGCGGCGCCCGCACCGAGTTGGTACGCTGCAGAGATTCACAACTGCTGGTGCCGGCACGTGCCGAGTTTGTGCTGGAAGGAGAAATAATGCCCGGGGATTTCGCAGACGAGGGACCGTTTGGTGACCACACCGGTTACTACAACGAGATCGCGCGTTTTCCTGTGTTGACGATTCGGTGCATCTGGTACCGCGACGAGCCGCTCTATCATTCCACCTACACGGGTCGCCCGCCGGATGAACCCGCCATCCTGGGCATGGCATTGAACGAAGTTTTCGTACCCATGCTGCGTAAGCAGTTTCCCGAAATCCGCGATTTCCACCTGCCGCCCGAAGGCTGTTCCTACCGCCTGGCGGTGGTCAGTATCAACAAACAGTACCCGGGCCACGCGCGCCGCATAATGATGGGAATCTGGGCGTACCTGCGCCAGTTCGCCTACACCAAGTTCATCGTCGTGGTGGACGACGACATCGATGTGCGCAACTGGCAGGACGTAATCTGGGCGATCACCACGCGCATGGATCCAAAGCGCGATACTCTGTTCGTCGACACAACCCCGATCGACTATCTCGATTTCGCGTCGCCTATGCCCGGTCTCGGCTCGAAAATGGGTCTCGATGCCACCAATAAACTGCCGGGTGAGACGACTCGTGAGTGGGGCAGGCCGGTCCGCATGAGCGATGAAGTGAAATCTGCAGTCGATGCGATGTGGGAACAGCTGGGAATATGATCTCTGTGAAGCTGTGCGAGTGCACGAATTTTGACCGCGAAGCTTGGCTCTTGGTGGCTAATTTGAGAAAGTAGGCGCGGCCGGTGCCCCGGGACAGGTCGGGGGAGCACAACAAGAGGAGTAGGACATGCGGTCGATAATGGTATTGAACCCTAAGGGCGGCTCCGGCAAAAGTACGCTGGCGACAAATCTGGCCAGCTACTACGCATCAGAAGGATTGGATGTGGTTCTCGCCGACCTGGATCACCAGGGCTCTTCGCTGGCCTGGCTGCAAGCCCGCCCGGCCGGTCGTCCGCCCATCCGCGGAATAGCCGCCTGGCGTACCGGCGCGGCGCGTCCGGCGCGCGGCACGGACGTGGTCATCTACGACTCACCGGCCGCCGCGCACGGTAAGGACTTGACCGCTCTGCTGCGCAAGGCAGAGACGTTTCTCATACCTGTGTTGCCGTCGCCTATCGATATGCGCGCGGCCGCCGATTTCGTCGGCTGGCTGAAACACAACAGCCGAGTCAGCAACAAGCAGGTAAAAATCGCCCTGGTAGCGAACAAGGTACGCCAATACACGAATATCTATCACGAACTCGAGACGTTTCTGAAGCGCCAGCGGGTACCGGTGGCCGCCACCCTGCGTGACAGCATGAACTACGTGCGGGCTGCGGAACGGGGCATCGGTGTGTTCGAAATGGCTCCTTACGCAACCGCCGTAGACCGCGAACAGTGGGCTCCGCTGCTGTCGTACCTGCGCAGCAAGCGCAGCCGCGTTTAAGCACCGGCGATGCCGCATCCGCCGCGGCCGGTGGCGGGTATCGTTTGACTGATCGTGACTTGTATCCTCGCGCGGGCACCCCATTGCATTGCAGCGGTAAATAACGGTGAACCACACGGTACGCTTACTGCCCGCCGATCTCACGATTGAAGTAGGCAGCGACGAAGCGGTTCTCGAAGCTGCACTGCGCGCCGGCTTCGGTTTCCCCTACAGTTGCCGCAACGGCTCGTGCGGCGCCTGCTTCGGTGAGCTTCTGAAAGGCAAGGTCGGCTACCCCAACGGCCGCCCGCCGGTATTGAGCGACGCGGACGAGGCTGCACGGCTGGCGGTATTCTGCCAGGCGCGGCCACTAAGTGATCTGGTCGTGCGCGCGGAAGAGATCACTCAGACCCGCACGCAAACAGTGCGCGTGATGCCGGCGCGGGTGGAGCGCATCGAAGATCTGGCAGCCGATGTGAAAGGTCTGTGGCTGCGCCTGCCGCCGCACGAGCGCATGGATATTCTCGCCGGCCAGTATCTGGACGTGGTACTGCGTGATGGACGCCGGCGCAGCTTTTCGATCGCCAGCGCACCACAATCCGACTGCCTGCTGGAGCTGCATATCCGGCTCTGCCCGGGCGGTCGCTTCACCGGCTACGTGTTCGAGGCCTTGCGGGTGCGTGATCTGCTGCGTATCGAAGGTCCACTGGGCACATTTTTTCTGCGCGATTCTCCCCTGCCGGCGATACTGATCGCCGGGGGCACCGGTTTTGCACCCCTGAAAGCGATTGTCGAGCAGCATATCGCCGCGGGCGGTCAGCGCGAGCTGTATCTGTTCTGGGGCGCGCGTGCGCGGGAGGATTTATACCTGCACGATCTTGCCTGCGGCTGGCAGGCGGCCGGCGTACTCGGCTATACCCCGGTGTTGTCAAACGCGGTGGCCGGTTCCTGGCGGGGCGCAACGGGATGGGTACACGAGGCCGTGCTGGCCCGGTTTCCTCGTCTGGACGCCCGCGAAGTGTATATGAGCGGTCCACCGGCGATGATCAATGCGGCACGCCCGGATTTCGTTGCCGCCGGACTGGCGCGCGAAAACCTGCACTTCGACGCGTTCGATTACGCCGAGGACGCGTTACGCGACGGGTAGCGAAACGCCGCTATCGCGCACCTCGCCGGGTGTTTCTTCGAGCGTTTCCCGGGGCCTGATAGGCAGCGGTTTGACGATCCCGGTGCGCCGCCTTGGCGCGGCAACGGCCAGCGACAGGCCCTCTCGGTAGTGTTGCATCGCGCCGTCTTTTTCACCCAGCGACTCCAGCAGTTCGGCAAGCTCGAGGTGGGTTTCGGCCAGCGCGTTCAAGCCCAGGCTGGATTCCAGATAAATTCGCGCTTTGCCCCACAGGCTACGCCTCTTACACAAGCGCCCCAGGGTCAACAGCAGGAGTGGGTCGCGCCCGTGATTTTTCATCCAGATCTCGGCCGAATCCAGTTGCTGCGCGGCATCGTCAGTCTGTACCAGACCATACAAGCGCGCCAGCTTGCCGCTCCAGCGGCGGTTCAACGCGGCCCGCAGCAGTGGTTCGACACGCTTCTCTGCATTGAAATAGATCAACCGCTCGGTGTAGGCGTGCAGTATGTCTTCGTGTTCCCTGGCCTGTTTCGGCAACGCATCCCAGGCGTTGTGGAGTTCTTCGGCGTTGTGCTTATCGCCGGCCCGAAGTATCCCGCGCCACGTCGCGAGCCGCATGGACTGCAGCGCCTCGTCGTCGAACAAGTGTTTTCTGGCGATTTCCGGCAGCAATTCCAGCAGATGCTCCCAGTCCTCGACGTCGCGATACAACTTGGCCAGCAAACGCAGTACATAATCGTGTTTGGGTGCCAGATTGCGCAGCCGCGACAGCGACGCCAGGGCGCGCTCGGTCTGACGATGTGAAAGCTGCAGCTCCGCCTGTGTGAGGCTGACCGCGATATCGGCCTGCGGATTGCTTTCAATCGCGCGTTTCAGATACGCATCGCGCCTTTCATGCGCGCCCTGCTGCTGCGCCGCCCGCGCCGCACCCAGATAGTGCAGCAGCGCATTTTCGCTGCCAGAGGCGTCTCGCATCAGCGCCCGCTCGGCGCGCTCCCAACGCCCCTCAGCGAGGTCGATCAGTCCCTGCGTGAGGCCGCGGGCGGCGCGCTGTTTGGCGCGCTGCTGAGTCGCCAGGCCGAGACGCCGCGGCAAACGCCACAGCCCCCTCAACGTCCGCAATGCCAGATACAGGAGCGCGAACAACAGCAGCGCAACGACGGCAAAAACCGCGAGACTGGTTTCCACGCTCCACTGCCCATAGCCTAGAAACACATACCCGGGATCTTCGCGCAGAAACATCCCGGCAGCGACCGCCAGGGCGACGAAAACAATAATTATTGCAAGTATCCTCACGGCGCTGCTACCTCCGTCTCGTCGCTGCCCGCACGCAGTTCGTCCAGCAGCTCAAATGATCCAGTGATGTCCGGCAGCTCCGCGGTCAGCGAGGCCCCGGCCAGGGTTTCGACCTCGCGCAGCGTGTCCGTAACCAAATGCGACTGTGGATCGAAATGTTCACGCAATGTCGCGGCCGCGACCGCCATCAGGCGCACATATTCGCCACTGTCCGCCCGCAAAGCGGCTGTCTGCGCGGCCCTCAGGGTCGCCACCAGCGTGCGCGCGTGGTTTTCCGGCGCGTAGTTGACTGGTGGAGTGCGTACTGGCTCCTGGTTGTGCTTGACTGTGACGAATCGAGACACGAACTCCCATACCCCATCGAGCGGCGCGTCCACTTCGGCCGCTGCTGTTTGGAAATCACCCGTCACCGTGCGCGGCGGTAATTCGTAGACCACATCCATCAAACCGTCGATCTTGATCGACACGCCAGGTATATCGGGTCGCTGTACCGAGCGCAGCGCGCGCATGTCGGCGTCCAGTCGCTCGCGCAGGGGAATGAACACCGGACTGCCCAGTTGATGCAATTGCCGGTCGGCCGTCTGCAGGGCGGCGATAGCTCCATCAATGTCCTGCAGCAGCAGTAACCGATGTGCGCCAATACGCAAAACATAGTCGATCTCTGCGAGCCGCCAGCCACGTTCGTCCCGAATCTGTTCCTGGGCGGCATTACGCAGCGCCTCGTCAGCTCGCTGCAACGACTCGTCGATTTTCGCAAAGCGGGCCGCTACCCGCTCGGCGAGCAGTCGTGTGCGCTCGTCCAGCCCTTTGATCGCCTCGTGGGATCCTAGTTGCTCATAGCGCGATTGCGCGCCGCGATCTACATCGCCGACGCGTGCCGCCAGTTCGTTGTTCTGCTGATAAAGCCAGCCAGCGCCGCCCAGCGCCGCCAGCGCCACGAACAGCGCCACGCCTGCCAGCAGAATCGGAGTCCGCCGCCGGTGCGCCGGCTTGCGCGGTTCTTCCGCTGGCTTTTTTTGAACTTCGCGCGGCGGAGGCGGTGGCGCCGCGTTCTTACTGGCCGTCGATTTCTCCGCGAGCTTGCCCGGCGCGGCCGCTTTTTCCTGACCGGGCGCAGGTTTATCGCCGGCGCTCAGCTTGTCGTTTTGCCGTGCGTCGCTTTGCGGTTTGTTCTGTTCCTCCATAGTGCCAGCTCTTCCAGTACTCGTTCGTTGCTTACCAGGGGACTAATGATAGGCGAAAACTGTTGTCCGTGGGCACGTGCGCTGCGCGCCGCTTCCGCGCTGCTGACGAGCAGCGGAAGTTGCCGCAACAGCTCGCCGGCTTCGCCATCGGCCAGTGCGTAGAGGTTATCCAGACCCTCGCGACTGGAAGTAACGACGATATCGACCCCGGCCAGCTGTTTTTCCGTCAATCGGGCTGCAGGGCGCACGCGCCGGTAGACTTCGGCGTAGCGTACCCGCGCGCCACGCGCGGTGAGTTGTCTGGCCAGCTCCTCCTTGCCGCCTACGCCGCGGAACACTACAGCGTGTGTACCGCTCAGCGACGCCAATTCCGGCAGTTCGAGTAACGCTGCCGCGCCACTCCCCATGGTCGGAACCA
>JAOTYY010000230.1 GCA_029861595.1 Gammaproteobacteria bacterium
GCCTGCCAATCCCCGGGCTGAGTTACATCCAGGCGCTGCGTGCCGAGCAACCGGCAATTCTTCGCGAGATTCGCCAGGGCCGCTTCATCGACGTCAGTTGCAACTACCTGCACACCCTCTGTTTGCAGTTTCCCGCAAATCGCGGTGCCAATGCCGCCGCCGGCTCCCGTTACCAGGGCCACTCTGTCTGCCATGTCAGTCACACGATGCCTCGATAAGTCGCAAATTCATGCGAGCGCGTTACAATACCGCCTGCACTCTCGTGGCGCGATCGCAATAGCTTCCGCCGGGCAAACCTTGCCACTAGCGCAACAGCGCCCGCCTGCCGGCATGAACCCCAATCCTTATGTCCGAGAAAACTGCCAATATCGCCGTCCTTTTCGCGCATCCCGCCATCCATCGCTCGCGGGTAAACAAGGTGCTGTTCGAGCATATCAGGAACCTGCCGGGCGTGACGGCCAGAGATCTCTACGAGCTCTATCCCGATTTCAACATCGATGTAGAAACCGAGCAGGAGATTCTCGTGCAAGCCGATCTGCTGGTGTTTCAGCATCCCGTTTACTGGTACAGCGTGCCGGCCATCGTCAAGGAGTGGATGGACGTTGTATTGACCCGTGGATTTGCCTACGGCGCCGGCGGCGACGCGTTACAGGGCAAGGACATTCAGCTGGTGCTCTCCACCGGCGGCTCCCGCCAAGCCTACAGCGGTTCCGGCCAGCATGGCTATCCACTCGATGAGCTGTTGCGGCCACTGCAGCAAACCGCGCGTTTCTGCGGGATGAATTTCCTAACACCGCTGGTGATTTACGCCGGCAGATCGGCGAGCGACGAACAGCTGCGCGAGCATGCGCAACACTACGGCGAATTGCTGCTCGACTACTACACACGCGAACGGTAACGCGGGCGAGGTCTAGCCGAACCTCATCTGTGCATCAAATCGCTCTGGACCCTGGAGTTCGACGATGGATCAACATGGGCTTTTGATCAATACGCTGGTGTACCTGGCGGCGGCAGTAGTCGCGGTGCCCATTGCCAAGCGTCTGGGACTGGGATCGGTGTTGGGATACCTGATCGCCGGCGTCGTGATCGGACCCTTTGGTTTGCGCCTGATCACCAATGTCGAAGACATACTGCACTTCGCTGAGTTCGGCGTTGTGCTGCTACTGTTTCTCATCGGTCTGGAGCTCAATCCCCGGCGCCTGTGGGGTTTGCGTAAATCTATTGTCGGCGTTGGCGGCGCCCAGGTCGTCGTCACGACGCTGCTGATTCTGGCGCTCGGTATGTTGCTGGGATTCCACTGGAAGGTCTCGCTGGTGGCCGCGATGGGACTGTCACTCTCCTCAACTGCAATTGCCCTGCAAACGTTGACCGAAAAGAATCTGCTGACCACCCCTGCCGGAAACAACGCATTTTCGGTGCTGCTGTTCCAGGACATCGCGGTTATTCCAATTCTTGCGCTGCTGCCGTTACTGGGTGTCGAGGCCGCGGACGCTGGCAGCGGAAACCCCTTGCTGGATACCGCCATAGTCATTGCCGTAATCGCAGCAATCGTGATCGGCGGGCACTATCTGATACGCCCCGTGATCCGCTATATCGCCAACACCAAACTACCCGAGATCTTCACGGCATTCTCGTTGCTGCTGGTGATAGGTATCGCGCTGCTCATGCAGGCGGTGGACATGTCCATGGCGCTCGGCACGTTTCTCGCCGGGGTGCTGCTGGCCGATTCGGAATACCGCCACGAGTTGGAAACCGATATTGAACCGTTCAAGGGCCTGTTGCTCGGTCTGTTCTTCATTTCCGTGGGCATGTCCATCGATTTCGCCCTACTGCTCCAGCAACCCGGGCTGATACTCGTTCTGGTGGGCGGATTGATTGCCACCAAGATGGTGGTAATCCTGGCATTGGGCCGGGCGCTGGGCATGCTCACGAGTCAGAACCTGATGTTCGCCTTCCTGCTGGCACAAGGCGGCGAGTTCGCGTTTGTCATTTTCAGCGTAGCCAGCTCTTTCGGCGCACTGGATCGCGAGATCGGCGACGTGTTAGTGGCCGCGGTAGCACTTTCCATGTTGAGCACACCGCTGTTGATGATAATTCATGCCCGACTTGTCGAACCGCGCTTCGCCAACTTCGGCGACAAGCGCGAGACCGACATCATCGCCCATCGAGAACAACCGGTGATCATCGCCGGTTTCGGCCGCTTCGGACAGATCATCGCACGGCTGCTGCATGCGAACGGTATCGCCACGACGATAATCGATCACAATCCACAGCAGATAGACCGGGTGCGGAAATTCGGCTACAAGGTCTTCTACGGCGATGCCTCGCGCATGGATCTGTTGCATGCGGCAGGCGCCGGGCAGGCGCGCTTGCTGATCCTGGCACTGGACGATCGCGAAGCGATGCACGAAACCATCGCTGCCGCCCGGCAGCATTTCCCCGGACTCAAAATTCTCGCGCGCGCCTGGGACATGGTGCACGCTTACGAACTGCTGGATCTGGGCGTTACTGTATTCGAACGCGAGACTTTTGCATCGGCTTTATCGCTTGGCGAGTCGGCATTGGTGGAGCTTGGGTACGGTGCCTACCGCGCAAAAAAACTCTCGTATACGTTCAAGCGCCAGGACCTGAAAACGCTCTACGCGATGCATGCCGTGCACCAGGATCAGGAGAAGCTGATCTCTGTGAGCCAGGAAGCCAACGACGAAATGAGCCGCAAATTCGAAGTCGACGAACGGCTTCTGCAAGAAGCGGAAGAAAAGGACTGGGAATAAACCTGCTCGTTGAGCGGCACCGGTATAAGGACCCGTCAAGGACTCGCGGCTGCTTGCTTTAAGTGCGACTTTGCAGCGCCCACACGGTCAAACGCTGCTTGGGAGATCACGGATTCGCGCAACAACCATTCGCGAAACGCCGCTACGCGCGGATGCTGCTCGTTGCCGAGCGGGCAAACCACGTAATATTTGACATTCGATGGACTGTACACGTCGAACAGTTTGATCAGCCGGCCGGCCTTCAGATCGTCCTCCACATGTGCGCTGCGCGCCAGCGCCACACCCTGGCCGTCGATGGCCGCTTGCACGGCCATACCGGTACTCGGGAAGCGCGTGCCCGGCGGCAGCGAACCTACTTCCACACCCGCATCGGCAAACCAGTCGCGCCACTTGGCGCAGATATCGTCGGCGTAGCGGTACAACAGCGGGTGCTTCAGCAGTTTCTCGGGTGTCTGCGGGCGTCCCATGCGCTCGAACTGCTCCGGGCTGCAAACGGGAAACACGTACTCGGTCAGCAACAACGTCGCGTGCAATCCAGGCCAGTCGCCCAGGCCCAGGCGAATTGCAACGTCCACCTCGGCCGCGTTGAAATCGATGACGTCGTCACTGGAGGAAATCCACACGTCGATCTCGCTGTGGGCCTGATTGAAGCGGCCCAGCCGCGGCACCAGCCACTTGAATGCGAATGATTGCAACAGGCTGACGCGCAGCGGTCCTTTGGACTCTTCGGCCGACAACTCGTTGAGCGTCCGGTCGAGACGCTCGAAAAATTCCCTGATCACCGGGACCAGGGCCTCCGCTTCACGCGTCAGAGTGACCTGGCGGTTACGTCGTTCGAATAAAGGTATCCCCCACAGGGACTCCACGTGCCGGATTTGATGGCTGACGGCACTCTGCGTGATGTGCAGCACCTCCGCCGCTTTGGTGAAACTCAACTGACGGGCTGCGACATCGAACGCGCGAAGCGCCGAAATAGGTGGCAGGCGGTTTAATATTTTCATGAGTATTTATTCATGTATTTGATGAAAACAAATCGTTTGTAACTGCCTTTACATGTACATACTATGCGCTACATACATTTTGTGCAATGCAGCAGTTTAATGAGGTAATGATCATGTTGAAAGAAGCTTACACCACGGTCGGTCTCGCTTACATCGGCGCGATCTTCATCGTAACTGCAGCCCTGGCAGTGATCTGATACAAGGAGTACCGACAATGACTACGCATGTCGCTCATTTGGTGAAACCTCGGCGAGTGTCTCTGGCGGGGGCTCTTGACGAGCTGACGTCGGGTTTGCGTACCTGGCATGCGCGTCGCGCAGCGATCGCCGAACTGCACCGCCTGCCGGATCACCTGCTGGCGGACATCGGTCTGGTGCGAGCGGGCATCCCCGCGGCAGTAGACGGAATGTTGAAAGACCGCCGCTGAGGCCAGGACATCCTCCTCCTCCCCTGAAACGCCGGTCCTCCCGGCGCAAAGGTGTGGTTCCCGCCGCGGTTACGCCGCGGCGGATTTTTAATAACTCGAACCCGGCTTCTCGTGTGCTGAAAAAGCACGTCCTGTGTGTTTTCCAACGCGCTGGGTCCAGAATGCGATCCGCGACCTGTATATTATTCAACGAGTTAAAAGTCGTCGAATATTGGCTGTGCATCCATGTACCGCCTAGGAGGCTGTCGAAAAATTTCGTTTTTCGACAGTCTCCTAGGCTTCGCCGCGTGCCGGGTAATCGCGGCCGATAATCGTCTCCAGAGCTTTCAACAGTTCCTCAAATCGTGGGCGCACGAACGGCATGGTCTGGATGGATGCCGAATAAAGCGTGCTGTCGGGGCTGACCAGAAACAGGCCGGGCTCGTTGAACAGCACCGGCTCCTCGATGCCGATAGACGTTTTGCCTCGCCCACTGGAGATATACAAACCCCACTCACGGGCGGACTCGATGCTCAAGCCGAAGCCAACGGGCACCTGCTTGATGCCCCAATCCTGCTGACTCTGCCGCGCACGCTCGGCGTCGTCGGTACTGAGCACAATAGCTTCCACCCCAAGTTCCGAAAACGCCGTGAACTGTCTGTCGAGTTCCCGCACGTAGGGTTTACAGATCGGGCAGTGCAGACCGCGATAGAAAACGATCAGCGTAAAGCGCTGGGGCGATTGCTCGGCGAGTGACCACTGGCCATGGTCGAGGGTATCGACGCTCAGCGCCGGCGTCGCCTGGCGCGGCATTAGTCGTTGCATGGATTGGCTCTCTCCGTTGTTGTTTTTTAGCCGGGAACCCCACTATACAGCAAGGTCCATGGGGCCCGGCATCTGCCACGGCCTTGAATCGACTGTCACGCACAATAAAAGTCAATCAGACTCTCGCAGGCAACGAATCGAGCCGCTCCCACCATCCGCTGTGAGCTTTTCCGGCACCCGCTCGCGGCCCTCTCGTACATGGGAGTGAATCTCTCTACTTTCCACGCTGCTTATAAACACTTATTATTATTTTTTTCAACCAGTTAACGTTCATACTTAACACAACTTATATGCACCAAACACGCTCACTGGTTGGCTCGCTTACCATCCTGACAATGTTCGGCGTATCGGTCGGCCTGGCAGCGGGCTTCCTGTCGGATGTGTTCGCGCGGGGCATCCAGATGTTCAACAAACTGCTGCTCACCCCACCCTATCTGCAAACGGGGATGATTGGCGCGTTGCAGTTACTCGGGGTATTGCTAACGAGCAGTGTTGTAGTAGGCGTGCTGCAGCGCGGTAAGACGCTTGGACCAGTGGACACCATCGAGGCAACTCACTGTAACGCTGGTCACATCGACCTGCACGCCGGCATGCGCGGCACGCTGGCGAGTTTCATCGCGCTCGCCAGCGGCGCATCGGCCGGCCAGTACGGCCCGCTGGTGCATTTCGGTGCCAGCATCGGGGCATTGATCTCGCGCGCCAGACCATTCGGTGCCGACATGGCGACGATCGGCGTAGGCTGCGGTGTGTCAGCAGCGATCGCCGCGGCCTTCTCGGCGCCCATCGCCGGGGTGATTTTTGCGCACGAAGTGCTGCTGCGACATTATTCGTTGCGCGCGTTCGCGCCGATTACGGTCGCCGCTATTACCGGGCACCTGTTCGGCAGCAGCCTGTTCGACGCGGACACCCTGGCAGTCCTGCACACCGTCGAGCAGCTGCCCTACCTGAGTTATCTGGCCCTCGCGGTGCTGGGCATACTGAGCGCGCTGTTCGCCAAATACTTCATGCAGCTGGTCGACTTCAGTGACCGGATCGCCGAGCGCAGCATGCTTCCCGGCTGGGCGAGACCAGTGTGCGCTGCGTTGATGTTGTGGCTAGTGGCGTTGCTGATACCGGAGGTACTCGGCACGGGACTGTTGCCGCTGCGGCAGACCCTGGCGGGCGAATTCGGCGCCACGGATACCGCG
>JAOTYY010000231.1 GCA_029861595.1 Gammaproteobacteria bacterium
TTTGTTTTTGACCGAAACGGCGGCCTTTGCCGATGTGGTATTGCCAGCATCCGCCTGGCCGGAAAAAGACGGCACCGTTTCGAATACCGATCGCCGTGTGCAACTCGGCCGCAAGGCGTTGGAACTGCCCGGTGACGCACGCCAGGATTTGTGGATCATCCAGGAAATCGCCCGGCGCCTTGGTCTGGACTGGAACTACCCTGACGCGGCCACGGCGTTTGCGGAGATGCGCAGCGTCATGCCTTCCATCAAGGGAATGAGCTGGGAGCGGTTGCAACGTGAAGGTTCCATCACCTACCCGTGCGAGGATGCCGACGACCCCGGCCAGGGCGTGGTTTTTATCGAAGACTTCCCTACCGCCAGTGGCCGCGGGCGGTTGGTGCCCGCAAAGCTGATTCGTGCAGACGAGACACCTGACGACGAGTTTCCGTTCGTGTTGATCACCGGGCGCCAACTTGAGCACTGGCATACCGGCGCCATGACTCGCCGTTCCGAGGTGCTCAACGCGATCGAACCGGGACCGATTGTCACCATGCATTCGCAGGATCTGCACGAACTCGGTCTGGCGCCGGGCGACATCGTCAGTCTGGAAACGCGCCGTGGGAAAGTGCAGGCGCTGGCCAGAAGCGATGATGGTCTGCAGCGCGGCGAGGTGTTCATGCCGTTCTGTTATCACGAAGCGGCCGCTAATCTGCTGACTAACGAAGCGCTGGATCCGTTCGGCAAAATCCCCGAGTTCAAGTACTGTGCGGTGAGAGTTGCCCGCGCTGCGTAACAGAACCCGGTGCGCCAGACTGTCCATCACGATACAGAGCTCAGTTGCTGACTGACCGACATTTTCAAGGTACGCCGGTGTGGCGCCAAACGTACTAGTATCCCACTGCAAGAGGAATCCGCCGACAAATGACAACACGAATCGATGGCAAGGCGTATGCCGCGAAGGTGCGCGAAAGCGTCGCCGGCGAAGTGGCCGTGTTAAAGGAACGCCATGGAATTACACCCGGATTGGCCGTGGTGCTGGTCGGCGAAGATCCGGCAAGCCAGGTTTATGTGAGAAACAAAGGTGCGCAAACGACCGAGACCGGCATGCTATCCATCGAGCACAAGTTGCCGGTGGATACCACCCAGAGTGATTTGCTTGCGCTCATCGATGATCTCAACAGCGATAGTTCCGTAAACGGTATTCTCGTGCAGCTGCCCTTGCCGGCGCAGATCGACGCCGAGCCAGTCATCAATGCGCTGCGTCTCGACAAGGATGTAGATGGCTTTCATATCGGTAATGTCGGGCGCCTGTGGACGGGTGGCGAGGGCATGGTGCCGTGTACTCCGCTGGGCTGCCTGATGCTGCTGCGGGACCAGCTGGGTGATCTCACCGGAAAGCGTGCGCTGATACTGGGTCGCTCCAACATCGTTGGCAAGCCCATGGCGGCGCTGCTGCTCGGAGAAAACTGCACAGTGACCATTGCCCATTCACGCACTGCCGATTTGCCGGTTCGTTGCAGTGAGGCTGATATCCTGATTGCAGCGGTTGGACGGCCACAGATGGTCAAAGGCGACTGGATCAAACCTGGTGCCACGGTTGTCGATGTCGGCATAAACCGCATCGAAAAGGACGGCGGTAAAACGCGTTTGGTTGGCGATGTTGACTACGACGGCGCGCAAGGTGTCGCGGGCGCTATCACGCCGGTACCCGGTGGCGTCGGGCCGATGACCATTGCCTGTCTGTTACACAACACTGTCGAAGCAGCGTGCCGGCAGAATGGTATAGATCGCGCTTCGTTGAGTTAGCATCCCACCATGGCTCAGGGACCCGCAGACAACGGTATCCATGACAATGCGCTGGAAACGGCCATCGGGTTGCAGGTCAAGGCCTATCGCGTGGACCTCGGCATGACGGTGGTCGAGGTCGCCAAGCAGGCGGGCCTGTCGGCCGGGATGTTGTCCAAGATCGAAAACGGAAACACTTCGCCGTCGCTTGCGACACTCAAAGCGTTATCGCGCGCGCTGAATGTGCCGGTCACGTCCTTTTTCCGCAAGTTCGAGGAAGTGAGCGCCGCCACGTATGTGAAAGCGGGCGAAGGCCTGGTCATCGAGCGGCGCGGCACACGGGCCGGGCATCAGTACCAGTTACTCGGGCATACCATGGGCAAACCGTTCTCGGTGGCGCCTTATCTGGTCGCCCTCAACGAGCAGTCGGAAGTTTTCCCGATTTTCCAGCATGCCGGCACGGAGTTTATTTACATGCTGGATGGCGAGATCGTTTACCGCCACGCAGATAAAACGTACCATCTCGCGCGCGGCGACTCACTGTCCTTCGACGCCGACGCCCCGCACGGTCCCGAACGCCTGGTGCAACTGCCGATTCGTTTTTTGTCTGTCATCGTGCAGACACGCGAAACGTGATAGTAAGGACAACTGCCGTAAACGCAGCGGACCGGAACGGTACTGCCGATGCATTGCCGTCTACAGCGAGAGTTCCACGATAAGCGGGTAGTGGTCTGAGCCGATGTCGGGGCCCGGCCGGTGATTGCGCACCTGAAGCGCAGGCGACACCAGGCAATGATCGATGGCGATGCCGAGATTCGGCAGGAAGGTCGGCCACGTCGGTTGCCAGCCAAAACCCGTAGCAGTGTCACGCAGTCCGGTGGCGGCCACCAGGTCGCCGAAGCGTGACGCCCAGCGCGTCGTATTGAAATCGCCGATCAGTATGAGCGGCTCGTCAACATCGTTCATCCGCAATGACAGATTGTCCAGCTGCCTGTTCCGGCCTGCTGCTGTCGATGGCGTCACCGGCCACTCGAGATGAATGCCGACCAGGCGCAGCGAAGCTTGCCCGGTGACGACCCGTACGCTGATTGCCGGAACGTCGAGGTAGCCCAGGTCCAGCAATTTTTGATCCTGTAACCGATGCCTGCTGAATACGCCGATACCGAAATAGTCGGGGCGAGGCAGTGAATAGCGATACGGATAAGCTTCGTTGAGCACGCTTTGCAGCTCCTGCAGCATGGGTGCCGTCAACTCTATTAACAACAGAACGTCAGGTTTTTCTTCGCGAATGAAGGCGGCGATTCGCGTGCCGTTTCCGCTGGTTGCGTTGCTGATGTTCGCCGACACTATCTTTAGCGGTTTACTTTGAGCAGTGACCTTGGGCGCTGTCTGGCCGAGAAACGACATGATTGGCACGCCGTTTAGTAACAGGCACAAAAGGCTCAGCAATCCGCCCGTCAATCCGCGCGTGACGACAAAGGCCGCTGCCAGCAGCGCAGCAGCGGCGGCAAAATGGATGCGAAAATGCACGAAAAGTTCCAGGAACCACCAGTATTCGCCGGCAAAGCCCGCGAGGGTTGCTGCCAGCAATGCGCCTGCGGCGATCAGCAGCAAATTGTTAAATCTATCGCGCCACATAGCGGGCTGATATTAGTCGCTGGTAACGTGTAATGCACTGTCAGCTGCTGGATAATCACCATGCGATAAATCGGCGCCAGCGCCGATGACGACTATGCAAGAAGCTATCGACACACAAACCGCCAGTCGGATCGTCGATGAAGGTGTACGCCGCTACATAGCTGCCCGGCGGGGCAAAGTTCCGCAGTTCGTCGACCGCACCTTTACGTTTGCGCAGTCGATGCGTCTGCATCGCCATGCGCTTGGACTGGATCTATTACGCGCGCCCGCCAACGTTCTGATGGTGCTGCCGGCCGTGCTTGGTGACGTGTCCGCGCGCTGCCTTAGCCGGATCGGTGCGCGCAGAGCGGCGGAGTGGCTGCAGATTCGAGAATGGTTTCTGCGCACCGACGTCGGACGTGAGATCGAATGGCGTATTTTCAGCGAGCTGCTGGAACTGCCCATCCAGCA
This sequence comes from Gammaproteobacteria bacterium, assembly GCA_029861595.1. GTDB lineage: Bacteria > Pseudomonadota > Gammaproteobacteria > JAHELT01 > JAHELT01 > JAHELT01. Next base: position 3,856 of record JAOTYY010000231.1, read on the forward strand.
GAAGGGGCGCGAAGCGCTGCGAGACGCGTTAGCAGAGGAAATTCTGAGCGACGCTAGTTTGTCGGCGCATCTTCAGGATCTACTCGCGGAGCACTCGGATCTGTTGCGCCGACCGCATGCGCGCGAGCAACTTGAACTCGCGTTTTCAGCTTATACGGGTACGCGAGCCGCAGCCGCGGAGTTGGCTAACGCGATCATCTTGACCGGAGCTGGCGGAGCAGCGCTGCAGAAACTGACTCCCGGTGCGCTGTCCTTCGGTCCGGCGGTTGCGATTGCGGCGACGCAGCACGCGGCGATCGCCGGTTTTCCACTGGGGACTACGCTCGGCGGGTTATGGTACGGCGTGTTTCCTGTGCAGCCGGCGCTGTGGCTGGTCACTGCGTCAGCCGCGGGGATGCTGCTGCTGGTGTCCAGCGTGACCGCGTTTACGGGGGTTATTGCGGACCCGGTGCAAAGGCGCCTCGGCGTGCATCAGCGCAGGCTGCACAAATTCCTGGACACGTTGGAAGTCAATCTGCTGGGGGAGCAGGCGAGCTTCGCGCCGCGCGACTACTACATTGCGCGGGTCATCGACATTTTCGAAATTGCACGTGTCGTGTTGCGCCAGATTCGCTAGTCCTGGGCAGGGTCGCGCGTCTTCCCGTCCACCGGCAAGCGCACCGCTGCCCGGCCCGTCAACCTTGTGGGAGAGTGTCGATACAGGGCGGCCGAAGTTATGCATGCAATTATTGTATAGTTATTGTATATTTATACAGCATGTATAACCGCAACACCCGTGAGCAAGCGGTCTACCCGATTCGCGTGGTAGCGGAGAAGACCGGCGTCAATCCGGTGACCATGCGCGCCTGGGAGCGCCGGTACGGCTTGATAAAGCCCGAACGAACGGCAAAAGGGCATCGGCTTTACAGCACCCAGGATATCGACACTATCAACCAGATCCTGCAGCTGCTCGAACAGGGGATACCAATCAGCCGTGTCGCTGAATCTCTTTCCGGAGGCCCGCTTCGTGAACCACTGCCGGATCCCGCCGGCTATGACGATGCCGCCGAGAAAAACGCCTGGGAGAGCTACGTGCGGCGCATGGTCACCGCAGTCAGCGCCTTCGACGAACGTGCGTTGGACGCGGCGTATAACGACGCATTGTCCCTCTATCCAATCGATCTCGTGACCCGGATGTTGATCACCCCGTTGTTGCGCGAGATGACGGCACGCTGGGAAACGTTCGTTTACGCCGATGCGGAAAGGCATTTTCTCGACAGCTATCTTCGTAACAAGCTGGGCGCGAGGTTTCATCACCAGTCCTTACAGGCGAACGGCGCTAAGCTGGTGTTGGCAGGTGTAGCGGGCGATCACACGGAAATACCTATGTTCTTTCTGGCGCTGGCCGCACTTACGGCCGGCTACAGGGTGGTGCTGCTGGGCGCAAATTGCCAGCTTGAATCGCTGGAGCACGTGTTGTCTCGAACCCGCGCGGCCGCGTTGGTTTTGCACAGCGAACTTCTGTTGCCTGCTCGGATGATCACCTCGCAACTGTCGGCTCTGGCTGGACGTGCGCCATGCCCGGTATTTATCACGGGAAGTTGCACGGAATCACAGAGCGATGAACTGGACCGTGCGGGGTTGATCCCGCTTCCGGAAGATTTCATAAGCGCCTTGCAGCTGGTGCGCGATAGCCTGAGCTGATTGCCACCGGGTCGCCAGCGTGCCCTGAACGCGTACGCACGCCACGTGCGCAAGCGCAAAGAAACTAGATAGCGTTGCGCAACATCAGTTCTGCCGGGTAGGGGGGCGCGGCAGTACTGGCGCGAGATGTAGCCGTAACTCCGGCGGCCAACTCCGGGCATATTGGCCTGCAGCTCGAAATACTGGCCCAACACATCGGTGACGTAGCGGTGGTGCTTGTGGTCGCAATCGAACCTAAGCGGTTTTCCCATCATTCGTTCACTCATGATTTCCAATCAATACTTGTACAAGTATTTGTACAACTATACAATTCTTGTATATCTTGTGTAAACCTGTGTGATGCCCATGAAAGATGTGCGAAATATAGCGGTTGTCGGGAGTGGTATCGCGGGATTGTCGGCTGCCTGGTTACTGAGCCACAGACACCGCGTGACCTTGTTCGAGGCCAATGAATACGTCGGCGGTCATACCAATACCGTCGAAGTCGATACATCGATCGGGTCCGTGGGCGTCGATACAGGATTTGTGGTGTTCAATGAGCGGAATTATCCAAACTTGGTTACGCTGTTCGACTGGCTGAACGTGTCTTCGCAAGCTACCGACATGTCTTTCTCGGTGTCAGCGGACAACGGCGTTTACGAGTATGCCG
>JAOTYY010000232.1 GCA_029861595.1 Gammaproteobacteria bacterium
GAATGCGCATGACCGGAACAGTATATCGTGGCCTAAACACCGCACAGAAGACGATTCCTCCACGCTACGCCGCGGCTACCGTGCAGCAACCGCAATCCGGCCCAGTTTGCTGCCGTAGGTTCTATACTCTGTATGAGTAGAGCGTTCGGAGGACTCGCCATGTCACAGAGCTCAACGCCGCTATCGCACATCGGATTACAAACCGATGTAAATTTCGCGCGGCCACCGCAGCCACCTTACCTGAGCCACCGTGACGATCCGGCGCTGGATGCCATGACGGATTTCCACTTCGTCGACCCGGTGACCGTCGCACCAGCGACGCCCATCGACGAAGCGCTGGATAAAATGAAACGCACGGGCGTGCGCTCGCTGCTGGTGACCGGCCCCGATCAGGTTATCGTGGGGCTGGTGACCGCCAACGACATCCAGGGCGAGAAGCCGATCAAACTGTCTCGGGAAAATAGGATTCCGCGTGCGCAGTCCACTGTGGAAATGGTAATGACGCCACAACGTGATATCGTGGTGCTGAATTACCTGAGCGTGCGCAACGCACAGATCGGGCATATTCTGGAAACCCTGCACCAGCTCAGCCGGCAACACATACTCGTGGTGCAGATCGACGAAACGAGCGGCGAGCAGCAGGTTTGCGGCATGTTCTCGACGAGCCAAATCAACAAGCAGCTGCACACCCATGCGGACACGGACGTGGCACCAGCGCATTCGCTGGCGGAGATGATACAGGAACGCGGCTGAGGCAGCGCACTTCGCCAGCCGCCCACAGGACCAGTGGGCGGTGGCCAGGTGGGCACGCGCTCTGGTCCCAGATACAGTACCGTGTAGGCGACACGCGCCGGTGCGACTACTCCACGGTTAACAGATACGCCTTTTGCGCATTCGATTCGAGGTCGAACTGCGAGCGATTCGTGTGGTTGATATGTTTGCCGTAGGTGTGCAGTGACAGTGTCACACGGTCGGTTTCATTGAGCACTGCGTGAATGCCGCCGGTCTTCATACTCACGAGATCGCCTGGGTCGGCGAGAAAGTCGTGCTTGACGCTCAATTGCGCAAATCCTTTGCGGCTGCGGTCGTCCAGACGCTCGTAGCGAATATTGCGTTCCACGCCTTCGACACCGGCAACCACGGCCCAGGTACCGTGATCGTGCGGCGGCGTACCGCGGCCGGGCAGCCAGGCAACGATAAACACAGCCAGCGTGTGATCCGGCTCCTCGTGCAGCAGATGGACGCCGAATCCCTGGTCGCTGTCGGTTTCGTAGTGCTTTGGCTGCAGCCAGTCTTTATGCTGGACCACGTGCTGCGCCAGCGGCCCTACCCGCGCAATGATCTGGTCTTCGTCACTGGTATCCGCGGTGACGCGGCGCAGTTCCTCGATATAATGGTCGATAGAATTGGCGTGTGACATAGGTACCTCCAGCGACGCGCCGCGAAGAACAACGCGACGGATCAGCCTCACAGCTGCACGCAGGTTACTACACGCAGCACCGCTCTCGTGCCGGGCTTGAGACACGACCCGCCGCCGGCAGTATTCTCGAACTTTTCAGGCAACGGAGCCGACACATCGATGCCACAACCCTGGTCTCGCATTGTAGCGCATGCGGACATGGACGCATTCTACGCCGCTGTCGAACAGCTCGATAACCCGGACTTGCGCGGCCGGCCGATCCTGGTGGGCGGGCACAGCGACCGCGGCGTGGTACTCACTGCAAGCTACGAAGCACGGCCTTTCGGAGTGGGAAGCGCCATGCCCATGGCGCGGGCGCGCAAGTTGTGCCCGCAGGGCGTGGTCGTGCCGCCGCGGTTTGCGCGCTACGAGGAAGTGTCAGCACTCATCATGGGCGTATTCGAGGATTTTTCTCCCCATGTCGAAGCACTGAGCCTGGATGAGGCGTTTCTGGAAATGTCCGGCGCCGGGCATATTTTCGGCACGCCCACCGACATGGGCCGCCGCCTGAAAGCCGCAGTATTTGAAGCGACGGGTGGGCTCACCGTATCGGTGGGGCTTTCCGCCACCAAGTACGTGGCGAAAGTAGCCAGCGCGCACGCAAAGCCGGATGGCCTCACCGTCGTCGCGCCGGAGCAGGCTCGGGACTGGCTGGCACCCCTGGCGGTGGCGCGGTTGTGGGGCGCCGGACCGAAGACGCAGCGACGCCTGGCCGCGTTGGGGCTGCATACGATAGGCGATCTGGTGCGCGCCGGTCGCGAGTTCCTCGAGGCAAATCTGGGCAGCACCGGCACACATTTTCACGAACTCGCGCACGCACGCGACCCACGTCCGGTAGCACGGCGACACAGCGCAAAAAGCATCGGCTCCGATCGCACGCTGGCCCATGATGTATCGGCGCGCGAGGCCATTCGGGTACATCTGCGCCGCTCCGCGGACGCCATCGCACGGCGTCTGCGACACAAGGGTTATCTGGCCCGCGGGGTGCGCGTGAAGCTGAAAACCAGTGATTTTCAGCTACTGACACGCCAGTGCCGCTTGCCCGAAGCCACGGACGTTGCCGACGCTCTCTATACGACCGGGATCCGTCTGCTTGACGAATTCGCCCACCCGGGGCCATTCAGGCTGGTCGGCATGGCCGCGTACGACCTCAATCGGGACACCGATCTGCAGCAACTGGATCTCTTCGACGTGCACCAGCGCCATCGGCAACGGCGACTGGAAGCAACGCTCGACGACATTTCCGAACGCTTCGGCCCCGGTGTAGTGCTGCGCGCGAACGCACTGGCGGACGCTTCCCGGGTCGCTGCGGCGCCGACCCTGGATTTTCTTGACGAGGATGCCTGTGAGGAATGACAGCCGGCAGATGATACGGGCGCGCGGCTTCATCCTGCAGGCGACGTACCGGATCGAGTCGGGCTCGGCGGTAGTGCATCTCTACGGGCGCCTGGAAGACGGCAAGACGTTCTTGATCCGTGATCACCGGCAACGGCCTCACTTCTACATCGGCGCGGCTGACGGGGCACGCGCGGCGGAACTCGGGGCAGCGTGGGAATCCGCCGATAAACGCACGTTTGCCGGCGACCCGGTGCATCGTATCGATGTAGCGCTGCCCAGCGATGCGCCGCGCGTACGCGAGCGATTACACGGTGCCGGCATTGACACGTTCGAAGCCGACGTGCGTTATGCCGTGCGCTTTCTCATCGATCGAGGTATCCAAGGCAGTCTTGCGATCGAAGGTACCGCGCAGCGCGGCGACGGTGTGACCTGGGTGTTCGACGACCCGATTCTGACCCCAGCCGACGTGACTGTGACACCGACCGTGCTTTCGTTCGATATCGAAACCGACCCCAAAGCGCAGCGCCTGCTCGCCATTTCGCTCTACGGCTGCGGTACCGACGAGGTACTGATCGTCGATCCCGAGGGCCGAGAGATGCCCGAGAACGCGGTCGGTTTCACCCATGAGCGCGCCGCGATCGATGCTTTCTGCCAACGCGTGTGCACACTCGACCCCGATGTGCTGACCGGCTGGAATATCGTCGATTTCGACCTCACTGTGCTGGCGCGCATCGCCAAGCGCGTGCGCAACGAGTTCGAACTGGGCCGGGATGTCGGCACGGTGCGTATCCGTCCCGCGCAAGGCTATTTCGGCAGCGGCAACGCCAGTATTCCCGGACGCCTGGTGCTGGACGGCATTGATCTGCTGCGCGGCGCATTCGTCAAGTTCGACGAGTACTCGCTGGAGGCAGTCGCTCAGGAAGTACTCGGTGAAGGTAAAGCGCTGGAGGGCGATACCGCCGACCGCGCCGGCGAAATCATGCGACGCTATCAAGACGACCTGCCGGGCTTCGCGCGTTACGCGCGCACGGATGCACGTCTCGCATTCGATATCGTCGCCCAACTGCAGCTGGTTACGCTCGCGTTCGCACGTTCCAAACTCACTGGCCTGACTCCCGACCGGGTCGCGGCGAGTATCGCTTCATTCGACTTCGTATATCTGAGCGCCCTGGCAAAAATAAACATCGTGGCTCCGAGCGTGCGGTCCGGCGATTCCCGGGTATCCGCATCACAGGCGGGTGGACACGTGCTGGAGCCAGTCACCGGCGTGCACGACAACGTCTGGGTGTTCGACTTCAAAAGTCTGTACCCCAGCATTATCCGCACCTTCAACATCGATCCGCTCGGTTTCCGCAGCGCAGGGGAAAGCAACCTGATCGAGATGCCCGGCGGGGCGTGGTTCCGACGCGAACCGGCAATCCTGCCGCGGGCGCTGGATCAGTTGTTTCCGCAACGCGAAGCGGCGAAAAAAGCCGGTGATCGTGTCGCATCGCAGGCGATAAAGATTCTCATGAACTCCTTCTACGGTGTGCTCGGCACGCCCGCGTGCCGATTTCACAACCCCGCGATCGCCAACGCGATCACCGGCCAGGGCAAACACCTGTTGCAATGGTCGCAAGCCTGGTTCGAGAAACAAGGATTCGAAGTGCTCTACGGCGACACCGACAGTCTCTTCGTGCGCTCGGGATCGCCGCGCGCCAACATAGCCCGTGGGCAGGGTCCCGAACTCGCAGCGCAGTTGACCCGCGAACTCGCGGGCTACGTGCGCAAAAAATGGCAGGTGGCGAGCCGCCTCGAGCTGGAATTCGAAAAACTCTACCTGAAGTTGTTTTTGCCGTCGGTACGAGGCGGAGACGGCGGTGCGCGCAAACGTTACGCCGGCCTGGTCGACGGTTTCACGGACGTGGAATTTGTCGGCATGGAAGTGGTGCGCCGTGATTGGACGCAACTCGCGAAAACCGTACAGCGCGAACTCTACGCGAGATTGTTTGCAGAGCAGCCGGTTGATGACTACCTGGGCGACGTCGTACGCCGGGTGCGAAATGGCGAGCTCGACGACCAGCTGGTGTACCGCAAGGGGTTGCGCAAACGCCTCGACGCTTACACTGCGAACACCCCGCCCCATGTGGCCGCTGCCCGCAAGTCATCGATCAAGCCGGGCCGCATCGTCGCCTACCTGATGACCGTTGATGGTCCCGAGCCGCTGGATAACTTGCAGCACGCCATCGATATCGAGCACTACATCGACAAACAGATCAAACCCGTCGCCGAGCCGGTGCTGAGCACCCTCGACCTCGCCTTCGATGCGGTAATCGGCGATGACCGGCAGATGGGATTGTTTTGAGCGTATCGGACATGCACCGCGGAATGCGAACCTGGAACCCAGAAACGAAACGACCCGGCATCAGCAGCGATCCAGTCGTCGCAGCGCTCAACTAGCACCCTCATGGTGACCAACTGGCTGATCCGTGATCATCCAAACCGTGCCCGCTCACTACGCTTGGATCCTTTTCCACGGCGACATCGGCATGATAATCAACCGCGCTTGTTTCGAAGTGGCAATCGAAGCTCGTGCGAGGTAAACCGGGTAGACTGTACGCCGATCCCATAACACACTTCAGGAACCGTAATATGTCCCGCTGGTCCACGCGCCGCGCGCGCTTTCGTTCGCTACTGGAAGGGAGCGCATGCGTTCATCCAGCATCCGTTTTCGATCCATTGTCCGCCCGCATTGCCGAAGATCTCGGCTTCGAATCCAGCATGCTGGCAGGGTCGATCGCGTCGCTCACGGTGCTGGGGGCACCGGACCTGATCGTACTGACGCTCACGGAACTGGCCGAGCAGACGCTGCGCATTTCACGTGCTGGCGAGCTGCCGTTGCTGGTCGATGCCGATCACGGCTTCGGCAACGCGCTCAACGTCATGCGCACGGTCGAAGAGTTGGAGAATGCCGGTGTTTCCGCGCTGTCTATTGAAGACACATTGCTGCCGCAGGCGTACGGCTCCGCAAAGCCGCAACTCATCAGCCTCGAAGAAGGCGTAGGCAAGATGCGCGCGGCCGTCGCCGCCAGGCGCGACCCGTCGCTGGTAATCGCCGGACGCACACACCTGGGGATCACCGATGTCGACGACGCGGTCCGCCGGATCTCCGCGTACGCTGCCGCCGGCGTGGATGCAATCTTTCTGGTAGGCGTCAAAACGCGCGACGACCTTGCAGCGCTGACGGCGACCGTGGATGTGCCATTGATTCTGGGCGGGCACGCGCCGGAACTGCAGGACCGCGACTATCTCGCTTCGCAAGGTGTGCGTGTGGCGCTGCAGGGCCACAAGCCGTTCATGGCTGCGGTGCAGGGCGTTTACGACACCCTGCGCGCACTGAAAGAAGGC
>JAOTYY010000233.1 GCA_029861595.1 Gammaproteobacteria bacterium
GCAACCCGAAATGACACTGGCCCAGTTCCGTGTAGATGCGCGCGCGCAGCTCGAGCAGGTCGGCGCGCTCGGCCAGTGTCATTTCGGGTTGCTCGGCAGGCAGCAACGACAATGCGTCGGCTGCGCGTCCGTCCCGCAAGGCCAGCCGTGCTTTGAGCAGTGTCCAGCGATTGCGCTGCTGCGGCGTCAAGGCACCGAGATCAATGTGTTCCAGGCGTGACTGCGCCAGCGTAATCTGATCGTATTCCAGCAGCAGGGCAGCGGCGTCGAGCAGGTAGTCCGAACGCAGCGGCGGTAGCGCTGATTTCGCCAGTTCGCTGTACACGCCAGCGGCGCCCTGTACATCGCCGATCTGTAGAAACAGTTCAACATCCGCTTCACTGAGCTCGCTTGCTGGCGTCTCCGGTTCGGCCGGCGGCACGTCCTTGGACGTCGGGGTGGTGCACGCGCCCAGCACGATCGTCAATGCTGTGGCAGGCAATAACAGCGAACGGCTCACGTGATTTTGTATCCTGCGCGAATCATTTTAGTGAAAGGGATCGGGTGCAAAGTGTAACATCGCGACCGTTCGGAATTTCGCGCGCGACCTCCCGATCCAGAAACTCGATACGATTGTTGCAGCGAACACGTTCTCTGAATGTGAATGTTTGTTAATCAATCGACACTTGATAAGAGCCTGTACCGGAAATGATCTCCCGCAGTCGACCAGGAATCCGTCAATGGTAGCGCCCGGCCCGGGTTCGGACACTAAGCCGGGTCAGCTGTTCGTTGTCGCAACGCCGATTGGCAATCTGCAGGACATCACCGAGCGGGCGCGGCGGGTTCTGTGCGAAGTGGCACTGGTTGCCGCGGAAGACACGCGCCACAGCCGCAAGCTGCTGCAGCACGTGGGTAGCCAGTCGCGCTGCGTTTCACTGCACCAGCACAACGAAGAGCGCCGTATCGAACAAATCGTTGCAACCCTGCAAGGCGGCGATAACGTGGCGCTGGTCAGCGATGCCGGCACACCGTTGATCAGCGACCCGGGATACCTGCTTGTATGTGCCGTACAGCGAGCCGGCATCGCGGTTGTGCCGGTACCCGGACCCAGCGCGGTCACGGCCGCGCTTTCGGTTGCCACGCTGCCGACCGACAGATTCTGTTTCGAAGGTTTTCTGCCAGCACGCGACAAGGCTCGGCGCGAACGCTTGCGCGAGCTGCTGCACGAGCAGCGTACGATGGTGTTTTTCGAGGCACCGCACCGGATCCTGGCAACGCTGCAGAGCTTGTGCGATGAATTTGGCGGTGAGCGACCGGTCACATTGGCGCGTGAGCTCACCAAGCAGTTCGAGACCGTGTTGCATGGCGACTTGCAAGTGACGCTGGCTTGCCTGCAGGAACAACCGGATAATCAGCGCGGCGAATTCGTCATAGTAGTCGGCGGCGCGCCACGCGCGCCGCAAACGCGGTACGACTCGCAAAATGTGCTGGAGACTCTGCTGGAGGAATTACCGCCCGCCAAAGCTGCCCGGGTCGCCGCCAGGCTGACGGGCGAACCGCGCAAGGCGCTGTACGCGCTTGCCATGCAGCTCAATGCAGGGAAATCATCAGCCTGATTTCTACCGCTGTGCTAAGGTGCACGGCGGAGCAGGCCAGACAGTCGCCGTCCGGAGACGGATGGAGGAAAGTCCGGGCTCCGCAGGGCAGGGTGCCAGGTAACGCCTGGGCGGCGCGAGCCGACGGAAAGTGCCACAGAAAATATACCGCCTGTGATCGGCCATAGCCGATGACGGGTAAGGGTGAAATGGTGCGGTAAGAGCGCACCGCGCCACTGGCAACAGTGGCGGCAGGGTAAACCCCACCCGGAGCAAGACCAAATAGGGGAACGCACGCGTGGCCCGCGCGGTTCCCGGGTAGGTCGCTAGAGGCTTGCGGCGACGCAGGTCCCAGATGAATGGCTGTCCACGACAGAACCCGGCTTATGGCCTGCTCCCTTTCAAATCAAAAGGTCAGCAGAGGGGCCGGGGTCGTTATATTCCGCATTGCTCTAAAATACGAGACCCCTTATCTGAGTGCGTTAATCCCTTGTTATTGCGGTTTCGTAAATGCAGGGGATTGATTTTAAAGTAAATTCTAGAATAAATATTCAACTGTCTGATAATTAAAGATTTTGTGAACTAGATCACTGTCCCACTTCGGAGTTTCTGCCATCAACTGCTGCTAAGTCCCTGTGAATTAAGGAAATATCACATCCCGGCAAGCCGGAATATCGCTTGCAAACGGCATTTTTCACTCCTATAGTGTGCCGACGTGGGGATTCGTGGGGATTCGTGGGGTTCGTACCCCATTGCCGGGCGTGATGTTTCGCGGTGTTGCCAATCTCAACTTGGACGTCAAGGGGCGCATGGCTATGCCTGCCCGCTATCGCGAGCAGCTGATGGCCGACTGCGACGGGCAACTCGTGGTGACGGTCGATCGCGACCGCTGTCTGTTGATCTACCCGCTGCCTGAATGGGAACACATTGAGCAGGCGCTGGTGCGTCTCCCCAGCCTCCATCCCCAAGCACGCAAACTGCAGCGCCTGCTCATCGGGCACGCCACCGAGACCGAATTCGACTCCCAGGGACGGATCCTCATCCCTACCCCACTGCGAGATTTCGCGTCCCTGGGCAAAAAGGTGGTGCTGATCGGCCAGGGTCATCGTTTCGAGCTGTGGGACGAGCAGGGCTGGAACGCCAGCCGCGACGACTGGCTGCGAGAAAGCAGTGACGACGAGTTGGAACTGCCGGAAGCGCTGTCTTCGTTATCGTTTTAACCCGCAGTGGAGCGGCCCGTGTGCGGTGAAAGTGACGAGCAGACTAATGTCGAGGATAAATTCGCTTGGCTGAGGAGAAACGTGAACATGAGCCTGTATTGCGCGAGGCAGTGTTGCAAGCGTTGCGCATAACGCCGGAGGGTACGTACGTGGATGCCACCTACGGGCGCGGTGGGCACAGTGCGGCGATTCTCGCGAGATTGAACGAGCACGGCCGTCTGTTCGCGATCGACAGGGACCCCGAGGCCGTGGCGGCGGCTCAGCGGACGTTTGGTGCGGACGGCAGATTCCGGATTGCACAGGGTCGTTTTTCGCTGCTCGAAACACTGTTGCGGGAAAACGGGCTCGGCGCCGCTGTCGATGGCGTGTTGTTCGATCTGGGCGTGTCGTCACCGCAACTGGACGATCCGCAGCGCGGGTTCAGCTTCGCCGGCGGCGGCCCGCTGGACATGCGCATGGATCCCGGCACCGGGCGCCCGCTGGCTGACTGGCTGGCCACCGTGAGTGAGGCGGATCTGACGAAAACCATCGCCGAGTACGGCGAGGAGCGGTATGCGCGAAGGGTGGCGCGTGCCATTGTGAAAGCGCGTAACAGCAAGCGCATCTCACGTTGCAGCGAACTCGCGCAGATCTGCGCGGCGGCGGTACCGAGCCGCGAACCCGGCAAACACCCCGCGACTCGCACTTTCCAGGCGTTGCGCATCGTCACAAATGATGAGCTGGGCGAGTTGCAGCGTGCGCTGCCGCAAGCCAGCGGCTGTCTCACGCGCGGTGGTCGGCTGGTCGTCATTAGTTTTCATTCACTGGAAGACCGCATCGTGAAACGTTTCATGCGCGGCCCGCGCCTGGACCGGCGACGGCAACGCCTGCCGGACAGCGGCGTGGCGCACATGTTGCGCCCGCTGGGCAAGGCGCAACGCGCGGACAGCGAGGAAGTGCGCCGAAATCCACGAGCGCGCAGCGCGGTGTTGCGCGTCGCGGAGCGAATCACATGAGAGCCCGGGTTGTCGCCATGCTGTTATTGACTCCGGTGCTGATAAGCACTGCGTTGGGTGTCGTTTACACACAGCACGTGAGCCGCAGCCTGGTCGTGCAGCTGCAGGAGCAGAAACAGGGGCGCGATGATCTGAATATCGAATGGAGCCGCCTGCTGCTGGAGCGCAGTACCTGGGCAACGCATGCGCGCGTGGAACGTCTGGCACGCGAGCGACTGGGCATGCACACGCCATCGTTTGCGGAGATGGAGGTGGTTAGGCGGTGAAACGACGTGGCGATGCAGCGTTGAGGATCTGGCGTAACCGGTCACGTCTGCTGCTGGCGGTGTTCGCGTTGATCGGCTGCGGTCTCGGCGCACGGGCTTTCGAATTGCAGGTGCTGCAGCACGACTTCCTGCTCGGTCAGGGTCAGGAGCGCCAACAACGGGTTGTCAACGTTCCCGCACATCGCGGTATGGTTCTGGATCGTCATGGCGCGCCCCTGGCGGTCAGCACGCCGGTCGATTCGGTATGGGCGGATCCGCGTGAACTGCTGGCGAATAAAGATGCCTGGCCGCATCTGGCGAAAGCGCTATCGGTAGCGCGCGCCGAGCTGGCAGCGCGTCTGGCGGAGGCCAGCGAGCGCGAGTTCGTGTATCTGCAACGCCAGGTGACGCCCAGCGAGGGCGCGCGCATCGCGAAACTGGAAATTGCCGGCGTACACCTGCAGCGTGAATACCGGCGCTACTACCCGTCCGGTGAAGTGCTGGGGCACCTGCTGGGGTTCACCGATATAGACGATCGCGGTCAGGAAGGCCTGGAGCTGGCGTTCGACGCGTGGCTGGTGGGCAACCCCGGACAGGAACACATCGTTCAGGACCGCCGCGGACAAATGATCAAGCGTCTGCAAAGCGTGCGCGTTGCGCAGCCCGGCAGGGACCTCACCTTGAGCGTGGACAAGCGCCTGCAGTATCTCGCCTACCGCGAACTCAAAGCCGCCGTGCAGCGGCACGGTGCGCTCAGCGGCTCGGTGATCGTCCTGGATGTGCACAGCGGCGAAGTGCTGGCGATGGTCAACCAGCCGGGGTTCAATCCCAACGATCGCGGCGGTTTTCGTAAAGCCGCGCTGCGCAACCGGGCGGTGACCGACGTGTTCGAGCCGGGCTCGACGATGAAGACGTTTACGGTCGCCGCGGCCCTGGAGCAGGGGCGCGTAACACCGCTGACGTCTATCGATACCGCACCGGGTCGTCTGCGCGTCGGCCAGCACACGGTGCGCGACCGGCACAATCTCGGCGTGCTGTCGGTCAGTGATATTCTGCGCAAATCCAGCAACGTAGGTGCGAGCAGACTCGCTCTGGCGGTTACCCCCGAAGCCTTGTGGTCGATATTTTCCCGCGCTGGGTTCGGGCAAAGCTCCGGCAGCGCCTTTCCCGGCGAGGCGTCGGGGTCGCTGGCTGAGCATTCTCGCTGGCGGGAAATCGAACAGGCGACCATGGGCTTTGGCTATGGTCTGTCGGTAACTGCTTTACAGCTGGTGCGGGCTTACGCGGCGATTGCCGCCGGGGGCGTGCTCCCCGAGATTACTTTCCAGAAACGCACCGAACCGGTGGAGGGCGAGCGCATATTATCGCAACGCCTGGCGGCGGCGCTCACGCAAATGCTCGAGGGGGTCACGCTCGAGGGTGGCACCGGGCAGCGCGCCGCAATTCCAGGCTATCGAGTGGCCGGCAAGACCGGCACCTCGAAGAAATCCACCGCCGGCGGTTACTCGGACGATCGCTACATGGCGCTGTTCGTCGGTTTCGCGCCGGCCACGGCCCCGCGCCTGGCGGCAGTGGTAGTGATCAATGAGCCCGGTGGCGAGGTCTATTACGGAGGCCAGGTGGCAGCGCCCGTGTTCTCCAAGGTGATCGCGGGTGCCTTGCGGCTGCTCGATGTGATGCCTGACGATCCCCGCGTGTTTCAGGCCAGCGCGGGTACGGTGGGGGATGCTTCATGATGGCCGCGCAGCGTCAGGACGGCGGTCGCAGCGTAACTTTGTCATGGTTAATGGATGGCCTCGTACAGGTACCTGCGAATCTGGAGCGACAGATTACCGGCGTCACACTGGACAGCCGCGCCGTAACCCCCGGCAGCCTTTTTATCGCGTTGCCGGGTACCCAAACCCACGGTCTGGAATTTGCCCGGGATGCGCTGAATCGTGGTGCGGTGGCAATCGTTCATAGCGAGGAGCTCGCCGTTGCACGGTCGCTTCGAGAGTTGCAATCTGCTGCCGTCCCGGTACTGGCCGTCGCCGATCTGGCTGCCAACGCCGGCGTCATCGCCAGTCGGTTTTTTGGTGCCTCGAGCGAGTCGCTGTGCCTTATTGGCGTT
>JAOTYY010000234.1 GCA_029861595.1 Gammaproteobacteria bacterium
GGTTGCGGAACTCGACGATGAAAGCAGCATCGAGAATATTTTTTCAGCGCACGCGCGCGATATCGCCGGCGTGATCATCGAACCGGTGCCGGCCAACTACGGCCTGCTGCCCCAGCGCGAAGAATTTATCCGGTTCGTCGCGCAGCTCTGCCGGGAATCCGGCGCGCTGCTCATTTTCGACGAGGTGATCACCGGATTTCGTCTCGGCCTGTCCGGTTTTGCCGGACATTCCGGTATCCACCCCGATATTGTGACCTGGGGGAAAATCATCGGCGGCGGTTTCCCGGTCGGCGCGTTCGCCGCCAAACGGGAAATCATGGACTTGATCGCCCCCGCAGGGCCGGTTTACCAGGCCGGCACGCTGAGCGCGAATCCCGTTGCCATGACGGCAGGCCTTGTGACCTTGCGCAAACTCGTCGACACCGACGTCTATCGCCAGCTCGCCGACCTCGGCAGCTACCTTAAGAAACAACTCGAGAGCATCAGCGACCTGCGGGTGCAGCAGCTTGGTTCGCTGTTCTGGCTCGTGCCGGGCGGCGCACACGCGGATGGCGCGATCCGCTCGCGCCTGAGCATACCGGCCGGAATTGAAGGACGCTTTTCCCGGCTCTTCGGCCACGCGCTGGAGGACGGCCTCTATTTGCCACCCAGCCCGTTCGAATGCGGTTTCTTGTCCACCGCCCATACGCCAGAACACGTCGACAGACTGCGCGATAGCCTGCTCCGCCAGACCTAAAGATTCACCAGCGGCAGCCGATAAATAGAAGAGGAATCCTGAACTTAGCGTAGGCCAATGAAAAAATTCGATCTGATCGTGCTCGGCAGCGGACCCGGCGGGCAGCGCGCGGCCATCCAGGCCGCAAAGCTCGGCAAACAAGTCGGCATTGTTGAGCGACGGGAGATCGTCGGCGGCGTGACTGCGCACACGGGAACAATTCCGAGCAAAACCCTGCGCGAGACCGTGCTGCATCTGTCGGGTATTAACCAGCGATGTTTTTACGGACAGGGTTATCGCGCTAAGCAGGACATCACGATAGACGACCTTCTAACCCGATTGCAGACGACGATCAACCAGCAGATCCAGATCATACAAGACCAGCTGACGCGCAACGGTGTAACAACGATTACCGGAACGGCCTCGTTCATCGATGAACACACGATTCAGGTGGTTACCGCGGACAATAACGAGACGCGCTATCAGGCTGACTATTTCGTAATCGCGACGGGAACGTTACCGCACCGACCCGATCACATTCCCTTCAACAATACGACGATCATTGACAGCGACGGCATTCTCGGCATTGATCGAATCCCGAGAACGATGTCGATCATTGGCGGTGGCGTGATCGGTGTCGAATACGCGACTATCTTCAGCGCTCTCGACGTCAAGGTCACCGTGATAGATGGTCGGGAAAAAATTCTCGATTTCATTGACGATGAAATCATCGATGACTTTCGTCACGACATAAAAGAGCGCGGCGTCGCGCTGCGGCTCGGCGAAGAGGTAATCGGGGTGGAAGAAACTGACGACGGACAAACCATCGCGAACCTCAAGAGCGGTAAACGTGTAAAAGGCGAGGTACTGATGGCCGCCGCCGGGCGGGTCGGCGCCACGTCCGAGCTCGAGCTCCACAACGTCGGTATTGAGCCGGACGATGTGGGCCGTCTCAAAGTCGACGACAACTACACGACGAACGTCAGGAACATTTACGCCGTCGGTGACGTCATCGGTTTTCCGGCGCTCGCCTCGACATCAGCCGAACAGGGAAGGTTTGCCGCCTGCCATGCGTTTCGCAATACTTCGTCCGAGTCATTTAAGTTGTTCCCGTTCGGGATCTACGCAATACCGCCGATAAGCGTCGTCGGCAAAACCGAGCAGGAGCTGAAGGCCGACAATACGCCGTACGAAATGGGCACCGCACGCCTGAAGGAAACCGCACGTGGCCAGATCCGCGGTAACGCGCAAGGTTTGCTCAAGCTTTTGTTCAGCCTCACGGATCGCAAGTTACTGGGCGTACACATCGTCGGCGAAGGCGCGACGGAACTGATACACATCGGCCAGGCGGTCATTGCACACGGCGGCAAGCTCGACTACTTCGTCGATGCCGTGTTCAATTACCCGACCCTCGCCGAAGCCTACAAGGTGGCCGCGCTGGATGCCTGGAACCGGATCAGCCTGTAACCCGGTCAGGTAATAAGGCGCAGAAATTCCTCTCGAGTCGACACCTGGGCCCTGAAGTTGCCCAGCATACAAGACGTTTTCATAGTCGAGTTTTGCTTCTCGACGCCGCGCATCATCATGCACATATGCCGGGCTTCGACAACGACGCCAACGCCTTGCGCATCGATGGCCTCATTCACACAGTTGGCCACCTGCTTGGTTAGCACTTCCTGGATCTGCAGCCGGCGCGCGAAATAATCGACGATACGGGCAATCTTGGACAGCCCGAGCACCCTGCCCTGCGGGATATAGGCGACATGACATTTACCGATAAACGGCAACATGTGGTGTTCACACAGTGAATACATCTCGATATTTTGCACGATGACCATCTCGTCGGTATCGCTGGTAAACACGGCACCATTAATCAGCTCTTCGAGATTCTGCCGGTAGCCCTGCGTCAGGAATCGCATGGCCTTTGCGGCGCGGATCGGCGTATCGATCAAGCCCTCGCGTTCTACATCTTCCCCGAGGGCGGAGACGATTTCGCGATAGCTCTCTTCCATGACGCCCAGGTCTTTCTCTTCGGACATTGCTCTTCTTGTTCCTCTGCAGCAGGTCTGTATCTATTCTAACCGTGTGTTTATACGAATATTCCGGGTCTGTCGGATCATTTCCGGCAGATCCTGGGTCTGACCGTTTTCAACCAGAGTGGCAATACTTGCCGCCATGCCCTGCACGGTGGGGTGTTCAAACAGGGTGATCAGCGGCACCTCGACGCCCAGCGCATCGCGCACCCGCGCGATCAGCCGCGTGGCCAGCAACGAATGTCCGCCCAGCGCAAAAAAGTCCGCCGTCACGCCCACCGTGTCCAGACCCAGCACCTCGGCCCATAACCCCGCCAGCTGCGCCTGCAGCGCCCCGTCCGCCGCCACCACCGGTCCGGTGCCCCACACCGGCGCCGGCAGCGCCGCGTAATCCACCTTGCCGTTGCCCAGCCGCGGCAACGCCGCCAGACCCACCAGCGCCTGCGGCACCAGGTAAGCCGGCAACGTGGCCTGCAACTGCGAGCGCAACTCCGCCACCGCCGCCGGGCCCGATACCCCCGCGACATACGCCACCAGCCGCACGTCGTCCGCGCGCCGCGTGTCCAGCGTCACCGCGCACGCCACCACCCCCGGGCACGCCAGCAGCGCGTGTTCCACCTCGCCCCGCTCGATCCGCACCCCGCGCAACTTGAACTGGCCGTCGCGACGACCCCGATACACCACTTCACCGTCCGGCCGACGCCAGCCCAGGTCACCGGTCCGGTATCCCACCACCGCACCGTCTTCGACCATAAACCGGGCGCGCGTCGCCGCCGCATCCCGCCAGTAACCCGACGCGATACCCGCACCGCGCAACACGATCTCCCCGCACCAGCCCGCGCGCCCCGACGCGTCTTCCAGCGTCACCGTCAGACCCGGCACCGCCCGGCCCACCGGCACCTGCCGACCCCACAGCCGCGTGCCCGCATCCAGCACGTACTGCAACGCCAGCGTCGACTCCGTCAGTCCCAGACCGTTCAGCAAGCGCGTGCCGCGACCAAACCGCGTCCGGTACAACGTCACGTCCGCGCCGCGCATCGCCTCGCCGCCCAGCACCACCCAGCGCACCGCGCTCAGGTCCTGCGTGCAGTTCACCGTGCCGCCCAGCAGTTGCCGGTACACCGTCGGCGTCGCGTGCAACACCGTCACCCCGTCGCGCACCAGCGCATCCAGCGCGTCCGGTGACTGCGCCGACACCGGGTGCAGTGACCCCCCGTGCAACAGCGCACCGAACAGGTCCTGCACCGCCGCGTCGAACGCATACCCCGACAAACCGCTCAACCGGTCCGTGTCGTTCAGTGCCAGCCGCGCCGCGTAACGCGTCACCTGCTGCAACAAGCCGCCGTGCGTCTGCACCACGCCGCGCGGCGTGCCCGTCGAGCCGGACGTATAAATAAGGTACGCCGGCGTCGTCGCTGTCACCGTCACCGCCGGCGCCGCCGGCGCCGGGGCGATCTGCTCCAGCACCCGCACCGCCACGCCCAGCGTCGCCGCTCGCGTGGCCTGCGCGGCATCCGCCAGCACCAGCGCCAGCTGCGCATCGGCACTCACCTGGGCCAGCCGCGCGGCCGGCCAGCTCGGGTCCAGCGGCACGTACGCGCAGCCCGCCGTCAGTGTGCCCAGCACCCCGGCCACCAGCGGCGCCGCATAGTCGCCCAGCACCCCGATCCGCTGCCCCGCACCCACCGCCGCGTGCACCGCCGCCGCCACGCCCCGGGCGTGATCCGCCAGCGTGCCGTAACTCGTGTGACGCCCACCGTCCGACACCGCCAGCGCCGTCGGCCGCGTCGCCGCCTGCGCATAAAACCCCGCCACCGCGCTGCCCGCCCACATCAACGGCGCCGCCGCGGACACCGCCGCGGCATCGCCGCTGAACACACTGCCCAGCTGCACCTGCGCATCGCCCGACACCCTCGACAGCAACGCCGTAAAACTCGACAGCAATGCCGACACCGTGACCTCGTCGTACAGATCCGTGTTGTATTCCAGATTGCAAAACAGGCCGTCAACGCGTTCGCTAACCGCAAGACTTAAATCAAACTTGGCGGTCTTGCGATCGGTTCCAAATCGTGTGACGTGAAGCCCGTCCAGCTGAAGTTTCTGCTCCGGCTCGTTGTGTAAATTGAACATGACCTGGAACACCGGCGTGCGCGATGTGTCGCGCGGCGGATTGAGCGCATCGACGAGTTTTTCAAACGGCAGGTCCTGGTGCGCGTAGGCATCCAGCGCGGTGTGCTTGACCCGCGCCAGCAACGTTGCAAACGCCGGGTTACCCGACAGATCAATGCGCAGCGCCAGCGTGTTGACGAAAAATCCGATCAGCCCTTCCAGTTCCGTGCGCTGACGACCCGCAATCGGCGTGCCGATCACCACGTCCTCGGCGCCCGCGTAGCGACCCAGCACCGCCCCGTACGCCGCCACCAGCAGCATGAACAGCGTCACGTCCTGGTCGCGCGCCAGGCCGCGCAGCCGGGTCGTCAGGTCCGCATCCAGCCGCCGCGTCAGCCACGCCCCCCGGTGCGTCTGCACCGCCGGCCGCGGCCGGTCCGTCGCCAGGCCCAGCGTCGCCGGTGCGCCCGCCAGCTGGGCGCGCCAGTAATCCAGCTGGCGCGTCAGCCGCGCGCCACTCAGCCACGCCCGCTGCCACACCGCGTAGTCCGCGTACTGCACCGGCAAGGCCGGCCAGTCCGGCGCCGCGCCGCGCCGGCGTGCGTTGTACGCCGACGCCAGCTCGCGAAACAGCACCGACAACGACCAGCCGTCCGCCACGATGTGATGCACCACCAGCAACAACACCGCCCGCGACGCGCCCGTGCGCAGCACAGTGACCCGCAGCAGCGGACCCCGGGATAGATCGAACGCCTGGCGGGCCAGCGCCCTGAATCTCGCGCGGATATCTGCGTCGGACGGATCGCACATTGCTTCGAATTGAATGTCGACGTGGGCTCGCGACTCGATCAACTGAACCGGCTCCCCGTCACGCCCGACGATGCGCGTGCGCAAAACTTCATGCCTGTCGATGACGTCGACGATTGCCTCACGTAATGCGGGTTCATCAAGCGCACCTTCGAGCAATACCGACCAGGCAAGGTTGTAAACGGGGTTGCCGGAATCGAGTTGGTCGAGCAACCACAATCGCTGCTGCATGAACGATGCCGGGGCGACAGCTTTCTCCGCGCGCTGCACGATGCGCTGCACCTGCAGATCGACGTCGGTGTCGGCTGCGGCAATGTATTGTGCGAGACCGGCAACGGTCGGTGACGCGAACAATTCGCTCAACGGCAATTCGACATTGAGGGTGTCGCGAATGCGCGCGATCAACTGCGTGGCCAGCAATGAATGTCCACCCAGATCGAAAAAGTTCGCGTGCACATCCACCGCCGCGTGAC
>JAOTYY010000039.1 GCA_029861595.1 Gammaproteobacteria bacterium
CTTGTCGGCGAGCTCGTGTTCCGCAAGACTCACTGCTTCGCAGATTTCCGGCACCTCGTGCACGGCTACCGGCTTGGACATCGGCACGTTGATGAGCGATTGCGGATAGCGTGTCATTCCCTGTTTGAGCTGGTGCAGAGATTGTCCCTGCCTGTCCAGATGCGCCAGCACCTGCAGCGCGGATACGATACCGTCACCCGTCGTGGTCTTGTCCAGACAGATGATGTGTCCGGAACTTTCTCCGCCTAGCGACCAGCCATGCTCACGCAGCATTTCCATCACGTACCGGTCGCCGACGGCACTGCGCTTGAACGGTATGCCCGCGTTGCGCAGCGCATGCTCCAGGCCGAGGTTGCTCATGACCGTGCCGACCACACCGCCGTGCAACTCACCGGCGGCTTGCCGCGACGTCGCGATGATCAGCAACAGTTCGTCACCGTCGACGAGTTCACCTTCGCGGTCCACCATCATGACGCGATCGCCGTCACCGTCCAGACATACGCCCACATCGGCGCGCAGCTCACGCACCCGCTGTTGCAGGTTGGCGGGTGCCGTGGAGCCATAATCCTGGTTGATGTTGAGGCCATCGGGCTCGTCGCCGATGGCAAACACTTCGGCACCGAGTTCGCGAAATACCCGCTTGGCAATGTGGTAGGTGGCGCCGTGTGCGCTGTCGACGACAATGCGCAGACGGCTGAAACGGGTACCCAGCGGAATAGTGCTCTTGCAGAACTCGATGTAACGCCCGGCTGCGTCCTCGATGCGGTCCGCTTTACCCAGGTCCGCCGAGGCCACGGTCTCCAGCGGCCGCTCCAGCATCTGCTCGATCTCGCTCTCGATCGCGTCGGGCAGTTTGCTACCGTCGTCGGAGAAAAATTTCAGCCCGTTGTCGAAATACGGATTGTGAGATGCGCTGATCACGATACCGGCGCAGGCGCGAAACGTACACGTCAGGTACGCAACGGCCGGCGTCGGCATGGGTCCCAGCAGCAGGCAATCGACACCCGCCGATGACAGACCCGCCTCCAGAGCCGATTCGAACAAATACCCTGATATGCGTGTGTCTTTGCCGATGATCACCGGACGCCGGCGCTCAGACGCCAGCACTTTGCCGGCCGCCCAGCCGAGTTTCAATATAAACGGCGCGGTCATCGGTTCGTCGCCGACACGCCCGCGAATGCCATCGGTGCCGAAATACTTTCTAGCCAAAATGCTGTTCTCCAGATTGTTCCTCGCTCACGGCGGCCAGCACAGCCAGTACCTGACGCGTGGCGCGCACATCATGCACGCGCACGATGCTGGCACCCTGCTGCACCGCCAGTAGTGCCGCAGCAGCACTGCCGTAGGCGCGTTCGTTCATCGCCGCGCCAGTGATCTGGCCAATCATCCCCTTGCGCGACAATCCCACCAAGATCGGCAGGTGATGCCGCATCAGATTCCGTAAGCCCTTCAGTAGAGCTATGTTGTGGGCAAGAAGCTTGCCAAAGCCGAAACCCGGATCGATCAGCAGACGATCGGCGCCGATACCGGCCTGCTGGCAGGCGCGTACCCGTGCAGCCAGGAATTCGTCCACCTCCCGCACCACATCAGTGTAGACCGGGTTGCGCTGCATGGTGCCGGGTTCGCCTTGCATGTGCATCAGACATACCGGCACCTGCAGCGCGGCGGCCGCGCTCAGTGCGTCCGCCTGGCGCAGCGCGTAAACGTCATTGATCAGCCCTGCGCCAGCCCTCACCGCCTCACGCATGACCTGGGGTTTGCTGGTATCGACCGAAACCACGACATCCAGGCGGGCCGCCAGCGCTTCGATAATCGGCACCACCCGATCCATTTCTTCCTGCGCACTCACCGCCAGCGCCCCGGGACGTGTCGATTCGCCGCCGACGTCGACGATATCCGCACCCTCTTCGCACAGGGTCTGCGCATGCGCAAGCGCTGCTTCGGGGGCAAGGAGTGCGCCCCCATCGGAAAATGAATCCGGCGTGATATTGAGCACGCCCATGATGCGCGGGCGGTCCAGTAGCAGCTCGCGACCGGCGCAGTTCAGGCGGTATGCAGTGACCAGTGACCTACACCGCCTGGATTAGTGCAGGCTGGCCGGTCCGCCTATAGACCCGTCGCTAGGATCCTTGGAATCGTCCTTGGCGTCGCCACCTTCGCTGGCACTTGGCGTCGAATCGCCGTCCGACCAGTCCGACGGCGGTCCGGGTTCGCGCCCCTCCATGATCGCATCGATCTGGCCCACGTCGATGGTCTCATACGTCATCAAGGTATTCGCCATCAGGTGCAGCTTGTCCATGTTTTCTTCGAGCAGATTATCGGCTCGTGCGTAGTTGCGATCGACGATGTGGCGGATTTCTTCGTCTATCGCGTGCGCAGTCTCATCCGACATCTGCTTGTGCTGAGTTACCGAACGGCCCAGGAATACCTCGCCTTCCTCGTCGCTGTAGGTAAGCGGTCCCAGTTTCTCCGACAGCCCCCATTTGGTCACCATGCTGCGGGCAATGTCGGTAGCCCGCTCGATGTCGTTGGATGCGCCGGTCGTCACCGATTCGGCGCCGAAAATTTTCTCTTCCGCAATGCGCCCGCCGAACAAGCTCGAGATCTGACTCTCCAGCCGCTGTTTGCTGTGGCTGTAGCGGTCGCTTTCCGGCAGAAACATCGTAATGCCCAATGCCCTGCCTCGCGGAATGATACTCACCTTGTACACCGGGTCGTGATCGGGAACCAGCCGTCCGACAATCGCATGCCCGGCTTCGTGATAGGCGGTAAGGCGTTTTTCCTCCTCGCTCATCACCATCGATTTGCGTTCCGCGCCCATCATTATCTTGTCTTTGGCACGCTCAAACTCTTCCATTTCCACCAGGCGTTTGTTGGCGCGCGCCGCAAACAACGCCGCTTCGTTCACCAGGTTCGCCAAATCGGCTCCGGAGAATCCGGGTGTTCCGCGCGCGATCAATTGCGGTTTGACGTTGTCGGACAGCGGCACCTTGCGCATGTGCACGCGCAAGATCTGCTCACGCCCGCGAATATCCGGCAGCGGTACGACCACCTGGCGGTCGAAGCGGCCGGGGCGCAGCAACGCCGGATCCAAAACGTCGGGACGGTTGGTAGCGGCAATGACGATGACGCCTTCATTGCCGTCGAATCCATCCATTTCCACCAGCAATTGATTGAGCGTCTGTTCACGTTCATCGTGCCCGCCGCCCAGACCTGCGCCACGATGCCGGCCCACGGCATCGATCTCATCGATGAAGATGATGCAGGGCGCGTGTTTCTTAGCCTGATCGAACATGTCGCGTACCCGAGAGGCACCGACCCCAACGAACATCTCGACAAAGTCGGAACCGGAAATCGTGAAAAACGGTACCTTGGCCTCGCCGGCTATCGCTTTGGCCAGCAACGTTTTACCGGTGCCCGGCGAACCCACCATAAGCACACCACGCGGAATCTTGCCGCCCAGCTTCTGGAACTTTCCGGGATCGCGCAGGAAATCGACCAGTTCTTTTACTTCCTCTTTGGCTTCGTCGACACCGGCCACGTCACCGAAATTCACCTTGACCTGATCCTCACCCATCAGGCGGGCTTTGCTCTTGCCGAAAGACATGGCGCCACGGCCGCCGGCACCGCCCTGCATCTGGCGCATGAAGAAAATCCACACGCCGATCAGTAACAGAAACGGGAACCAGCTGATGAAGATCTGCGTCAGCACGGAGGTCTTCTCGGTCGGCACCGCGCGAATCTGTACGCCCGCATCCAGTAAATCGCCGATCAGGGCTTTGTTGTCGGTTTCCGGGCTGTAAGTGGTGAACGTATCGCCGCCGGCCAGGCGTCCTTCCATCTCGCGTCCGTCGATAACGACGTTTTGCACCTCGCCAGACTTAACGCGAGTGATGAAATCGGTATAGCTGAGTGTGTTGGCAGCGGATCGCTGACTGCTCAGATTGTTGAAGACGGACATCAGAATGACCGCAATCACAACCCAGAGAAGTATGTTTTTTAGTAAATCATTCAAGGGCTTAACCTCGATTCAAGCGTCTCAGCCAACAGTCCCCAGACACTACTACAGTTTCAGGTTCCACGCTAGGGCGTAGATCTCGCGGCTGCGCGGACGCGACGCGGGGGGTTTACGCACCGCCACTCGTAGAAAACTCGCGCGCATCCGCTCGATAAACACATCGCTGCCCTCTCCCTGGAAGAGTTTGCTCACGAAACATCCTGATTCGCACAACACCATCTCCGCCATCTCCAGCGCCAGTTCGGCCAGGTACATGGCGCGTGGCTGATCGACGCCGCGCTGACCGCTCATATTGGGGGCCATATCCGACATTACAAGGTCTGCTCCCCGTGACCCGACCAACGCTTTTATCCGTTCGGCAACGGGTGCCTCAGTAAAATCTCCTATCACGCGCTGCACGCCGTCCAGAGGGGCGAACTCGAGCAGGTCGCTGGCCACCACGCGTCCAGCCGGTAATACGCGCTCAGCGGCATACTGACTCCAGCTACCCGGCGCGGCCCCGAGATCGAGCACGCGCATACCCGATTTGAACAAACGGTATCGCTCATCCAGTTCCCGCAGTTTTACGACCGCGCGCGACCTGTAACCCAGTGCCTGCGCTTCGCGCACCGATGCATCGCTGAAATGCTCCCGAAGCCAGCGCTTGCTGCTCTTGCTACGGACCGCCACTCTGTTATCCTTGCGCGCCCGTCCGCGACCCAGCGCATGTACACGAACAAACAAACACGTTATCTACGCAGCCTGGCACACGCGCTGGAACCGGTGATTCGGATCGGACAGCGTGGCGTGACCCCTGCATTGGGGGACGAGCTCGAGCATGCGCTGCTAGCTCACGAACTGCTGAAGGTCAAAATCGAAGCCGGTGACCGCGCAGTGCGTGACGCGATGATAGAGCGGCTGTGCGAGTCCAGCGGCGCCCACCTCGTGCAGCGCATTGGCAACGTCGCAGTCATGTATCGGCGCAACGAGCAAAAACCCAAGATTCAATTACCATAGTGGATCAGAGGTAGAGTACCTCTACGATTTCGAATTCGCGCAAACCGCCAGGCGCCTGCACCTCGGCCAGATCACCTTCCTGCTTACCGATCAGTGCGCGCGCAATCGGCGAAGAGATCGACAGAAACCCTCGCTCGATGTCCGCCTCGTCTTCGCCGACGATCTGGTATCTGACTTCCCGGTCCTCATTCACGTCGAACAGCGACACCGTGGCTCCGAACACGACTTTACCGTTGGGATTCACGGCAGTGACGTCGATGACATGGGCGTTGGACAGCTTGCCTTCGATATCGCGGATACGGCCCTCGATGAACCCCTGCTGTTCACGCGCCGCGTGATATTCCGCGTTTTCTTTCAGATCGCCATGCGCCCTTGCTTCCGACAGTGCACTGATTACCTGCGGGCGCGCGACCGTCTTCAACTGCTGCAACTCTTCGCGCAGTTTCTCCGCGCCTCGTTTTGTAAGCGGAATTTTGCTCATAATTCACCGCCTGTCATCGCGCCGCCCGCAGTCGCTGAAACAACCTGATTCAGTGTTCATGTGTCGCCTGTTCAATGTCCAACGCTCACCGCGCGATACCGCGCTTTCAGCGCCGCATCCTAGCCGAATCGCCGCAACCCCGGGTAACTTTATTCCAGGCAGGCCGGCTCGCCCAACATCGACCGACACCGGAAGGGATCAAATTTCATCTCCAACAACGGCCGGCATGGCGCAAACAACGGCGCTGGCAACGCATCCCAGGCAAACCATTGCCAGCCCAGACACTTGTCCGGTTCGCGGCGGCGTGCTGCCTGGGAGTCGGTCTCGGCGACCACGAACACAGTTGCGTAGTGGCTGGGCGGTTCCTGTTGCACGGTGTTGGTGGTCGGACCCAGCCACAGGCAGCGGATCTGCAGTCCCGTTTCCTCCCGGGTTTCACGCGCCGCGCAAGCGAAAAAACTCTCCCCGAAATGTAAGTGCCCCCCCGGAAACTGCCACACCCGCGGCACACAACGCTCGCCAAGCAATACCCGCCCGGCATGCGTCACAATCGCTGCCACGCCTACCCGCGGTTGCAGTTCGCCACCCGGCGCACTCATAAGCCGACTGAAAACATGGTCTCCAAGTCGTGACGTGAATGCGCGCGAAATGCAAGCATGGTTTCCGTATCGGTAATGCCGTCGATTTCGCGCAACCGTCCGGTCACAAGCTCCGCGAGATCGTCATTATGTGCAACCCGCACAATGGCAATCAGATCGTAGCGCCCGCCAACCGAATAGACTTCGGATATGCCGTCGACGCTCGCCAGGTGCTCCGCGACATTGTTGATCGAGCGGCGATCGGCTTTGAGCAGAATTATCGCGGTTACCATGGTTCAGTTCTCCGGTTTGCGCACGCCTGCACGGTGGCTATTGTAGTGCTTTCCGCAACGCTGCCAACCGGGCCTTCGCCGCCTTGACCGGCCCCTGCACGCTAGCGTACACGTACCTTCTTCCAATACTTTGAAAACGGCAGCACCCGTTTTACGATGTCGCCCTGTTTTTGACCGTCGCTGCTCCAGTGCACGGTCAATTCCAGGGCATCCGAGGAATACACGACCGGCGCGTCGTCGGCACTGGCGACCTCCAGTTCCACATAGTGTTTTCCTTTCAACAGTTTAACCGGCGACATCGCCGCGTTACCCGTCTGTTGGCCGTCGTCCAGCGTGGCCACGCTCAGGAACACGTCGTCGCCGTAATCGCCCGCGTACACGTACTCCACACCCAGCGCTACGCTGGCTCGCTGCTCGCCGACGATTTTCACCGACAGCAAGCTGCTCGCGCCCGCGACTAACTTGCCTTGCTGGCGGTAAAGATAGGCACTGCCCGCGCGTTTAATACGGTCCGATTCCGGCTCGCGATAGGTTTTCGCAATACTGCGATCCAGCCCCAGCGTGCGCTGCCGTCCGTTGATTTCCAGCGTCGCACCGCGATTGTTCGCACGAATCAGCGTGACGTCACCGCTACTTTCGCCTTCGCGCAACACTGACAATTCACCATCGATCGATAAAATCGCGCTGCCCTCGGTGAGTCCCTTGACGATCACTTCGGCACGCGCTGACACACTGGCACTGCAAAGCAACACCAGTCCGAGCAGCGCTGCGGTCAAGCCGGTCCGCCGGTGTGAGATCATTGCTCTTGGCCCTCCCGCGCGCTGAGGTTCCGTTCGCGCAGTTCCTGCATGCGGAGCGCGATTTTCTCCTCAAGGCCACGCGGCAGCGGCACATAAAATTGCGCGTCGCCAAGTGCTTCCGGCAAATACCGTTCGCCCGCAGCGAAACCATCCTGCTCGTCGTGAGCGTAACGATAGCCCTGGCCGTATCCCAGCTGGGCGGCGAGCGCGGTGGGCGCATTGCGCAGATGTTGTGGCACTTCCAGGCTGCCGCTGTCACGCGCCTTCTGCATTGCGGCATTGAAAGCCGTGTATACCGCGTTGCTCTTCGGCACGCACGCAAGGTACACGGCCACATGCGCGAGTGCCAGCTCACCCTCCGGCGAGCCGAGCCGCCGATAAGCCTCCCAGGCATCCAACACGATGGATAGCGCGCGGGGATCCGCGTTGCCGACATCCTCGCTGGTGATGCGCAACAGCCGCCGCGCGACATAGTTGGGGTCGCAGCCACCGTCCAGCATTCTGCACAGCCAGTACAACGCAGCGTCAGGGTCCGAGCCGCGAATCGACTTGTGCAACGCTGATATCTGGTCGTAAAAGGCGTCACCGCCCTTATCGAAACGGCGCAGACTGGTTTGCAGCACGCTGTCCAATGTGTCACGGGTGATGACCCGCCGGTCGGCCAGGGCTGGCGCGAGATCGGCAGCGATCTCCAGTTGCAACAGCAAGCGCCGCGCATCGCCGTCCGCGGCAGCGAGCAAGACGTCGCGTGCGTCATCGGCGATAGTCACCGACAAGCCAGCGAAGGAATCCGTATCCTGCATGACCGCGTCCAACAGCCGGCCCAGGTCTTCGCTGGTCAGGGATTTGAGCACGTAAACGCGCACCCTCGATAACAGTGCATTGTTCAGCTCGAACGCCGGGTTTTCGGTTGTGGCACCGACGAAGACCACGGTGCCATCCTCTACGTGTGGCAGGAAAGCGTCCTGCTGGGCTTTGTTGAAACGGTGTGCTTCGTCGACGAACAGCACGGTCTGTCGGCCGCCCGCGCGCTCCTGCTGCGCGACGCCGACCGCGTCTCTAATGTCCTTGACGCCGGACAATACGGCCGACAGGGTTACGAACCGCGCCCGCGCGTGCCGGGCAAGCATTCGCGCCAGGGTGGTCTTGCCGGTACCCGGCGGGCCCCATAACACCATGGAGTGCAGGGCGCCGCCGTCCAGCATGCGTCGCAACGGCGCGTCCGGGCCGAGCAGATGCTGTTGCCCGAAAAACCCTTCCAGACTCAGCGGGCGGGCGCGTTCCGCCAGCGGCCGGTGAGCAGCGCCGCGCTCCAGCAACGAAGCTTGTTGATCATGCAAAGAGTGTTCGCCTGACAAAATGAAACCGCGGCGCGGCAAGCGTGCAAATCAGGGCTTGCCGATGATGTCGACCCCCGCCGGTGGCACGAATACAAACGATTCGGCGGCGGGTGCAACATTGATTTCCAGATTCACAAAGCGTACTTCGGTCGCCTGACCGAAGCTGTCGCGCAGTTCCATGACTTTCATGCCCTGCTCGTCCATGCCTAAAGTGATGCGGGTAAAATCGGTGTCCTTCACGCGTGGCTCCAGTTCCACCCATTGCAATCCATCGCGAGGTTGCAGATTGTGAATGATGAAATCCTCCTGCAGCGGACGCCGCTCGCTGAGCAGCATGATCGGCGCGTTGCCCAATGCATTGTCCAGTTCTTTCACCGTCACCTGCTGTAACTCCGTATCGTATACCCACAGTTTTTCACCGTCGGCGACGATCAGTTGCTCATACGGCAATCGATACTCCCAGCGGAAACGCCCCGGCCGCTGCAGCACTACGGTGCCGCGCGATTCCTGCACGGCTTTGCCCTGGGCGTCGAACAGCGACTGCACGAATTGCGCGCGCAGCGAGTCGAGCCGTGCGGTAAACGCTTCCAGCCGCTGCAGGCCGTTGTCAGTCTGCGCAACCGCGCCGGGCAGAGCCAGGCATCCCAGCAGGCTCGCGGCACAAATAATCCGGGTCAGCATGGTCACTGCACCGGCGGTGGTGCGAGAACCTCGCGCGAGCCGTTCGGCTGCAACGCACTGACCACGCCCGCGCTTTCCATATCCTCGAGCATTCTCGCAGCCCGGTTGTAACCCACCTTGAGGCGCCGCTGCACATAGGAGATGGACGCCTTGCGCGTTTCCGTGACGATCGCCACCGCATCATCGTACAGTGGGTCGGATTCGGCGCTGTCGTTGCCGTTGCCTGGCACCATGGCAGAACCGTTGGTTTCGCTCAAAACCTCTTCGAGGTAGTCGGGTTCGCCGGCGCTGCGCAGATTTTTGACCACCGCGTGGACTTCGTGATCGTCGACAAACGCGCCGTGCACCCGGGTCGGGTGCCCGCTACCCGGCGGCAGGTACAGCATATCGCCGTGCCCCAGCAACTGCTCCGCGCCCATCTGATCGAGGATGGTGCGCGAATCCACCTTGGAGGAGACCTGAAACGCTATGCGGCAGGGGATATTGGCTTTTATCAACCCGGTGATGACATCCACAGACGGACGCTGCGTGGCGAGTATCAGGTGGATGCCGGCAGCCCGCGCTTTCTGCGCCACGCGCGCTATCAGCTCCTCCACTTTCTTACCCACCACCATCATCATGTCGGCCAGTTCGTCGACTACCACAACGATGTACGGCAGGGTGTCCAGAGTCGGCG
Source organism: Gammaproteobacteria bacterium (assembly GCA_029861595.1). Lineage (GTDB taxonomy): Bacteria > Pseudomonadota > Gammaproteobacteria > JAHELT01 > JAHELT01 > JAHELT01. The sequence goes on from JAOTYY010000039.1 coordinate 9,864, forward strand.
GAGGCGCCTCCGGGTCAAAGGCCGTCTGCGCGTTGTACAACGGATCGGCTAGCGGTTTACCGGAATCTATCGCGTCACGCACCTTGCGGTTGTAGCCAGCCACGTTGCGTACGCCCAGCGCCGCCATCAACCGGTAGCGGTTTTCCATCTCACCGACACACCAGCGCAGCGCGTTCCCCGCCTCCTTCATGTCGGTAACCACCGGTGCCAGCAAATGCGGAATGCCTGCATAGACGTTCAGCTCGAGCATTTTCGGATCGATCATGATCAGCCGCACGTCGCGCGGCGTGGCCTTGTAGATCATGCTCAACAACATGGCGTTAAGCGCCACCGACTTGCCCGCGCCGGTGGTGCCGGCGACCAGCAGGTGCGGCATGCGCGCCAGGTCCGCGACCACCGGATTGCCGCCGATGTCCTTGCCCAGCGCGAGCGTCAGCGGCGAGTAGGTTTTATCGTAGGCCTTCGAGCGCAGGATCTCCGACAACCGTACTAGTTCACGCTGCTCGTTGGGGATCTCCAGGCCCACGGTGGATTTACCGGGAATAATCTCCACCACCCGCACACTGATAATGGACAGGGAGCGAGCAATGTCTTTCGCCAGATTGCTGATCTGGTTGACCTTTACACCGGCTGCAAGCTGCAGTTCGAAACGCGTGATCACCGGCCCGGGATGCACGGCCACGACTTCCACCTGCACGCCGAAATCCGCCAGCTTCAGTTCCACCAGGCGCGACATCGCGTTCAACGCTTCACTGGAATAACCGCCGGTGTCCGAGCTCGGTTCGTCCAGCAACGACAATGGCGGCAGTTCCGTGTCCGGTGGATTCTCGAACAACCTGATTTGCCGCTCTTTCGCGACCCGTTCGCTGGGCTCGATCATGCGAATCACCGGTTCGATGCGCGGCGCCTTGCGCTTTGGCGAACGGCGCTGGATTTTGACAACGGTTTCGCGCTGTTCGCGTGCCCGTTTCGCCAGCAGCCGCTCATTCGCCGCCTGCAGTTGGCGCTGCACCATGCTGACCAGGGCCAGTGTCCAGCCGCCCAGGGTGTCCATGATGGCGAACCACGAGTAGCCGGTGAACAAGGTCACGGCAGCCAGAAACAACGCCAGCAAAAACAACGTAGCGCCGATCACGTCGAACAGGCCCACCAGCAGTTCGCCGACACTGTGACCCAGCGCACCACCGGCGTCGATGCCGGGCGGTAAAGTGCCGCTCGCCATAGTGAAATGCAGCGATCCCAGACCACAGGCGGAAATCAGCACGATCAGGAAACCGCCCCAGCGCATCGCGTGGAGGTTGAGTCCCGTCGTGGCGCCGGCGGCGACGCCGCGGAACACCAGCCACGCCAGGCAAGCGACCATCAACGGTACGCTATAGGCGACGTAGCCGAACAGATTCAGGAACACGTCGGCGAACCAGGCGCCTGCGCTGCCGCCCGCGTTGCTGACGCGTCCTTCGCCGGCATGCGACCAGCCCGGGTCCGCTACGTTAAAAGTCACCAGCGAAATCAGTAGGTAGGCGGATATGGCCAGCAGGACGAAAAACGCCCCTTCACGTAAAGCCCGCGTCAGCTGCGGAGCCAACGGATCGGCGTTTTGCCGTTTGCGCGTAGCTTGCGCCATGATTTCTTCAACTCTTGATTAAGAATCGTCAATAAACTTTTGTTTATATTAGCAGAACTATGTAGGAAACAACTACGATGAAGAGCGCTGAACTTTACCGTGTTGCGCCGGTTTCGTACTATCCGCCGTTTGCATTGCGGGGCGTTGCTGGTGACGGCCGCGACAGAATCCGGAGCGATTATACATGAGCGATGAAAGACACTGCCGACTGCTGATTCTGGGCTCGGGTCCGGCGGGGTACACCGCAGCGGTGTACGGGGCGCGCGCCAATCTGCAGCCGGTCCTGATCACGGGCATCGAACAGGGCGGTCAACTCATGACCACTACCGACGTCGACAACTGGCCGGGCGACGTGGAAGGCCTGCAGGGGCCGGCGCTGATGGAACGCATGCGCCAGCATGCCGAACGCTTTGACACGGACGTGGTATTCGATCACATCAATCAGATCGATCTGGCAGGCAGTCCCGCACGGCTGGTGGGTGACAACGGCGTATATACATGCGACGCGCTGATCATTGCGACCGGTGCCAGCGCCCGATACCTGGGTCTGCCTTCGGAGGAAGCATTCAAGGGCAAGGGCGTGTCCGCCTGTGCCACCTGCGACGGCTTTTTTTACCGGCAGCAGAAAGTGGCGGTCATCGGTGGCGGCAACACGGCGGTGGAAGAGGCTTTGTACCTGTCCAATATTGCCTCGGAAGTCACCCTCGTGCACCGGCGCGATGCGTTGCGCGCGGAAAAAATGCTGCAGCAGAAGCTGTTCGAAAAATCCAACATCCGCCTGGCATGGAATCACGTGCTGGAGGAAGTGCTAGGCGACGAAACGGGCGTCACCGGAATCCGGATCAAGAGCACCAAAGCTGAAGGCGAGCAGGAACTCGAGCTGGCCGGTGTTTTCATCGCCATCGGCCATACGCCCAACACCCAGCTGTTCGAAGGCCAGCTGGAAATGCGAGACGGATACATCACCGTGCAAGGTGGCAGCGATGGTAACGCCACCGCCACCAGTGTGGCAGGGGTATTCGCGGCCGGCGACGTCATGGACCATGTATACCGCCAGGCAGTGACGTCGGCGGGCACGGGATGCATGGCGGCGCTGGATGCGGAAAAATACCTGGACAATCTGAACAACTAACCCGAACGGTACAGGGCAATAGTTTTGCGCGTGCGGGTACACCACAGCCTTGAAGCCTTCGCCGCGCACGCCTGGAACAGCCTGGGCGGTGACCGCAACCCGACGCTCAGTTACGAGTTTCTGCGCGCGCTGGAGCGCAACGGCTGCGTTGGCGAGCGCCATGGCTGGCTGCCCAGGATCTTCGCCGTCTACGACGCCGACGATACCCTGATCGGCGCAGCACCCGCATACATCAAAGACAACTCCTACGGTGAGTTCGTGTTCGACTGGTCCTGGGCAGATGCCTACCAGCAACACGGTCTGCACTATTACCCGAAACTGGTGGTTGCGGTGCCTTTTACGCCCGCTACCGGCCAACGACTGCTGATTTCCCGGGAACGCGACTTCGATGAGATCGCGCTCGCACTCCAGCGGAGCGTGCTCGCGTATTGCCACGCGCAGGGATTGACGGGCATGCACTGGTTGTTTCCCACCGGGAGCGAAACCGATTGGTTGGAACGCCAGGGACTGCTGCGCCGAATGGGCTGCCAGTATCACTGGCACAACGACGGCTACACCGATTTCGACGATTTCGTAGCACGCTTCAATTCACGCAAACGCAAGAAAACCAACCGGGAACGCCGCCGGGTCGCCGAGCAGGGTGTTACGCTGAGCGTGCACCATGGCTGCGATCTGGACGAGTTCGAATGGCGTCTGGTACACGACTTCTACCTCGCGACCTACGAGCGCAAATGGGGATTTCCGACGCTGAACCTGGGTTTTTTTCAGGAGCTCGGGCGCACCATGGGAGAGCGCGTGGTCGTGGTGTTTGCCCACCATGCCGGCGAAACCGTAGCCAGCGCACTGATGTTACACGGCAGCGACACGTTGTACGGGCGCGTGTGGGGTTGCCGGGAGCATTTTCACAGCCTGCATTTCGAGGCCTGTTACTACCAGGGTATCGACTATTGCATAGCCAACGGAATCGCCCGCTTCGAACCCGGTGCGCAAGGCGAGCACAAAATCGCGCGTGGGTTCCGGCCCACGCCTACCTGGTCGGCACACTGGCTGGCGCAGCCGCAATTTCACGAGGCGATAGCGCGCTATCTGGAGCAGGAAGTGTCACTGATGCGCGCGCAATGCGACGACTTGAACGACCTGTTACCGTTTCGCGCGGACACTTGAAGCGTGCCTATACCGCTGCTGCCGCCGGACGACGCGAGCACGCCATTTCCCAGCGTAGAGGACGCCCTGGACGAGCCAAACGGGTTGCTGATGGCGGGCGGTTCCCTACGCCCGGAGCGCCTGCTGGCAGCCTACCGGCACGGGATTTTTCCCTGGTACAGCGCTGGAGAACCGGTTCTGTGGTGGTCGCCCGATCCGCGTTGCGTGCTGTGGCCGCGCGACCTGAGAGTTTCACGCAGCCTCGCCAAGTCCCTGCGTAACCGCGGTTTCGAGGTGCGCCACGATACTGCATTTCGCCAGGTCATCGAGCGCTGCGGCGCATTGCGCAGTCCCCGTCAGGGTACCTGGATACTGCCGGAAATGGTCGACGTCTATTGCCGCATGCACGAACTCGGCTATGCCCACTCAGTGGAGTGCTGGCAGCGGGAAAGTCTGGTGGGAGGTCTGTACGGTATCCGTCTGGATCGCGTATTCTTTGGCGAATCGATGTTCTCCACAGTGCGTGACGCATCCAAAGTCGCTTTGGTGCACCTGTGCAGGGATGGGGAACTCGCGCTGATCGATTGTCAGCTGACCTCGCCCCATTTGTTGAGTCTGGGAGCCCATAACATGCCGCGCCGCGAATTCATGACGCTGCTGGGAAAGTTCGTGCAATGCACATGATCATCATCATGTTGATCGTGGTTGTGGCGGCGTTGCTAAGCGCTCGCATGCTGCCCGACGAAGCAGGGGTCGTACGTTTGGTGCGCTGGACGCTGTTTGCGATCGCGGGTGCGGCGCTGCTGCTGATGGTGCTGACTTTCGCCGTCGCGCTGTTCGAGTAGATCATAATTTAGCCAGCACGGCAGCGCGCACGGCATCCAGTTCCGCCGCAACCGACAACACTTCACCCTGCGTCTGCAGCAGCGCCGTATCCGGATCTTTGAGCCCGTGTCCGGTGACGGTGCACACCACCACACTGTCCGGTTCGATGCGGCCGTGTGTGGCGTCGTCCAGCGCCCCGGCTACCGAGATCGCCGACGCGGGTTCGCAGAACAATCCTTCCTCGGCGGCGAGCGCGCGGTGCACACGCAGAATGTCGGCGTCGGAGAAATCACGGAACCAGCCGTTCGATTCGCGCTGCGCAGCCTGCGCCAGTTCCCAGCTTTGCGGATTACCGATACGGATGGCGGTCGCCACGGTCTCCGGATCCGCGACCGGTGCGCCATGAATGAATGGCGCCGCCCCGCTCGCCTGGTAACCCAGCATGCGCGGCCGCGAGTGTGCGAGGCCGTCGCTCACATACTCCTGATAGCCCATCCAGTAGGCACTGATGTTGCCTGCATTGCCAACCGGCAAACAATGATAGTCAGGTGCGTCACCCAGTTGTTCGACGATTTCAAAGGCCGCGGTTTTCTGCCCCTGCAGTCGGTCCGGGTTGATCGAATTCACCACCGTTACCGGCACTTCCGTGGCGATCTCGCGCACCAAGCGCATGCCGTCATCGAAATTACCCGTGATCTGCATCACCACGGCGCCGTGCATCATTGCCTGCGCCAGTTTCCCCCGCGCGATCTTGCCATCCGGGATGAGCACGAACGCGGTAATTCCGGCACGCGCGGCGTACGCCGCGGCCGCCGCCGAAGTATTGCCGGTAGAAGCACACACGATCGCCCGCACGCCTTGCGAGACCGCGTTGGTCACCGCGACCGTCATGCCGCGGTCCTTGAACGAGCCGGTGGGATTCAATCCCTCGAACTTGGCGTATAGTTCGAAATCCAGATTACGGTTGCGCGTCAGATTGCGCAAAGGCAACAGCGGCGTGTTCCCCTCGGCAAGGCTGATAACCTCGATATCCTCGGCGATCGGCAAGCGACTGCGGTACCTGTCGATCAAGCCCCGGTACAAGTTGCCGTCACTCACTCCAGCGTCTCCATGCGGATGCGAACGACATCGCCCGCCACGCTGGGCAATTGCTCGATCGCCGCGATAGCCTGGCTTACGCGGCGTTCCTGTACGCGCCGCGTCAGAAGTATCAACGGCACGCTGGTCTCACCCGCTGCGGGCTCTTTCTGCACCACCGCCTCGATACTGATACGGCTGTCCCCCAGGATGCGACTGATATCGGCCAGCACACCGGGCTGATCCTGCGCGCGCATGCGCAGGTAATAGGCAGACTCGACTTCCTCCATATCCAGCACCCGGGCGTCCGACAACGCATCGGGCTGAAACGCCAGGTGCGGCACCCGGTTTTCCGGGTCCGCGGTCAGGGTGCGCACCACCTCCACCAGATCGGCTACAACCGCCGATGCTGTGGGCTCGGCGCCGGCACCAGGACCGTAATACAGAGTCTGGCCGACCGCGTCGGCTTTCACTAGTACCGCGTTCATCACGCCGTCGACGCTGGCCAGCAAACAGCGCTCGGGAATCAGCGTGGGATGCACCCGCAACTCCACTGCGCCGAAGGTGCGCCGGGCGATACCGAGATGCTTGATGCGGTAGCCGAGTTCGCCCGCATAGGCGATGTCATCCGGTGTAATACGGCTGATGCCTTCGGTGTAGACCCGGTCGAACTGCAGCGGCACCCCGAACGCGATGGAGGCCAGAATAGTCAACTTGTGCGCGGCATCGATGCCTTCGACATCGAACGTCGGATCAGCCTCGGCGTAACCCAGTTGCTGCGCCTCGTGCAGTACTTCGCTGAATTCACGTGCGTGTTCACGCATTTCGGTTAGCACGTAGTTGCTGGTGCCATTGATTATGCCCGCCAGCCACTCGATATCGTTGCCGGCCAGGCCTTCTCGGATCGCCTTGATGATCGGGATACCACCCGCTACCGCACCTTCGAAGGCGACCATGACACCGTGTTCGCGCGCCGCCGCGAAGATCTGATTGCCGTGCAGGGCGATCAGGGCTTTATTTGCCGTGACCACGTGTTTGCCTTGCGTAATCGCGGACATTACCAGGTCCAGTGCCGGGTGCTCGCCGCCGATCAACTCGACAACGACGGCGATCTCGGGATCACCCACCACGTCCCAGGGATCGGTGCTTATACGCGTTTGCGCAAGCCCCAAGGCATCGGCGCGTTCTCGATTACGTGCAGCGTGCGTGACGACAATGCCACGCCCGGCGCGGCGCGCAATCTCGTCGGCGTTACGCTGCAACACGGTGGCGGTCCCACCACCTACCGTCCCCAGTCCCAGTAATCCTATCTTTACGGGCTTCACCGCCGCTGCTACCTCACAACAAACTTTCGCGCTTCGACGAACCTGCCAGGCCGGGTCCGGCCATCGGATTCGCAAAGGCGTGCGATTATACTGACTAGATACTCACAGGTTGCAATCTAAATGAAGTTTACGCTGGAGGCGGGCCGCGGTGCCTATTACATCACCGCTTATCGCGACGGTGCGGTGCGCATAGGCCAGCAGGAGTTCGCGCACAGCGTTATCGTTACTGCCGGCCAACTGCTGGAATGGCCGGTCACTTTGATACACGACCTGACTATCGAACACTTAGGGGGGGCATTGCAGCTGCAACCGGACATTATCGTTCTGGGTACCGGCAGCAGGCTGGTTTTCCCGCCACTGGCGTTACAGGCTGCTTTGGCCGCGCTGCGAGTCGGGTTAGAGGTAATGGACACGGCGGCCGCGTGCCGTACCTACAATGTATTGTTATCCGAAGATCGCCGCGTGGCGGCCGCGCTCATGATAGAGGCGTCAGATTGATTTCCACCTCGACTTGGTTGCCCGAGCCGAGATAGGTGACTTTGTCGAAGCTCAGCATGCGCGCCATTGCAATACCGCGTCCGTGGCTGTCGAACGCACGAGCAGGATCCATCTCCAGGTAGCGCTCCCAGTCGAAGCCGTCGCCCTCGTCGGTGATGCGTACCGTGACCTTGTCGCTGACACGCTGGTATTGGACCTTCACTCTTTTGTGCGCATGCGCTGGATCCGCCAGGCGGCGTTGGATTTCGTTCTCCCATTCGCCGGCGCTGTTCAAACGGGACTTGTCTGCGTAGCTGACCTGCAGATTGCCGTGTTCGACGCCGTTTACTAGCAATTCGGAAAATCCCATCACGACGCGCTCCGGCTGCGGGCATGCATCGGCGATGAAAGTCGCCGTATTGCGTGCATCGTCGAGCGTGCGGATGGACAGTTCGACGCTCTCAATCATGTGCAACACGCCATCTCGGGTCTGCAGTTGTTCAACCAGCGTGCGATGGCGACGGTAATCTTCGACTGCGGCGTCCACGATGGAACGCAATACACCTTCCTCGAAGGGCTTGGTGAGGTAGTAGTACGCGCCGGCCTGCAGGCCGCTAACGACATCGTCCTTGGCGGCGGCGGCAGTTTGCATGATCACCGGTACCCCGCGCAGTGAGGGATGTTGTTTCATCCGCTCGATCACTTCGATGCCATCCATGTTGGGCATCATTCTGTCCAGCAGCACGGCATCGAACGAATCCGGTTGCGACTGCAGGATCGACCAGGCAATCGCCCCATCGTCCGCCATTTTCAGGGTGTAGGCACTGTCGCCCAGATATTCGGCAATGATTTCCTGATTCAGCGGTTCGTCGTCGACCACTAACAGCCTGGGGCCCTGAATTTGCATGACTCTCCTCTGTAGAACAAACGAACCGCGGCGCGATTCGCAGCCTACCGGTAATCACAGTACATCGGCCGCGAGCGACGGCAACTTTAGAATACGGGGATGGAAGGCTGTCAGTAGAGCCTGGGAGTGCGTGCCGGTCAGTATAGCGGCAGACGATCAGCGGCCTCATCAATCAGGTAAGGAGACTCTTTGTCGCCACCCATCGCGGCCGCAACGACATCGTCGACAGCTTGCCCATGCGCGGGCGATTGCGCGCCGGCAGCCTGCGGTGCGGGCACACTGGAACGGCGCTGCATATGGATAAAAAGTTTGGTGTTGGGCTCGTGCTCCAGCACGCCGGTGAGTTCCAGTTCCTCGCCCATCGCCCGCCCGCGCATCAGAACGGAAACCGCTTCATCGGTCGCCCCGTCGGGCTGGGATCGTCCATTGTGTAAAAAAAGCTTTACACGGGCGACGATTTCCCCACCCTGGCGCTCGTAGGCGCCCTCGTAACAGTAGTTGGTGTCGCCGCCGTAAACGTTGCCGTCAACCAGCACTGCAACGCCGGTGCCGAAGTCACCGTGATTGGTAGCATATTCGATGGTCCACAATGCGTTCAATTTCATTTCGCAGTTCCTGTGGAATGATTTCAAGCTCATGGTGCAGGTTGTATGCCAATGCGCCGCAACCTCTGCTTGGAGACCGATTCCGGGCACAGTTAACGTGATGGCGGGTGTTTACCGGGGATGCAACAGGCACGCCGGCGGGCCCCGACGAGTGTGATATGGTTCACATAAAGCCCCCGGCAATCCAACTTTGACGACCCGCGGGTAATATTTCGCCAATCCGCGGTGAATACCGCACAGTGGTGCAAACTAGCCGTCGTTAGGCTTTACAGCGGTATCAACGTGTATAAGTCGCCGACAAGCGGCACCCGCCGACAGTAAACACGGTGGTAAGCTAGCAGGTTCAGTAAATTCAATACCGGCGAGTTTCAGTGATTGAAGCCATGAGAGAAAGATCCGTAGACAACCTCAAGACCGCGAGGGATTACCTGTTTGAACTCTACGACCAGGATGACCGCGAGGAATTGAAGATAGCGCTGCGTCTGGTCAACCGTGAAATCCGCCGGCAAAACAAACCGGACCACGAGGAGGCACCAGCCGCCAACAACGGTCAGCCCTGGAGCGGCGCCGACGACGAGTTCCTGCGCAACAAGCTTGCGCTTCCCACTAAATCGAAAGACGAAGCGAAACGCATCCTCATCGAATGCTCGCAATATCTGCGGCGTACCGATGCGGAAACCTACTCACGCATTCGCAGCCTGCAATTGCATACGAACCTGCATGCATGGGGCAATAAGCCAAAAGTGCAGTGGCAGACCACGCACGTGAGTCGCGACGAGCCGTCACTGCCGGGTGCCGCGCGAGACACCTTTGGTACGCGCACCGACAACTGACGAAGTGCCCCGCTAACACCGCTGCGGGCCGGTCCAGCCTTCCGCCCCCCTGTGCGTGGTGTGAGATAATCCCCGCCGGGCCATGAATACGACCACGCAAACCAGGTGCGCGGTGATGTTCAGCGACGTCGCCGGCAGCACGCAACTCTATGAGCAACTTGGTGATGTAGAAGCGAAGCGCATGGTCGGAGACTGCCTGGCACAGCTTGCCGAGGTAACCAGCGACCAGGGCGGCACCGTGATCAAGACCATCGGCGACGAACTGATGTGCCGGTTCCCCACCGCCGACGCCGCCGTTACGGCAGCCCGCATTATGCAGGAAATCGTGCAAAGCGCACCGGATACCGAAAAGTTGCGCATCGGCATTCGTACCGGACTGCATTACGGGTCGGTGATCGAGGATGGAGGCGACGTGTTCGGTGACGCCGTCAACCTCGCTGCGCGCATGGCAAGTGTGGCACGCGGCGGACAGATAATCACCACCGAGACCACCGTGGCCGAGCTGTCACCGACGCTGGCGTCGGCCACCCGGCCGTTCGACGTCGCCAAAGTGAAAGGCAAAAGCGCGGAAATAGCGATTTACGAGGTGCTGTGGGATTCGGACGAAGAAGTCACTCGCATGGCGACCAAGCTCATGAGCCGCGGCCAGGTCCGGGAGAGCAATCTGAGGGTCACCTTCGCGCACACCATACATACTATCGAAGGCGACGCGGGCTCGCTGTCGTTCGGTCGCGATGCGCAATGCGACGTGGTGATCGACACTGACCTGGCATCGCGGCGCCATGCGCACTGCGTATTCCGGCGCGGCAAGTATGTGTTGGTTGATACCAGCACGAATGGCACCTACGTGCAAATCGCCGGCAAAGAGGACGTCTACCTGCGCCGCGAGGAGCTGATACTGCACAGCCATGGGGTGTTCTGCCTGGGACAGAAGGTCACAGAAGCCGATCCTTCCCTGTTGGTGCGTTTCAGTTGCGAGTAATTTGACCGCTAAGCGCTACAGCAACCAAGGCGCCACTGCATAAATCCCAGTGAATCCCGACCATCATCACAAAGCGCTGCCCAGGGGTGGCAGACTCCACTGGTACCGCATCGACAGCATTCTCGGCCAGGGCGGATTCGGCATCACCTATCTCGCCGAAGACACCAACCTGGAACAGCGTGTCGCTATAAAAGAGTATCTGCCCAACGAACTCGCGGTACGGGTTGACGAGACCACCGTGCAGCCGATGTCGGCCGAGCACGGCAAAATGTACCACTGGGGTCTGGATCGCTTTCTCACCGAAGCGAAAACGCTGGCGAAATTCAAACATCCCAACATCGTTCGGGTACAGAGCTTTTTCGAGCAGAACAACACCGCGTACATGGTCATGGAGTATGAAGACGGGCAAAGCCTCGCCCAGATTATCAGGGCGGGCCAGCTGCGCGGCGAGCCGGCGTTGCTAGCACTTCTGGACCCAATCCTCGACGGCCTGGCGCTGGTTCATGAAGCCGGCTTCATTCACCGCGATATCAAACCGGACAATATTTTCATTCGTAAAGACGGCTCGCCGGTGTTGCTGGATTTCGGCTCCGCGCGGCACGCCATCAGTGGTCAGACGCGCACGCTGACCAGCCTGGTTACACCGGGATACGCACCGTTCGAGCAGTACCACGACGCCGACGGCAAACAGGGCCCATGGACTGACATTTATGCCCTCGGTGCAACGCTTTACCGGGCTGTCACCGGTAACACACCGATCGAGGCAATCAAGCGCGGCATGGCGCGTATCAATCACTCCACGGATCCCTACCTGCCGCTGGCGGACCTGAAGGCAGGCGAATACTCCGAGCATTTTCTCGAGGCGCTGGATTGTTCGCTGCGTTTTCTCGAAGCAGATCGCCCGCAAACGGCAGGTAGCTGGCAGCACATGCTGCACGGCACGGAACCGGTGCCACCGCAGTCGGAAATCGCCGCAGCCACGCGCCCGGCGCCAGACACCGGCGGCACGCAGCCGGCGGCGCCCGCAGCAAACGGTTCGCTGGATATCGATTTCGACCGACCGGATACCCTGGCGCCCACCACTCCGGCACCACAGACAATTCCGACGGCGCCGTTGACCAGACCGCAAGCGGCCGAGGCAGCTACACCGCCTTCTCTGGCGGCCTCCCCACTCGCGAAAAAACGTGCTGGATTATGGATCGGCGCGGGTGTGACCGCGATCATCGCCGCCGGCGCGACGCTTTGGTTCACACAACTCCCGCAGCCGGAAGTAACACCAATGGTCGCGACGGCACCCATGCCCGCGCCAACGGCGGACTCTGACGAACGGCGCGTAGCTGATCTCGTGCAAGCGGCGAGCGCAGCAAGCGATGCCGGCCGCCTGATCGAGCCCGAACACGAGAGTGCACTCGCTTACTATCGGCGCATCTTGAGCATCGACCCGACCCACACCGAGGCACAGAGCGGCATCGCGAAGCTGCTCGATGTACATATCCAGGCCGCCAATCGCGCGATCGATACGCGGGACCTTGATACCGCGAGAAGACAAATAGCCGGCGCGGAACGCATCGACCCTGAGGCATTGGGCCTGCAATTGATCCGCGAAAAACTGGCAACCATCGAAGCCACCGAGACACAACGCAGAAAAGCCGCGCAGGCGCAAGCCGCACGCGCCTCAAA
>JAOTYY010000040.1 GCA_029861595.1 Gammaproteobacteria bacterium
TGGTCTCGGTGTTCAAGGATGACATCAAAGCTCCGCTGGCTTAGGTCGAAATGAAAAGCGCGGATTTTAGCACTTGACGTGCCCGATACAACAGCGAAATGCTAATTCCAAGCACATCCGGCCAGGGTTACCGGGCCAGCAAACGCTTTGGCGCGATTTTGCCGTCTTCCTGCACCCGGCCCATGCCCACGAACGAGCCGTCGCGTGCGTACAACCGCAAGAAACCACTGGTCGGAGCCCTTGGCACCTGGACTGCCTGGCCCTGACGCACGTAGAAGACCATGTCCGATGTCAGTGTCACGTCGGGCCAGTTGACCAGCGCTGCATCCAGCGGCAACAGGTACTGCGCCAGCGCATCCGCGCCCGATTCAGCCGCACTATGCAACTGCTGCAGTGTGACGCCGGTCTGTTCCGGGGCTTGAAAGACACCGATTCCAGTGCGGCACAGCGCGCGCACGTGCGCGCCGCATCCGAGCCGCTCACCGATATCATCCACCAGCGTGCGTACGTAGGTCCCCTTGGAGCAATGCAGCTCGAAGCAGTATTCGGCGTCCTGATAAGCGGTCACCTCGAACTCGAACACTTCGATATCACGGGCCTCTCGCTCGACCTCTATGCCGCGACGCGCCAGTTTGTACAGCGGCTGCCCCTGGCGCTTGACTGCCGAGTACATCGGCGGTATCTGGCGCAGCCGGCCACGAAACTTCTCCAGCACTTCGCGAACCCGCTGCGCGTTGAGGTCGTCGATACCGCGCCTGGCGATGATTTCGCCCTCTGCGTCACCGGTGGTGGTACGTTCGCCGAAACGTGCGGTCAGCGAGTAGCGTTTGTCGGCATCCAGCAGGAACGTAGAAACCTTGGTCGCCTCGCCCAGGCACACGGGCAGCAACCCACTGGCCAGGGGATCCAGGCTGCCGGTATGTCCGGCCTTGCGGGCGCGGAAAATACGCTTCACCTCTTGGAGTGCATGATTGGACGTCCGACCGGTCGGCTTGTTCAGTAGGACGATACCGTTTACCGCCGCGCGCTTGTTCATAAGGTTATCACTCGTGCGAGTCGCGCCGCCGCGCCGCTTCGATCAACCTGTCCATACGCGCGCCATCGTCCACGGAGCGGTCGTGGTGAAACCGCAACTGCGGCGTGTTGCGCAGACGCAGTTTGCTTGCCAGGCGCTTGCGCAAAAACCCGCGCGCACGCTGCAGAGCATCCAAGGTGTTCTCGACGGACTCCGCTTCCAGCACCGTGAAATGCACGTCCGCAATAGACAGGTCACGTGTCACTTCCACTTCGGAAATGGTGAAAAACGCGGCCACGCCAGGATCTTTCAACTCGTGCCGGATGGTTTCCGCCAGCTGCCGTTGAATTTCATCGGCTACGCGATCGCTACGCGGATAGTCTTTCGGCATGTCTACCGCGCCGCCGACGTCCTCAGGCGACCGTGCGCGCAACTTCGGTGCGTTCGTACACCTCGATATGATCGCCTACCCGCACATCGTTGTAGTTGCGCACCGCGATACCGCATTCGGTGCCCATACGAACTTCTTCCACATCGTCCTTGAAACGACGCAGCGACTCCAGTTCACCTTCATAGATCACCACATTGTCGCGCAGCACACGAATCGGTTCACGCTTGCGTACCACGCCATCGACAACGATAGAACCGGCGACCGCCCCCATTTTTGGCGATTTGAAGACTTCCTTGACTTCAGCCAGACCGATAATCCGCTCCTGGATTTCCGGCGACAGCATGCCACCAATGGCCGCTTTGACTTGATCGATAGCTTCGTAAATAACGCTGAAATAGCGCAGATCCACGCCCTGTTCGGCGACCACGCGCCGCGCGGTACTGTCGGCGCGCACGTTGAATCCGATCACAATCGCTTGTGAGGCCGCGGCAAGATTGACGTCCGATTCGGTGATACCGCCCACCCCACCGCCGATGATCTTGACCTGTACCTCGTCGTTGGAGAGCTTCTCCAGCGACTCTCTCAGTGCCTCGAAACTGCCCTGCACATCGGTCTTCACCATCACGTTCAATACCTGCACTTCGCCTTCGCGAATCTGCGAGAACACGTCCTCGAGTTTCGCGGGTCGCTGACTCGCCAGTCGCAGATCGCGGGTCTTGCTCTGGCGGTACTGGGCGAGTTCCTTGGCCTTTCGCTCGTCGGATGTTGCCAGCAATTCGTCGCCCGCATTGGGCGTACCGGATAATCCCAGGACCACTGCCGGAATCGACGGACCGGCGCTGGCGATGGCATTGCCGGCCTCGTCGAACAACGCACGCACGCGCCCAAACTCGGTGCCGGTTACGACAATATCGCCCTTGTGCAGCGTACCGCTTTGTACCAGCACCGTCGCCACTGGGCCGCGTCCTTTATCCAGGGTAGCTTCCACCACGACTCCGGCAGCGTAACCTCCGCGGGGCGCGCGTAACTCGAGCAATTCAGCCTGCAGAAGAATCGCGTCCAGCAATGCATCGATGCCTTCGCCGCTTTGCGCCGACACGTTGATGAACTGAGTGTCACCACCCCATGCATCGGGTATCACGTCCTGTTGAGCGAGCTCGCTGCGCACGCGTTCGGGATCGGCTTCCGGTTTGTCCATTTTATTGACCGCTATCACCAGCGGGACTTGCGCCGCACGCGCGTGCTGAATAGCCTCGACGGTTTGCGGTTTCACACCATCATCGGCAGCAACGACCAGCACCACGATGTCGGTGGAGTGGGCGCCACGTGCGCGCATTGCGGTAAACGCCGCATGCCCGGGGGTATCCAGAAACGTGATCATTCCGCGGTTGGTTTCCACATGATATGCGCCGATGTGCTGGGTTATGCCACCGGCTTCACCTGCCGTCACGCGCGTGCGGCGGATATGGTCGAGCAACGAGGTCTTGCCGTGGTCGACGTGACCCATCACCGTGACGACCGGCGGCCGTGGCGAAGCCTCTTCCGCCGATATTTCGACGTGCAGAACCTCGGTTAGCGATTTCTCCATATCGCTCTCGGACTGCGTCACCGCCCTGTGACCCATTTCTTCAACCACCAGCACCGCGGTATCCTGATCGATCACCTGGTTGATCGTCGCCATCTCGCCCATATTCATCATGGCTTTGATGACTTCCGCCGCTTTCACGGCCATCGCGTTGGCCAGTTCCGCCACAGTTATTGTGTCGGGCACATTCACTTCGCGCACTACCGGGGCGGTCGGTTTCTCGAAACCGTGTTTACTTTCAACGGTTTTGGACGCCACGCGGACTGTACGTTTCTTCGAACGACGCCCGGCTTTGCCCTTGGCTACGTGTATCTCGTCGCGGCCATAGCGGGTTTCTTTTTCTTTGCGCTTGCGTTCTGAGGCGCTGCTTTTTTCATCCGCCGCCGACTTGGCTTTGGCTTCCTCCTCGGCTTTGCGCCGCGCGCCTTCCTCCTCGGCTTTGCGCCGCGCTTCCTCTTCCTCGACGGCCTTGCGCTTGGCTTCTTCTTCGAGTTCCTTGCGCTTTCGTTCCTCTTCTTGACGTTTGCTTTGCTCGGCCTCCAGGCGTTTGCGCTCGAGTTCCGCCGCTTCGGTCTCCTGGCGCACCCGCTCTTCTTCCAACTCCTGAGACTTCTTGACTTCGTCCTGTAGCGCAGCACTGCGCTTTACGTACGTGCGTTTGCCGCGCACTTCGACGTTCACCGTCCGGCGTCCCGGTGCGCCAGCGGATACTTTCAGCTCGCTGACACGTTTGCGGCGTAAAGTAATTTTTTGCGAGGCGAGCGGTGCTCCATCGTTACGCCCATGCGAGCGGCGCAAGAATTCCAGCAATTCCATCTTTTCGTTGTCCGTTACCGCATCATCCGCACCGCCCTTGCTCAGGCCGGCATCCTGAAGTTGCTCCAGCAGTCGATCGACAGGCGTGCCGACGACTTCCGCGAGTTGTTTTACGGTCACGTCGCTCATTGGTTCACCCCACTGATGGATCGCTTTCGGCGTTTTCTTCCGCGGCCTCGAACCAGGGCTCACGGGCCTTCATTATCAATTGCGCAGCCAGTTCTTCGTCCATGTTTTCGAATTCCATGAGATCGTCCACCGCCTGCTCGGCGAGATCCTCCATTGTAACGATGCCTTTGGCGGCGAACTCGTACGCAAGTTCTTCTTCCAGCCCTTCCAGCTCCAGAAGTTCGTCCGAAGGCCGCGCGTCACCGATTTTCTCTTCCGTGGCAATCGCTTTAGTCAACAGCGCATCACGCGCACGATTGCGCAGTTCCCTGACGATGTCTTCGTCAAACTCTTCAACGTCGACCAGTTCCTGCTCTGGCACGTAGGCGACTTCCTCGATACTGGTGAAGCCTTCCTGCACCAAGATGTTGGCAACATCCTCGTCCACATCCAACTGCTCGGCAAACATCTGCTGAAACTGTTTTGCCTCGTTCTCGCTTTTTTCTTCCGCCTGCTGTGCATCCATCACATTCAGCTCCCAACCGGTGAGCTCACTGGCAAGGCGTACGTTCTGTCCGTTTCTACCTATCGCCAGAGACAGTTTCTCCTCCTCCACGGCGATATCCATGCAGTTGGCATCCTCATCGACGACGATCGAAACAACCTCGGCCGGCGACATTGCGTTGATGACGAACTGCGCCGGATTGTCGTCCCACAGGATGATATCCACCCGTTCGCCAGCCAGTTCGTTGGACACGGTTTGCACCCGCGAGCCACGCATTCCGACACACGCGCCGACGGGGTCCAGGCGCGGATCGTTGGAGCGCACCGCGATTTTTGCGCGTACGCCAGGGTCGCGGGCCGCACCCATGATGTCGATCAGGCCCTGACCTACCTCCGGCACTTCCAGCTTGAAAAGCTCCGCCAGGAACTCGGGCGCAGTGCGGGCGACAAACAATTGCGGGCCACGCGGTTCCGAGCGCACTTCGCGCAGATAACCGCGCAACCTGTCGCCGGGCCGCACCGCTTCGCGCGGAATCATCTCTTCACGCGGCACGAACGCCTCCGCGTTACCGCCGAGGTCCATGTACACACCGCTGCGTTCCACGCGTTTGACGATGCCCATGATCAGTTCGCCGACCCTGTCCTCGAATGCTTCGACCACGCGCAACCGCTCGGCCTCGCGAACTTTCTGCACGATCACTTGTTTCGCGGTTTGAGCAGCGATGCGACCGAATTCCACCGACTCCATCGGCTCTTCGGTGAAATCGCCGATTGCCATGTCGGGCTCCAGTTCGACCGCTGCCGCGTGAGTGATCTGGCGCATCGGGAATTCCTGTTCTTCTTCGTCGTCGACGACTTCCCAGCGCCGGAACGTGTCGTAGTCGCCGCTTTCGCGGTCGATGGCCACACGCACTTCGATATCGCCGCCATGCTTCTTACGCGTAGCAGACGCCAGCGCCGCTTCCAGCGCCTCGAAAATGACGTCCTTTTCAACGCCTTTCTCGTTGGACACGGCGTCGACAACCATCAGGATGTCTCTATTCATGGCTACATTCTCCACACGCACGCCTCAGCTGTATTCAGGCACCAAACGCGCCTCATCTATGTCTGCATAATCCAGCTCCCAGAGCTGGTCTTCCGCTTCTATCAGGACCCGCGAATCAGGAGACGCCCGCAGCCGCCCCTTGACATTTCGCTGCCCGTCAACCGACCTGTGCAGTCGCACCCGAACCAGAGCACCGCTGTGCGCCACGAAATCGCACTCGCGAAACAATGGGCGATCCAGTCCAGGGGACGAAACCTCCAACACATACGCTTCGCGAATCGGATCCTCGACATCCAGCACCGCGCTCAACTGCTGACTCACCTTGGCGCAATCCTCGACATCTATGCCCGGTTCAGCGTCTATGTAGACTCGTAACAGGGCACCACTCGAACCACGGCCATACTGTGCGCCGACGAACTGGTATCCCATTCCGGACACCACCGATTCGACACAATCCCAAACTGGCGCGGATGCACGCCGCATCATCATCACCTCAACCCAGGGCATCCCGCGATGCTTCGGGAACGAAAAGGCCCCTGCTAGAGGGGCCTTTGCGACTCATATTCTTGGTAGCGGGGGCAGGATTTGAACCTGCGACCTTCGGGTTATGAGCCCGACGAGCTGCCAGACTGCTCCACCCCGCAGCAGGCTCGCGAATTCTACTGAGTCACCGGGGTATTTTCAAGGATAGTCGGGTATCCGCCGGTACGCCGGCCTATCACCACATCAGAGACCGGGTACACAGCGTGAGCAGCGCCGTCGGGTATATGCCCAGCGCCAGCACCGCCAATCCATTGGTACTGAGTATAATCCGCATGCCCGATGTTTCTTCCAGTGCACTGCGATCCAACGGATTATCGAAATACATCATCTTCACGGCGCGCAAATAATAGAACGCGCCTATGACCGAAAACGCCACGGCAACCACCGCAAGCCACCATAGATCGACGTCTATCACCGCCCGCAATACATAAAACTTCGCGAAAAACCCAACAGTGGGCGGTACGCCGGCCATGGAGAACATGATTATCAACATGATGAACGCAAACCACGGACTGCGGTCGTTCAGGCCTTTCAGATCGTCGAGCCGATCAGCTTCGAATCCAACGCGGCTCAGCAGTAACACGACACCGAACGCGCCCAACGAAGTAATGGCATACACAATTGTATAGAACATGGACGCGGAATATCCCTGCCGGGTCCCGGCGAGTATTCCGAGCAGCAGAAATCCGATGTGTGCAATCGTCGAATAGGCGAGCATGCGTTTCAGATTGGTCTGCGCTATGGCCACCAGGTTACCGATGGCCAGCGACAGCACCACCAGAATAATGAGCATGTCCTGCCAATCGTTGTGCAATGGACCCAGGCCCTCCACCAGCATTCGCATAACGAACGCAAAGCCGGCGATTTTCGACGCACTGGCAATGTATACGGTTACCGGTGTCGGCGATCCGTGATACACATCGGGCAGCCACATGTGAAAAGGCACGGCACCCAGCTTGAACGCCAGCGCCACCACGATAAACACCAGCGCCAGTACGGCGCCGATGTTGCCTGTGCCTTCGCGCCGCAGATACTCACTGAGCCCAATGAGATCCAAGGTCCCGCTCATGCCGTACAGTATGGAAATGCCGTACAATAATATGCCGGACGCCAGCGCGCCGAGCACGAAATACTTCATCGCCGCTTCACTGGCGCGCGCCGAATCCCGGTCGAAAGCGACCATCGCATACAGCGACAGCGACAACAGCTCCAGTCCGAGATACAGGCTCAAAAGATTGTGTCCCGAAACCAGAATCATCATGCCGAGCACACCGAACAGACCCAGCACGAAGAATTCACCACGATACAGCCCGCGCACTATCAGGTAGCGTCGTGAATAGACAAACACGCCTAACACTATCAGGCAGATAAACGCTTTCAGCACTGTCGCCATCGTATCTGCCACAAACGAGTTTGCGAAAATTACTCGCGGCGAATCACTATGGAAAACCACCACCAGCACCAGCGTTACCAACAAACTCAGCTGCGACAACAGGAACGTCACGTCGCGCTGCCGCTCGTTGAGAAACAGATCGACGACCAGCACGCAGCACAGCGCGCTGAGCAGAAACAGTTCTGGTATTGCGGGTAGATATTCGAGCGCCGTTGAGTACATACGATACGATCTCAGAGCTTGCTGAGCACTATGTGACGCAGCAGGTTCTCCACCGAGACATGCAGAACGTCGACCAGTGGGGCGGGCCATATACCGATCAGCAGCACGCACGCGGTGAGCACGCCCAGAACCAGGAACTCGCGCGCGTCGACATCCTGCAGTGCCGCCACGCCGTCGCTGGCCACTTCGCCGAACACGACTCGCTTGACCATCCAAAGCGTATACGCAGCGCCCAGCACCAGCGTTGTTGCGGCAAGAAACGCGTACCAGAAATTCGCTTTGAAGCTCGCCAGTATTACCATGAACTCGCCGACAAATCCGGAGGTTCCCGGCAATCCCGCATTGCTCATCGCAAACAGCACCATGAAAGTTGCGAAAATTGGCATGCTGTTCGCCACGCCGCCGTAGTCCTTGATCATGCGCGAGTGCAATCGATCGTACATCACGCCTACACATAGAAATAATGCCGCCGATACGAACCCGTGCGACACCATCTGCACCATCGCGCCTTCCACCCCCAGCGCGGCGCCGTCTATCTCGCCGCCGCCACGGGTGAAAATTGTAAATGCGATGAAAAGACCCAGCGTCACGAAGCCCATGTGCGAAATGGATGAATAGGCAATGAGCTTTTTCATGTCCTGCTGGACCAGCGCGACGAAACCGATGTACACCACGGCGATCAGCGACAACGTGATAATCAACCAATCCAGTTCCCGGCTGGCATCTGGTGCAATCGGCAGGCTGAACCGGATAAATCCGTAGCCGCCCATTTTCAACATTATCGCGGCCAGTACCGCCGAGCCCCCGGTTGGCGCCTCCACATGCGCGTCGGGCAACCAGGTGTGCACTGGCCACATGGGGATCTTCACCGCAAAGGCCGCCAGGAAAGCGACGAATATCAGTATCTGCTCGGTGAGATTGAGTTCCAGGCCGTGGAACTGCAGGATTTCGAAGCTGCTCGACTGAAAGTACATATAGATCAGTGCGACCAGCATGAACACGGAACCGAAAAACGTGTACAGAAAAAACTTGATTGTCGCGTACACCCGGTTGGGTCCGCCCCAGACACCGATCACCAGAAACATGGGAATCAGCTGCGCTTCCCAAAATACGTAGAACAAAATTGCATCCAGCGCCGCGAAAACCCCGATCATCAGTCCTTCCATGATCAGGAAAGCCGCCATGTACTGGGCGCGTTTGTGCTCGATCACCTGCCAGCCGGCAATCACGACCAGCGGTGTGATAAGAGCGGTCAGCACGATCAGCGGCAGGGCGAAACCGTCAATGCCCAGCGCGTAGTTGGCGTTTATGACCGGAATCCAGCTGGCGTGCTCAGTAAACTGCATCTCGGCCGTAGCGGTCGAGAAAGCCGACCACAGCGGCACGCACAAAGCGAGCGTCGCCACCGAAACGACCAGCGCCGTGCGGCGTGCCCCGCCCTCGCCCGATAGCAGTACGACGATGCCGCCGATGATCGGCAACCAGATCAATACACTGAGAATTGGCCAATCGAGCATTGTTGTTGTCTGTAA
This sequence comes from Gammaproteobacteria bacterium, assembly GCA_029861595.1. GTDB lineage: Bacteria > Pseudomonadota > Gammaproteobacteria > JAHELT01 > JAHELT01 > JAHELT01. Next base: position 9,155 of record JAOTYY010000040.1, read on the forward strand.
ATCTGCGTTTCTCGTCAGGAGTCGGAGTTAAAAATAGGCCGGCATTACGAACAGGGTGAGCAGCAACAGCAACCCGATGATCATGGCGAACGCATAGTGATAGAGAAAACCCGTTTGCAGGTGCCGCAAGACCTGCGCGATTCTACCCACCGTATTGGCGGCACCGTTGACGATCAAGCCGTCTATTACCGACTCGTCCCCGACGCGCCACAGCAAACGTCCGAACATGCGCCCGCCCCCCGCAAAGACAATCGAATTGAACTCGTCGCACCAGTACTTGCGGGTAAGTATCAGGTGCAGCGGGGCGAGCTTTTCGCGCAACCTGCCCGCCAGTTCGGGACGCCGCAAGTACAAATACCAGGCGGCAGCCACACCGGCCAGTGCCAGGTAGAACGGCAGACTTACCAACGCATGCATGGAAAACGAAATAGCGCCGTGAAATCCCTCCGCAACTTTTGCCACGGTGTCGTGTCGGGAGGCCACATCGATAGCGCCGTCGAAGAATCCCCCAAACAATACCGGCTCTATGGTCAGACCACCGATGATTACCGACGGTATCGCCAGCGCAATCAGTGGCAATGTCACAACTGGCTTGGTTTCGTGCAGATGTTCGGCCGTGTGCGGATCCACCCGTGACTCGCCGTGGAACACCAGAAAGAACATGCGAAAACTGTAGAACGCGGTGATGAAGACCCCGATAGTCACCGCAAAGTAGGCGAATCCGGCACCGGCGATCTGCGCGTGCGAAACGGCGACGATGATCGCATCTTTAGAGAAGTACCCGGAGAAAAACGGCGTGCCTATGAGCGCCAGCGAGCCCACCAGTGAGGTGACGTACGTAATCGGCATCTTGCGCCACAAACCGCCCATCGCGCGGATGTCCTGCTCGTGATGCATGGCAATGATCACCGAGCCGGCCGCCAGGAACAAAAGCGCCTTGAAGAACGCGTGCGTCATCAGGTGAAAAATAGCCACCGAATACGCCGAAGCCCCCAACGCCACCGTCATGTAGCCAAGTTGCGACAGCGTGGAATAGGCGACCACGCGTTTGATGTCGTTCTGCACTATACCCACCAGGCCCATGAACAACGCCGTGATGGCGCCGATGATTATCACCACGCTGAGCGCCGTTTCGCTGAGCTCGAACAGTGGCGACATGCGCGCAACCATGAAAATACCGGCGGTCACCATGGTCGCCGCGTGGATCAGTGCGGAGATCGGCGTCGGCCCTTCCATCGAGTCCGGCAGCCACACGTGTAACGGGACCTGCGCGGACTTGCCCATCGCGCCGATGAACAGGAATATGCAGATAACCGTCATCAGCGACCAGCTTTGCCCGCCGAACAACGCAATCGTCGTGGCGGCATGATCAGGCGCCGCCGCGAACACCTGCGCGTAGTCCAGAGTGCCGAAATACGTCACGATCGCGGCAATGCCCAATAAAAAACCGAAATCACCGACCCGGTTCACCAGAAACGCTTTCAAATTTGCATAGATGGCGGTTTCGCGTTTGAACCAGAATCCGATCAGCAGATAGGACACCAGGCCCACCGCTTCCCAGCCGAAAAACAGCTGCAGAAAATTGTTGCTCATCACCAGCATCAGCATGGAGAAAGTGAACAGCGCGATATAGCTGAAAAACCGCTGGTAACCCGGATCTTCCTCCATGTAACCGATGGTGTAGACGTGCACCGCCAGCGACACCGACGTGACCACGGTTATCATCAACACGGTCAGGTTGTCGACCAGGAAGCCGATCTGAAACTGAATACCGTCGCTCACCAGCCACGTATACACCGCCGCATTAAACACCGGCGCGCCGTCGATCACGTGGTGCTTCAGAGATACCAGCGACAGCACGAATGCCACCGTGACACCCGCTATCGTGACCCAATGGGCGCCCGCGCGGCCTATCCTGCGCCCGAACAACCCGGCGACTATGGCACCGAACAACGGTGCCAGCGGTATCAGCAGATAAACCTGTTCCACCTTCAGCCCTTCATGGTATCCAGATCGGCGACGTTGATCGTATTGCGGTTGCGGAACAGCACCACCAGGATAGCCAGCCCGATCGCCGCCTCGGCAGCCGCCACCGTGAGTATGAAAAACACGAACACCTGTCCGGTCATGTCACCAAGGTGATGTGAAAACGCCACGAAATTGGTGTTAACCGCCAGCAACATCAACTCGATCGACATCAGCAGAATGATGACGTTTTTGCGATTGAGAAATATTCCAGCGACGCTGAGGCCGAACAATATCGCGCCCAGCACGAGGTAATGCGACAGCGGGATCACTTCTCGGGCTCCATCTTAATGATTTTCAGTCGGTCCTGTTTACGTACCTGGACCTGCTGCGCGGGGTTCTGATATTTGGTTTGTGGGCGTTTTCGCATCGTCAGCGCGATCGCGGCGATGATAGCGACCAGCAATATCGCCGCCGCGATCTCGAAGTGATACAGATATTTCGTGTACAGCAACACACCCAGTTCTTCAGTATTGCTGGCACCTGCCGCCGCCGGTGCCGGCGCCGCCATTTGATTTGGCCGGAACGTCTTGGAACCGACGACCAGAGCCATTTCCACCACCACTATTACCGCAACGGTGGCAGCCAGCGGCAGATACTGAATGAATCCCTCCCGCACGGGTGCGACGTTGATATCCAGCATCATCACCACGAACAGGAATAGAACCATTACCGCACCGACGTATACCAGCACCAGTACGATCGCAAGAAACTCGGCTTCCAGCAGCATCCAAAGCGCGGCACAGGTAAAAAAAGTCAGTACCAGAAACAGCACGGCATGCACCGGATTGCGCACCGTAATAACGCGCAATGCAGCAAATACCGCCACCGCGGAAAACAACCAGAAAAGAACCAGGTAAATATCCAAGATCATCCTTCAGCGGTAAACCGCATCAGCCGCGCGATCGGCGGCCAACTGCGCTTCGTATTTATCGCCTATCTCCAGCAGCTGTTGTTTGGTGATTATTTGATCGCCGCGTTTCTCGAAATGATATTCGAACAGGCGCGTTTCCACGATCGAATCGACCGGGCAGGCCTCTTCGCAGAAACCGCAGAAAATACACTTGAACAGATCTATGTCGTAACGCGTTGTGCGGCGCGTGCCGTCTTCCCGTTCTTCGGATTCGATGGTAATTGCACAGGCCGGGCACACCGCTTCGCACAGCTTACACGCAATACAGCGTTCCTCGCCGTTGGGGTAGCGACGCAGCGCGTGCAGTCCGCGAAAGCGCGGCGACTGCGGTGTTTTTTCCTCGGGATAGCGTATGGTGATCTTGCGCGAGAACAGGTAGCCGCGCGTCAACCACAGCCCGCGCGCCAGTTCGAACAACGTAAAGCTCTTAATAAAGCTGGTGATTTGCTGCATGATCGTAGGCCTAAGCCAACCAGGGCTGCCAGCCGGCAGCGATTGCAATGCCTTCGACGAACAGCCATACAATCGTGATGGGCAGAAACACTTTCCACCCTAGGCGCATGATCTGATCGTAGCGATAGCGGGGGAACGTCGCGCGGAACCACAGGAAACAGAACAGGAAAAGCGCTGTTTTACCGAGAAACCAGTGGATACCGTGGTCGAACACCCAGCCGACCACGGGAACCGTGCTCAACGCATCCAGCCAGCTGCCATAAAACGGAGACTGCCAGCCGCCCACGAACAGCACCGCGGTCAACGCCGCGATCAATATCATGTTTGCGTACTCGGCAAGGAAAAACACCGCGAAGGCCATGCCGGAATACTCGACGTGAAAACCGGCGACGATTTCCGATTCCCCTTCAGCGACATCGAACGGGGCGCGGTTGGTTTCGGCCACGCCGGAGATGAAATACACCACGAACAGTGGCAACAGCGGGAACATGAACCAGCCCGCCAAACCACCGCTCTGCGCGGCAACGATTTTTCCCAGATTCAAGCTGCCGCCTGCCATCAACACACCGACCAGCGCGAAACCCATCGCGATTTCGTAGGCGATAATCTGCGCGGCCGAGCGCAACGCGCCGAGGAAGGCATACTTGGAATTGGAGGCCCAGCCCGCGATGATCACTCCGTACACGCCCATGGATGTCAATGCCAATACATACAGCAGCGCGGCGTCTACGTCCGCCAGCACCAGACCATCGGCAAACGGGATCACTGCCCAGGCCGCAAGTGCCGGCGTGAGGGTCAGTATCGGCGCGATCAAAAACAGAAAGCGGCTCGCGTTGGTGGGGACGATGACTTCCTTGGTCATCAGCTTCAGCGCATCGGCGATCGGCTGCAGCCACCCGCGCGGACCGACGCGATTGGGCCCCATGCGCACCTGCATGAAACCGATAATCTTGCGCTCTGCGAATGTCAGGTAAGCAACCGCACCCATCAGCGGTAAAACGATGATGCCGATCTTGACGAGAATCTGCAGCCAGACCGGCAGCCACTCCCATAATTGCAACGTCGATTCAAGCATCTATGGCTAAGCCTTGAATACTTCCACGGCGCCGCATGCTGGCCCGAGTTTTTCACTGCCAGGTACGCCGCTGGGTATCCACACGCAACCGTTGGGTATCGAGTCTTCGATATGCACGAGCAGCACTGCGGAACTGCCGTTCTGGGTGACGCGCGCAGTGTCGCCAGCCGTCAGTTTCTCTTTCTCCGCTTGCGCTGCCGACATGTGCACGGCACCGCGAAGCGCGTCGCCGGTTTTCTGGAGCGCCATTGCATGGCGCGTCAGCGCGTCCACGGCATAGATCGGTACTTCGGCGACGCGTAGCAGGCCCCGGGACGCAGCCGGCACACGCAGCGCCTCCGCCAGCGGCAGGCTGTTATCGAGGCGCACACTCTCGCAGCATGCCTGCACTTCACCTCGCACGGCGCGCGCGCTGTTGTGATCGAACCCGCCGTCGATTAGACGGTTGCCCAGAACCCGCAGGATTTTCCAGCCGGCGCGTGCCTTGCCGCACGGGCGCGCGGCGGCATTCGCGTTTTGCCAGCGTCCCTCGGCATTGACATAAGTGGCATCGATTTCGGCGTGCAGCGCGAGCGGTAATATTATGTCCGCATGCTCGAGCAACGCGTCGCTCTCAAAGGCCGTAACAGCGATAACGCAATCCGCCCCCGACAAGCCCGAGTGCGCGAGTTGCGGATCGGCAAAATCGAACTCTGGATCGACGCCGTGCAGAAAATACAGTCGCCGCGGAGTGCGCAGCATTTCACCGGCCGTCTGGCCGGCCGTATCCGCGCTCACGCCGCCAGGACCACGATGCGGCACACATCCGGCCAACCATGCGCCAGCCGCGTTGCCGCCCTCCGGCAGATAGCCGAACACTGAGCCCGACGCAGCGGCAACCACGCTGGCCCACTGCCGCAACACGCTATAGCCCGGGTGCAGTTGCGCACCGCTGCCTAGCAACACAGTAGCGCGTTCTGCGCTACCGAGACTGTCGGCCAGCTTCCGTTGCCGGGTGGTGGGCTTGATCTTCGCCAGCGCCTCCTGGGCCTGCGCCGGGACCTCCGCCCCCTGACTCAACAATGCGGCCGCAATACCGGCGAGTTCCTGCAGCAACGCGGCCGGTGCCAGAGCGTCGTTCACCAGTGTCGGGAACGTCTGTTCGTACGCACGCACATTCAACAGACTTACCTGCGCGCCGTCGAGGGCAGCCTTGCGCAGCCGGTGCGCGACCAGCGGCTGATCCTTGCGCACGTTGCCCGCAACCACAAGCGCGGCCTGTAGATGTTCCAGATCGCCAAGATTCTGCCCCAGCCACGGCATCACCGGATCGTGCGCCTGATCGTCGCAATCGGGCTGCCTCAGGCGATAATCGACATTGGCGCAGCCAAGGCCGCGCGCCAGTTTCTGCAACAGGTACAATTCTTCCAGAGAAGCGCTCGAGGTCGTGAGAAATCCCATCTCCTGCGGCGCGGCCGCCATCAGCGCGCTGCCTGCCGCCGCCAGCGCGGTTTCCCACTCGACCGCGTGCCACTCACCTGCCTCTTTGAGGAGCGGCTGGCGCAATCGCGCGTCGCTGTACAGACCTTCGTAGCTGAAGCGGTCGCGATCCGACAGCCATACTTCGTTGACCGCGTGGTTTTCCCTGGGCACCACCCGCATCACGCGGCCGTCGCGCGTGTGATGAAAAAGGTTCGAGCCGACGCAATCGTGCGTCGCAATGCCGGCGTGTTGCAACAGTTCCCAGGCCCGCGCGGTGTAGCGGGACGGTTTCGCAGTCAACGCTCCAACCGGGCACAAATCGATGACGTTGCCCGACATTTCCGACACCACGCTTTTTTCCACGTAAGTGCCGATACGCACGTCTTCGCCGCGGCCCGTCGCGCCGAGTTCGCGCAGCCCAGCGATTTCCTCACCGAAACGCACGCAGCGCGTGCAATGGATACAGCGCGTCATTTCGGTGGCGATCAGCGGCCCGATGTCTTTGTCGAACACCACCCGCTTGGTGTCGGCATAACGCGAAACACCGTGACCGTAACCCATGGCGACATCCTGCAGCTCGCACTCCCCGCCCTGATCGCAGATCGGGCAATCCAGCGGGTGATTGATCAGCAGGAACTCCATGGTGCCGCGCTGCGCCTGCACGGCGCGTTGCGAGTTGGTGTAGACTTTCATGCCGTCCATGACCGGCGTCGCGCAGGCCGGCATCGGTTTCGGCGCCTTCTCCACCTCGACCAGGCACATGCGGCAATTCGCCGCCACCGACAGCTTGTCGTGATAACAGAAGCGCGGTATCGAAATGCCCGCGGCGTCAGTAACCTCGATCAGCATCGCGCCCCTGCGTGCACTCAGGAGCTGTCCGTCCACCTCGATTGAAACTGTATCGTCGCTCACGCCGCCCGCGCCTGTTTATCTACCACGCTACACTTGTGCTCGATGTAGTGCGCGAATTCCTCACGAAAAATCTTTACGAAACTGCGCACCGGCATAGCCGCCGCATCACCAAGCGCGCAGATCGTCGTGCCTTCGATCTTGCTCGCCACGGAGTCGAGTTTTCCCAGATCTTCGGGCATTCCGTGACCATCCACGATGCGGGTCAGCATGCGGTACAACCATCCCGTTCCCTCGCGGCACGGCGTGCACTGGCCGCACGATTCGGCGAAATAGAACCGCGATATGCGTTGCAGCACTTTGACCATGTCAGTGCTGTCGTCCATCACGATGACCGCGCCCGAACCCAGCATGGAGCCCGCCTTGGCAATGGCATCGTAATCCATGTTGCACGCGAGCATCGTCTCCCCGGTTAGCACGGGCACCGACGACCCTCCGGGGATGACAGCCTTCAAAGGCCGCCCGCCGCGCATCCCGCCGGCCAGTTCCAGCAACTCACTGAACGGTGTGCCCAGCGGAATTTCGAAATTACCCGGTTTGGCCACGTGCCCGGACACCGAAAACAATTTCGGCCCGCCGGAGTTCGGTACACCCAGGTCGGCGAACCACTGGGCCCCCTCGCGCAGAATGCTGGGCACCGATGCCAGGGTTTCGGTGTTGTTGATGGTTGTCGGTTTACCGTACAGACCGTACTGTGCCGGGAACGGCGGCTTGAACCGCGGCTGCCCTTTTTTGCCCTCCAGCGACTCCAGTAACGCCGTCTCTTCACCGCAGATGTAAGCGCCCGCGCCCAGCGTAGCGTACAGCTTAAAATCGATGCCGCTGCCCTGGATGTTCCCGCCGAGCCAGCCGTGTTCGTGGGCTTCGGCGAGCGCCTGACAAAACCGCTTGTAGCACTCGTCCATGAATTCGCCGCGCATGTAGTTGTAACCCACGGTGGCGTCGATCGCGAACCCGGCAATCGCCATGCCTTCCACCAGCGAGTGCGGATTGAAGCGCAGAATATCGCGATCCTTGCAGGTGCCCGGTTCCGATTCATCCGAGTTGCAGACGATGTATTTCTGCCCGTCGACCTTGGGCATGAAACTCCATTTCAGTCCCGCCGGGAAACCGGCGCCCCCACGGCCACGCAGACCGGAAACCTTGACTTCCTCGATCACGGCGGTCCGGTCCATCTCGCCGCGCAGGATTTTCTGCCAGGCCTGATAGCCGCCGATTTTCAGATAGTTCTCATAACTCCAGGGTTCGTCGAACTCCAGGGTACGAAAACACACTTGGTTAAGTCGCAACGCCATGTTAATGCACTAATCCAGACCGTCGAGAATCTGATCCACCTTCTCGATGGTCAGATCGGTGTGGTAAACATGATCGACCTGCATCATCGGCCCACCCGCGCAAGCCGCCAGGCATTCTTCCTCGGGCTTGAGAAAAATGCGCCCGTCAGCGGTAGATTCGCCGACCTTGATCTGCAATTTCTCTTCGATGTGCGCGACTATTGTGTCAGCACCCGTAAGCATGCAGGAAATGTTGGTGCACACGGCAACGCAATGCCGTGCAACCGGCTGCAGTTCGAACATCGAATAAAACGAGCCGACTTCATACACTGCGATGCGCGGCATGCCGAGATAATCGGCAACCGCATCCATCAACGGAGTGGTCAGGTAGCCGTTGTTCTCGTGCTGTACTTCGCGCAGTGCCGCAAGCACCGCAGATTGTTTCTGATTGTACGGAAAACGTTGCAGCCATGCGTCGATCTCGGCACGCGCATGCTCGCTGAGTTCAACCCCTTGCTGCGCCGTACTCATCGATCGATCTCCCCGAAGACGATATCCTGCGTGCCGATGATTGCGACGACGTCGGCGAGCATGTGCCCGCGCGCCATCTCGTCGAGGGACGCCAGATGTGCAAATCCCGGCGCGCGCACTTTCAGGCGATAGGGTTTGTTCGCACCGTCCGATATCAGGTACGCGCCGAATTCGCCCTTCGGGTGTTCGACTGCTGCGTAAGCTTCGCCTTGCGGTATGCACAGGCCCTCGGTGAACAGTTTGAAGTGGTGAATCAGCGCTTCCATATCGCCTTTCATTTCTTCGCGGCGGGGCGGTGATACCTTGTGATCGTCGCTGATCACCGGGCCAGGGTTGGCGCGCAACCATTCGACACATTGCGCAACGATGCGCGCAGACTGGCGCATCTCCTCGATTCTCACCACGTAACGATCGTAGCAATCACCGTTAGTGCCGATGGGAATGTCGAAATCGATACGATCGTACACTTCGTATGGTTGTTTCTTGCGTAAATCCCAGGCTATGCCCGAACCACGCAGCATCGGTCCCGTAAAACCCAGCTGCTTTGCGCGTTCCGGCGATACCACGCCGATACCCACGGTGCGCTGCTTCCAGATACGGTTATCGGTCAGCAGCGTTTCGTACTCATCAATCATGTGCGGGAAACGCTGCGCGAAATCATCGATGAAATCGAGCAAGCTGGCCTGGCGATTGGCGTTCATGCGCGCGATTTCGTGTTTGCCGCGCCAGCGCGATTCCTGATACTGCGGCATGCTGTCGGGCAGATCGCGCGCAACACCGCCCGGACGGTAATACGTGGCATGCAGTCGTGCGCCGGAAACCGCCTCGTAGCAATCCATCAGGTCTTCGCGTTCGCGAAAACAATACAGAAACACTGTCATCGCACCGATATCCAACGCGTGTGCACCCAGCCACAACAGGTGATTCAATATGCGTGTGATTTCGTCGAACATGACACGAATATACTGCGCGCGCGGCGGCGGCGTTACGCCGAGCAGCTTTTCGATCGCCAGCACGTAACCGTGTTCGTTGCACATCATCGATACATAGTCGAGACGGTCCATGTAGCCGATGCTCTGGTTGTATGGTTTCGTTTCGGCAAGTTTCTCGGTGCCGCGATGCAGCAGGCCGATGTGTGGATCGGCGCGTTGCACCACTTCGCCGTCCATCTCCAGCACCAGGCGCAGTACCCCGTGCGCCGCCGGGTGCTGGGGACCGAAGTTGACAGTGTAATTGCGGATCTCAGTCATCGTCGGAGGTTTCCGCACCCGGCTCCAGGAAACGGTTGTCGTCGCGGATCACGCGCGGTACCAGCACCCGGGGCTCGATGCTGACCGGTTCGTACACGACCCGCTGGCGATCCGGGTCGTAACGCATCTCCACATGACCTACCAACGGAAAGTCCTTGCGAAACGGGTGGCCGACGAAACCGTAGTCGGTGAGCAGGCGCCGCAGATCGGTATGTCCTTCGAACAGAATGCCATACAGGTCGAACGCTTCACGCTCGTACCATTCAGCCGAATTCCAGATTTCGGTCAGCGATGGGATCACCGGCACATCGCCGGACTCGGCGAAACAGCGCACGCGCAAACGCCAGTTATGCTGCAACGAAAGAAGATGTGAAACAGCGGCAAAGCGCCGCTGCGGCGTGTCGACCGGCAGCGAATCCCCGAATTTCAGGCGCCCGGACGATGCCTCGTCCACGCCGCGGCTGAATCCAGTGCTGGTCGACTCTTCGGTTGCCCACTCGTCCTTGCCATACAGCAGGTAGTCGACGCCGCACAGATCTATCAGCTGCTCGAACCCGAACTCCGCGTCGTCACGCAGGGTGAGGCACACTTCACGCAGCCGCTGCGGCGCAACTTCAACGGTAACTTCGCCACGGCGCACCTCGCACGTGAGCAGCATTTCGGTAAACCGCTCGCGCAGCGCCTTCGCCAGGATATCGCAGGATGTACTCATTCCGGATCGGTCAACCAGTGCCGCATCACCGGGCAATGGTGTTGGTGCGCTTGATCTTGTTCTGCAGCTGCAGGATTCCGTACAGCAGGGCCTCGGCGGTAGGCGGACATCCAGGCACGTAGACGTCGACCGGCACGATGCGATCGCAGCCACGTACCACTGCATAGGAATAATGATAGTAACCGCCGCCGTTGGCACACGATCCCATCGATATGACCCAGCGCGGTTCCGGCATCTGATCGTAGACTTTGCGCAGCGCCGGCGCCATCTTGTTGACCAGCGTGCCGGCCACGATCATAACGTCCGATTGCCGGGGACTGGGGCGGAAGATTATGCCGAAACGGTCGAGATCGTAACGCGCCGCACCGGCGTGCATCATTTCCACGGCGCAACACGCAAGCCCGAACGTCATGGGCCACAACGAGCCGGTGCGTGCCCAGTTGATCACCTTGTCCAGCGACGTGGTCACGAAACCCTGTTCGAGCGCCCCTTCTATTCCCATTCCAACGCACCCTTTTTCCACTCGTATATGAAACCGACCACCAGAATCAGCAGGAAGATCCCCATCGCCGCGAAACCGGCCAGGCCTATCTCATCCAGCACCACCGCCCACGGAAACAGAAAAGCGATTTCCAGGTCGAAAATGATGAATAGAATAGCGACCAGGTAGTAACGCACGTCGAACTTCATGCGTGCATCTTCGAACGCCTCGAACCCGCATTCGTAGGGCGAATCCTTGGCCGCATTCGGGCGCCGCGAACCGATCAGCATGCCGGCGGCCAGGGCAGCGCCGCCGATGACCACGCCGACGGCCAGGAAGATAAGTATTGGCAAATAGTTCTCGAGCATGGAATTCTCGTTATACGCTCACGGGCCTCGCTTCTATTCTCCGTGCGGCGACGCAACCCGGCAGCGCCCGGCAGTTTTGTTTGCCGCGTCCGCCAGAGCAGCGATTATGTCTCTAAACCACGAAAAAGTATTCAATTTGCTGCATTTCCCGCCTGCCGCGGCACGACAGACAGAGAGCAAAAGTATGGTGCCGATGCCCGGACTCGAACCGGGACGGCTTGCGCCACTACCCCCTCAAGATAGCGTGTCTACCAGATTCCACCACATCGGCATTACTGCGCGACCGGCGCGCCACGGGGCGCAGCACCCGATCGCAAAGCCCACGTATTGTAAGCGAACGCGAGGCCCTGTCCACCGCTTGCCGGCATGTTGCCGAGGTCTGACAACTCACCGGTGACACACGTGTGTCGACGAATCAGATGCCACGCACGCAGCCCCCTGAACACACCCCAGCAGCGTGTGTGCCGGGCATAGAAGCGACAATAGCTCAGTCGGTTTTGGGCAGGTCCGTTTCCGAATCGGCTGGCTGTCCCGGCAGATCGGAAGACTGCTGCGGCGCCTGCTGCACCGGAGTCTCCGTGACGCTGCCGGTGCCGTCGCTGCGCTGAGCAGCCAGATAGGCCAGGCCAATGCTGGTCACGAAAAACAACGTGGCAAACATGGTGGTGAGTTTCACCAGGAACGATGCGGAACCTCGCGCCCCGAACACCGTCGCCGAGGCGCCGCTGCCGAACGCGGCACCGGCATCTGCACCCTTGCCGTGCTGCAACAACACCAAGGTTATGACTGTGATCGCAAGCAGTACGTGTACCGCAAGAACTATCGACAACATATAGCTATTGCTCCATGCGCGTCGCCGCGCAGATTGCCAGAAAATCGGCCGCATCCAGCGCCGCGCCGCCGATCAAACCACCGTCGATGTCCGGCATGGCGAACAATTCACCGGCATTGCCCGGTTTGACACTGCCACCATAGAGAATACTCAGCGATTGTGCATCGGGCACTTCACCGCGAATGAAACTGTGCACGTCCTGCGCCTGCTCAGGGCTCGCCGTGCGACCGGTGCCGATCGCCCACACCGGTTCGTAGGCAATCACCGCATCGGCGAAACAGGTATCGCCCAGCAAATCCCGGACTGCACGCAATTGCCGTGCGACCACACTCTGCGTTGTCCCGGACTCCCGTTCCTCGAGGGTCTCGCCGACACAGTAAATAGGCGTCAGCCCGGCCGCCTGCACTGCAGCATACTTGGCGGCAGTCAGGGTATCGGATTCACCGTACACGTGGCGCCGTTCGGAATGCCCGATGATGACATACCGGCAGCCGTACTCGGCCAGCATCGGTGCCGCCACTTCTCCGGTAAAGGCACCGGATTGCTGATCGGCCGCATCCTGAGCGCCCAACGCCAGCGGCGTTCCCGCTGTCACCTCCGCGACCTCACCCAGGTGCACAAACGTCGGGCACACAATGACCCGCAAGGCATCGTGCAGCTGCGACAGTCCGTCAACAATGGATTGAGCCAGCGAACGGGCGCTTGCGCGGGTGCCATTGAGCTTCCAGTTACCGGCTACGATCGGCGTGCGCATAGGTTCCGCGCTGCTTCCAAAGGTGCGGAAGCTTACCCGCGGCCATGGGATAAATCAACGCGCCCCGACCGGTGTCCTAGGCTTCCACGGCGGCTCCGACCACTTGCGCCACACGGTACGCAATGCGCTCTACATCGTGTCTATCGCGCCCCTCGACCATCACTCTGACCACCGGCTCGGTGCCCGACGGACGCAGCAGTACGCG
>JAOTYY010000235.1 GCA_029861595.1 Gammaproteobacteria bacterium
CACTGTGCCCGGGGGGTCTGTTTACCCAGCGCGACCCCGGCGAGTTCGAAACCGCGATCGACGCCAGTATGCAGCTGATCGACCAGGCCGCGGAAATCGGCGCGCGCAGCCTGGTTGTCATCACCGGCGGGCTGGCCGCAGGGGAACGCGATCTCGGTTTCGCGCGTGAGCGTGCCGGCGAGGGACTGGCGCGTCTGATAACGCACGCCCGCAACAGCAACGTACGCCTGGCACTGGAGCCCCTGCATCCAATGGTGTGCGGCTTCCGCTCGGTAATTTCCACGCTGCGCGAAGCCAACGACCTGTGCGACGCCGTGAATGCGCCGGACGTGCTGGGCATCGCGCTGGATACGTACGCGTTGTGGTGGGAAGGTGATCTGTATGCGCAGATCGAGCGGGCCGGGCCGCGCGTCATCGGCTATCACGTCAGTGACTGGTTGCGGGATACCTGCGATGTGCGGCTCGATCGCGGCATGCCCGGAGACGGTGTCATCGATCTGATCGGTATCCGTACGCGGCTGGAGGCCACCGGGTTCAACGGTTACTGCGAGGTGGAGATCTTCTCCCGGCGCAACTGGTGGCAGCGCCCTGCGGACGAGGTGTTGAGCGTGATCAAGTCCCGTTTCGCGACGGCAGTTTGATATAGTCCCGCAGTACGACGCGCAGCGATCCGCAACGGACCGGGCACGGCCGTAAATAACAACCGGATGTGGGAACAGGAGGAGACACTATGCAGACCCTGATCAGCATCACCAGACGCACCGTATTGTTTACGGCACTGGCCGTCACGTTTGCGCTGGCAGGACCGGCGGGCGCCGAGAAGATCCTGCGCGTCGCCAACTTCGGCGAACCCGAATCGCTCGACCCGCACAAGGTATCGGGTGTGTGGACGCATCGGGTACTGCGCGACATTTTCATGGGATTGACCACCGAGGGCCAGGGCGGCGAAACCATCGCCGGCGCAGCAGAAAGCTGGACCGTATCCGCCGACGGCACGGTCTACACGTTCAAGATCCGTGACCATGTCTGGTCCGACGGCAAACCGGTGACCGCCGACGATTTCGTGTATTCGTTCCGCCGCATTCTGCTGCCCGAGACAGCCGCCGAGTATGCCTCGCTGATGTACCCGATGAAAAACGCCGAAGCGATCAACACAGGCAAGGCGGCGGCCGAAACGCTTGGCGCACGCGCCATCGACGCCCGCACACTGGAAGTCACGCTACGCGCGCCGACGCCCTACTTCCTGACCCAGCTCACGCATTACACCGCCTGGCCAGTACCGAAACACGTGGTGGAGAAACACGGTGACGCGTGGAACAAGCCCGGCACTATCGTGGGCAACGGGCCTTACCTGCTGGAAGAATGGGTACCGAGCACCCACGTCAAGCTGGTCAGAAACCCGAAGTTCTACGATGCGGGCAGCGTCAAGATAGACCGTGTCGTTTACTATCCCGGCGAGGATCGGGTAGCCGGGCAGAAGCGCTTCCGCGCGGGCGAGGTGGAGATTGCCACGGACTTCTCCTCCGATCAGATCGACTGGCTGCATAAGAACCTGCCAAAAGAAACCCGCATCGCGCCCTATCTCGGCATTTATTACTACCCGATCAATACCACCAAAGCACCGTTCAACGACAAGCGCATACGCCAGGCCATGTCGCTTGCCATCAACCGTGAAGCGATCACCAACAAGGTGCTGAAAAGCGGCGAGATCCCGGCGTACAGCTTCGTGCCGCCCGGCACGCCGAACTACGCTTCGGGGCCGTCTTACATGCAGTGGAAGGGAATTTCCTACAAGGAGCGCCTCGCGCAAGCCAACAAACTCATGAGCGAGGCAGGCTACGGCCCGGACAATCCGCTCAAATTCACTTTGAGCTACAACACCAGCGAGAATCACAAGCGCATCGCTATTGCAGTCGCCGCCATGTGGAAGCAGATCGGTGTGCAGGCGGAGTTGTTCAACTCGGAAGTCAAAGTGCACTACGACGCGCTCAAGAGCGGCGACTTCCAGGTAGCGCGCGCCGGTTGGGTCGCCGACTACCCGGACCCGCAGAATTTCCTGTTCCTGCTGGAATCCAAGTCCGGGTCATCGCTGAACTACGGCCGCTACGACAACAACGAATTCAACTCGCTGATGGATAAAGCCGGTGTTACCAGCGATCTCGACGCCCGGGCCATGCTGATGGCCAAGGCCGAAGCGCAGGCCATGGAAGACCAGCCGGTCATTCCCATCTACTACTACGTTTCCAAGAACCTCGTGTCGCAGCGGATCGTGGGCTGGGTCGACAACGCCCGCGATTCGCACCCGGTGCGTTTCCTGGACCTGAAATAACGACACCGTGCTGGCTGGGCGGGTTAGAAATCCCGCCCAGACCGGCGGGATGTAATTCGGATGCTCGCCTACGCATTGCGGCGCCTGCTGGTGGCGGTGCCGACGCTGTTTATTATCGTCACCATTGCGTTTTTCATGATCCGCATCGCACCCGGCGGGCCCTTCGACCGGGAACGTGCCATCCCACCGGAGATCGAAAAGAACATTCTGGCCGCTTACGATCTCGACCTGCCGCTCTGGCAGCAGTACCTCAAATACGTGGGAGGCGTTTTACAGGGCGACTTCGGGCCGTCCTACAAATACCGCGATTTCACGGTACTCGACCTGATCGCCAGCGGCCTCCCCGCCAGCCTGCAACTCGGCGGTATCGCGATAGTGCTCGCGGTGCTGTTCGGCATCACCGCCGGTACCTTTGCGGCGCTGTCGCAGAACTCGCGCTACGACTACCTGATCATGGCGGGCGCAATGACCGGCATTGCGATCCCGAACTTCGTGATGGCGCCGTTACTGACCCTGGTGTTCGGCGTGTATCTGTCGCTGCTGCCGGTTGCCGGCTGGGGTGACGGCGCGCTGGCCAACAAAATCCTGCCGGTCATCGCGCTGGCGCTGCCGCAGATCGCGTACATCGCACGGCTGACGCGTGGCAGCATGATCGAAACCCTTTCTCAGAACTACGTACGTACGGCGCGCGCCAAGGGATTGCGCGAACGCATCGTCATTGTGCGTCACGCGCTGCGTGGCGCACTGCTGCCGGTAGTGTCCTACCTGGGCCCGGCAACCGCGCAGATCATTACCGGTTCGGTGGTCATCGAAACGATTTTCGATTTCCCCGGGATCGGCCGGCATTTCGTGCAGGGTGCGCTCAATCGCGATTACACCGTGGTCATGGGGGTGATGATTTTCTACGCCACCCTGATCATTCTGTTCAACCTGCTGGTCGACCTCGCCTACGCGCTGCTGGACCCGAAAGTGAAGTACGAGCAACGCTGATGGCAAACGCCGGCAACACTACCGGGTTAGTGCTCGACGCAGCCGGAATGGTGCAGGGCCGCAGCCTGTGGGCGGATGCAAGGCGGCGGCTGATGCGCAACAAAGCCGCGGTTGCCTCGATGATAATCCTGTCGGTGATCGCGTTGCTGGCGGTTTTCGCACCGTGGCTGAGCCCCCACGCGTACGACGAGGTCTACTGGGAGCGCATTCAGGCGCCGCCGGACTTCGCCGCGGCGCACTGGTTCGGCACCGACGGCAACGGCCGCGATATGTTCGTTCGCACGCTCTACGGTGCACGTGTGTCATTGATGGTGGGTATTCTCGCGACCACGGTTTCGTTGCTCATCGGCGTAACCTGGGGTGCCGTTGCGGGGTTTGCCGGCGGACGAACCGACAACCTGATGATGCGCTTCGTGGATATCATGTACTCCCTGCCGTTCATGTTCTTCGTGATCCTGTTGATGGTGATATTCGGCCGCAACATTTTCATGATCTTCATTGCGTTGGGCGCCGTCGAATGGCTGACCATGGCGCGCATCGTGCGCGGGCAGACGCTGTCGATCAAACACAAGGAGTTCATCGAGGCCGCGCACGCCAGCGGCGTGTCCGGCGCGCGCATCGTCACCCGCCACATCATCCCCAACGCACTTGGCCCGGTCATCGTGTACGTGACGCTGACGGTTCCACAGGTGATCCTGGTGGAGAGTTTCATTTCCTTCCTGGGCCTCGGCGTGCAGGAACCGCTGACCAGCTGGGGTGTGCTTATCTCCGAAGGCGCGCGGCAGATGGAAACTGCGCCGTGGATGCTGGTGTTCCCGGCAACCTTTCTCGCCGCGACGCTGTTCTGTCTCAACTTCATCGGCGACGGTCTGCGCGATGCGCTGGACCCGCACGACAGGTAGGCGGCATGGCAAGTGTACTCACCGTCAATGCGCTCAACACGCGGTTCTCGACGCCGGAAGGTGCTGTCTCGGCCGTCAACGATGTCACGTTCAGTGTCGACGCCCGCGAAAGCGTGGGCGTCGTCGGCGAATCGGGCTCGGGCAAAAGTCAGGTGTTCATGTCAGCGCTGGGACTGCTGGCAAAAAACGGTCAGGCACACGGCAGTGTGCAGTACGCCGGAGACGAAATGCTCGGCATGCCCGAGACGCAGCTGAACCGCATCCGCGGCGTGCACATCGGGATGATTTTTCAGGATCCGATGACGTCGCTCAATCCTTACCTGCGGGTCGTGAGGCAGATGACCGAAGTGCTGGTCGAACACAAAGGTTCGACGGAGCAGGATGCGCGTGCCAAATCCCTGCAGGCGCTGGAGTCGGTGGGCATTCCGGATCCCGCCAAACGACTGGACCAGTACCCTTACGAACTTTCCGGCGGCATGCGCCAGCGGGTCATGATCGCCATGGCGTTGTTATGCGAACCGCAACTGCTCATCGCTGACGAGCCGACTACGGCACTCGACGTCACAGTGCAGGCGCAGATCCTGGAACTGCTTGCCGACCTCAAGCGCCACCACGACATGGCTATCGTGTTGATCACCCATGACCTCGGCGTGGTCGCCGGCCTGTGCGACCGGGTACTGGTGATGTACGCGGGACGCATCGTCGAACAGGGCACTGTGCGCGACGTGTTCTACGATCCGCGCCATCCCTACACGCTGGGCCTGCTGGAGTCGATGCCGCGCGTCGACGCCGCGGGCGACGAAGCGCTCGCGACCATCCAGGGGCAGCCGCCCAACCTGCAGCGGCTGCCGCGGGGTTGCGCATTCAGCGAGCGCTGCCCGCTGGCCTGGGAACGCTGTGACGAGGCACCTCCGCCGCTGCGCGAACTGGCGAGCGGCCGCTACAGCGCCTGCTACCGGGACGCGCCGCGATGAGCGAAATGCTTCTGCACGTCGAGGACCTGCGAGTGCATTTTCCCATTCGCATCGGCGGGCTGCTGCGCGGGCGCTACCTGCCGCTGAAAGCCGTCGACGGCGTGAGTTTCGCCTTGCACGCTGGCGAGACACTGGGCGTGGTTGGCGAATCCGGTTGCGGCAAGTCCACGCTGGGGCGCGCGATTCTGCAACTCATCGAACCGACCGCCGGCAAGATCGAGTGGCGCGGTCATGACCTGACCGCAGCCGACGCCGAACGCATACGCGGTTATCGGCGCGACATGCAGATCATTTTTCAGGACCCGCTGGCGAGCCTGGACCCGCGCATGACCATCGGGGACATCGTCGCGGAACCCCTGGTCACTTTCGAGCCACGCCTTTCGCGCACGGCTGTGAAACAGCGCGTGCAGGAAATGCTCGATACAGTCGGGCTGTCACCGGAAATGCTCAACCGTTACCCGCACGAGTTCTCGGGCGGGCAGTGCCAGCGCATCGGCATCGCACGCGCCATGATCCTGGAGCCTGAACTGATCATCTGCGACGAACCGGTCAGCGCCCTGGACGTTTCGATTCAGGCGCAGATCATCAATCTTTTACAGCGCCTGCAGCGCGAGTTCGGGCTGACGTTGCTGTTCATCAGCCACGATCTGTCGGTGGTGCGCCGCATCAGCCACCGGGTGCTGGTGCTGTATCTCGGCAGGATCATGGAAATCGCCCCGGCCGACAAACTTT
>JAOTYY010000041.1 GCA_029861595.1 Gammaproteobacteria bacterium
GGGGATTGGCAGGCGGTAATGCAGGTGCTCCAGGACAGTCCGGGGGAGTTGGACATACTGGTGAACAACGCCGGTATTGCGCAATTGGGTGATGTGGAGGACACCACCTATGAGACCTGGCAGGAAATTCAGCGTGTCGATCTGGACAGTGTCTTTCTCGGCAGTCAGGCCGCACTTCCGTTGTTGAGCAAGAGTGCCGCGGGCGCGATCGTCAATATTGCTTCCGTGTCCGCTCTGGTGGCGGCGCACAACACAGCAGCGTACGGTACCGCAAAAGCCGGCGTACGTCATCTGACGCGCTCGATTGCTCTGCATTGCGCGCGGCACGGGTACCCCGTGAGGTGTAACGCGGTGCATCCGGTGTTCGTCGATACCGCGATGCTGCAGAACCTTACCGGCGGCAGCGACGAGATGAAAGACAAGATGCGCCGCCAGATTCCGATGCGCGAATTCGTCACCCCAGACGACGTTGCCAACGCCGTGCTGTTTCTGGCAAGCGACAAGGCACGCATGATAAACGGTGCCGAGCTGGCAATTGACGGCGGGTTGAGCGCCGGAGTCTAGTGCACAGTGCCTAACCCCTGATCTCGTGCAGCGCCTTGCCTGGCGTGCACGCGTCCGGGTCCACCTGCAACTCGATCAGCGCCGGCTTGCCGCATTGCGATGCTTCGTCGAAAACCGCAGCGAAGTCGCTGGAATCTGTTAGACACGCGCCGAACGCGCCATAACTTCGCGCGAGTGCCACGAAATCGGGATTGCGCAATTCGGTGCCGATTACGCGATCTGGAAAGTTGCGTTCCTGGTGCATGCGGATCGTGCCGTACATATTGTTGTTGACCACCAGCACGATAATGCTCGCGCCGTACTGCACTGCGGTCGCGAGTTCCTGGCCGTGCATCAGATAACAACCATCGCCCGCCCAGCAGATTACCTGCCGGTGTGGATAGTGCAGTTTCGCGGCGATCGCGGCGGGCAAACCGTAGCCCATGCTGCCCGAGGTCGGTGCCAGCTGCGTGGGAAATCCTCGAAAACGCGTATGTCTGTGCACCCAAGCTGTGTAATTTCCGGCGCCGTTGGCGACGATTGCATCGTCCGTCAGGGTGCGATTGAGGTGTTCGACAATGTCGCCGATCTGACATTTACCCGGCATAGGCAGGGGTTTTCGATAAGTCAGATACTCCTTGCGCGCCTCCTGAGTCCACGCTTGCCAGTCACTGGGGGGCGTAAACGTCAACTGGTTTATGGCATCCAGAAAGCTGACAGCCGATGCGTTGATTGCCAACGCCGGCGTGTAGACTTTACCGAGTTCAGCCGGATCGACGTGCACGTGGATGAGTTTTTGCTGCGCGACCGGTGGGTTAAGTAGAGTGTAACCGCCGGTGGTTATTTCACTGAGCCGAGTGCCCAGTGCGATGATCAGGTCCGCCTGCTGCACGCGTGCGGAAAGTCGCGGATCGATGGCGACGCTCAAGCAGCCCGCGTAATTCTCATGTTCGTTGTGCAGGTAGTCCTGGCGTCGAAACGAACTCAAAACGGGCACGCCACATCGCTCGGAGAACGTGGCCAGGGCGTGATACGCATCGTCACCCCACGGCGTGCCGCCGGCGACGACCAGCGGTCGTTGCGCTTCGCTCAGCATCGCCAAAGCAGTTTCGGCGTCCTCGTTGCTGCAGGTGACTGGCGAAGGCTGCACGGCAGTTGCGTCGGGCACCGCGACCGTCTCGTAAAGCATGTCCTCGGGCAGAGACACGACGACCGGCCCCGGCCTGCCGTTGATTGCAGTGTGATAGGCACGGCCGATGACTTCCGGGAGGCGCGCGGGCGTGTCGACGTCGGTCGCCCATTTGGCCAGCGCACCGAACATCGACACCAGATCGACTTCCTGAAACGCTTCGCGCCCACGGTATTCGCGCGGCACTTGACCGACGAGCAGCAGCATCGGTGTCGAGTCCTGGCGAGCGATATGCACACCCGCTGAGGCGTTGGTCGCGCCGGGCCCGCGTGTCACCATGCACACGCCGGGGGATGCGGAGATCTTGCCGTGCGCCTCGGCCATCATCGCCGCGCCGCCCTCCTGTCTGCAGCTGACGATATCAATATGCGGGTGATCGTAAAGTCCATCCAGCACGGGCAGAAAACTTTCGCCGGGTACCAGGAACACCCGCTTGCAACCGTGTATGTTCAGTTGATCGGCGAGCACCCGCCCACCGTGACGCTCATTTGCCACTAGACACACTCCTTAACCTGAGAGCCGGCCTGTCGGGTTCCTACTCGGGCCGGCGTTACAGTTACATACGATGATAACCGCTCGCCCGGTTGCCGCGGAGGAAATATGAATAACGGCGCCGGTCACTCGCAATCCTCGGTTATCGGTGCCGTCATTTGGTATCGCCGGGGTTTTTGCGATGGCCCTGGGGCTGACCTATCCGCTGTCGGCGATCATTCTCGAAGGGCAGGCCAGGAGAGACGCAGAGGGAGGCCCGTCAACCCGCTTGATAAAGCGGGTGTGCCCGGCAGAGTTCTGCGACCTGCGCGGTACAGCGGTCGATGGTGGCATCAGGTCCACCATCGGCAGCCGCTTCTATGAGATCGGCGATCAGATTACCGACCAGTTGCAGGTCGCTCGTATCGAAGCCGCGCGTGGTAACGGCCCCGACCCCGAGCCGTAAGCCAACCCACTCGGAAGGTTTTCGGGAGTCGAACGGCACCGGGTTTTTGTTTGAGGTTATGTTTGCAGCATCCAACACGGTTTGTGCCCGCTGGCCGGTGATATGCTGGCGGCGTAGATCCAGCAGGACCAGATGCGTGTCGGTTCCGCCGCTCACCACCTGGATGCCGCGCAGTCTGAGTGTTTCGGCCAGTGCCGTTGCGTTCGCTTTCACTTGGGCGCCGTAGTGTTTGAACTGAGGCTGCAGCGCCTCACCCAGGCAAACCGCCTTCGCTGCGATGACCTGCGTGTGCAGGCTGCCTTGCACCCCCGGGAAAATCGCCGCGTGCAGGACTTTTTTCCAATCCGGATTGCAGGACAGTATCAGACCACCGCGTGGTCCGCGTAGCGTCTTGGTTGTGGTGCAAGTAACCAGGTCGGCGTGGGGCAACGGCGACGGGTGCGCACCCGCTGCCACCAAACCGGCAAAATGTGCCATATCGACCAGCAGGCTGGCACCGCATCGGTCGGCGATATTACGCATGCGCGCAAAATCGATTTCCCGCGGATAGGCTGAACCGCCAGCGATCAACAATTTGGGCCTGAGCCGCACAGCCTGCTGCTCGACTGCGTCATAGTCGATCAATCCAGTGTCGCGCGATACACCGTAGTGACGAGCGTCGAACCAGCGTCCGGAGAGGTTGGGTGTCGCGCCATGACTCAGATGCCCGCCGGCGGCGAGATCCAGACTCAGCACCTTGTCGCCCGGACTCAGCAGCGCGAAAAATACCGCCTGGTTGGCCTGTGTGCCCGAGTGCGGCTGGACATTGACGTATTCACAGTCGAACAATTGTTGCGCGCGCTCCACGGCGGTGTCTTCGATCGCGTCGACGAATTGCGCGCCGCCGTGGAAACGATTGCCGGGGTAACCTTCCAGTGTCTTGTTGGTGATCTGATGACCCAGTGCGTCCAACACCGCGCGACTGACGATATTTTCTGACGCGATCAACTCGATCTGCTCGGTTTGCCGACGGCTTTCGTTCGCCAGTGCTCCGGCTACCCGGGGATCGGTACGGCTCAGCGGTATGCTGAAGAATTCCGGCGTGGACATTAGGCAGCTCGCAAGCGGCGGTTCGCCGCACGGTTGTCAGGATTGATCGCCAAACCGAATGGTAGTGAGGGACGCACAAATTCACTAGTATCATCAAGCCGGATAAAAGCACAAGAGAGTCATACCGTGGCCGAACAGCTGGATATCCTGTCAGCCGATGCGCTGCCGGGAGACGTAATTCCCGACGTGCGATTTGCTATCGCGTTGGCGCCTTTGTTCACCTTACTGCCGTTTGCCGGTTTTCTGGATACGGTACGGCACGCCGCTGACGAGGCTGACAGAAGCCGCCAGCGCTACTGCCGCTGGCTGGTGGTGGCAGAAACCATGGACCCGGTTGCATCGAGTTGCGGCAGCCAGGTGGTACCCGACGCCACGTTGGTGGCACTGCGCGCAAGCGACATCGACTATCTGCTGGTGCACGCCGGACTGATAGCCGGGCTGGAGCTGGTAACGCCGGGATTTTACGAGTTCCTGCGACGTATGGATACTGCCGGGGTTACGCTGGTCGGGCTCGACACCGGCACGTTCCTGCTGGCTGGCGCCGGCTTGATGAACGGGCGTTCCTGCGCCGTACATTGGCGCCATCGCGAACAGTTCGCACGCACTTTTCCACACGTGCGCGCGGTCACCAACGAACTGTACCTGCTCGACGGTAACCGTATCACCTGCCCGGGGGGCACGTCCGCAATCGATCTTGCTGTCGAGTTGCTGACGCTACACTGCGGGCGCGCGCGGGCGTTGAAGGGGCTTGCAGATCTGCATGTCGATGAGCAGCGCGGTATGCATCACGTGCTGCGTTCGTTCCAGGAGATACACACGGCAGACCTGGACCCGCGCCTGGCGCGGGCCGTGTCCTTTATGCAGGAAAATCTCGCTACCAGCCATCCGCTGGCTGTGCTGGGCAAGACAGTTGGCGTCAGCACACGCCAGCTTACCCGCCTGTTCCGTGATCGCTTCGATCTGTCGCCTGCCGAGTACTGGCGTGAGCGGCGCCTGCAGCACGCGCGCTGGCGCATTGTGAATACCAGCCGGCCGCTGAGCGCTATCGCACACGAATGTGGATTCACTGACAACGCCCACCTCACGCGTTGGTTCAAGCGCCGTTTCGGCGATACACCCAGCAGATACCGTGACCTGCCGAATGTGCGCCGAGAGTGACAGCGTTAACGCTTGAAGCGGTTGTACTCGAACAACTTTTTCAGCGCTACGGCCAGTAAGGTGATCGGGATCACGGCGTAAACAGCCATGATCGACAACGCAGCGCTGCCCCGGTAGCGAGTACCCCACAAGAACAACGAGGTGGATTCACGGTATTCGGCATACAACAGAAACAACCCGGTCAACGTGATCAACCACGCCGCGAGCAGCAGCAGTGCGGTGCGCAACAGACCGCGCCGTTGATACTGGTTAGCTTGGGCCATGAAACATCACCCAGGCGCGATGTAAATGCTGGAATACCTGGGCCAGCACCCGATTTCGAATCCGATGCGTTCGTGAGTTATGGTTTCGACATTTGCGGATTTGTCAGTCAGCGGATTTCTTTCGGCAGGTTTTACAGTCATTTCACTATTGTCGCGAGTTAATGCAGCCGGGGAAATATCGAGGAAAGATTATTTCTATCTCGTCGGGCAATTTTACAAGGCGCGACCGCCGCTGCATCGTCGCTCACGTCAGTGGTGTCGCGAGCAGATGCATCAGCGGTAACGATACTGTTTACCGGCTTGCGCCGGTCGTGCGGTTGTCGGCATCAGCGGCGATGGGATTCAGAAATCGGCTGTCAGCCGGAGATTCGTTGAAGACGACTGCCCGGAATTGCGCGAAGCAAAGGTGGTGCACAATACCGCGCGCGCTAAACAGCGACGGCACTCGTTCCCTCTTGCAACTGCTGGTCGGTGATTTGCGCAACCCTGGTGCGCATCGTATCGATTACGCGTTCCACCTGGCGCTTGTCATCTTCGTTAAGTTCGAGCAACGGTTTACGCACGCGGCCGCCAGTCAGGCCGGACAATTCGCAACCGTATTTCACCGATTGAGTAAACTTTCCGCCCTGTTCCAGCACCTGCAGGAAAGGCATCATCGCGGACATGATGCGCCGGCCGGTAGCAAAATCGTTGTTTATCGCGCACGCCTGGTAAAGCGCGACGTGTTCACGCGCGAGACAGTTCGCACCGGCGGCAACCCAGCTGGTTGCGCCCCACGCAAAGAACTCCAGCGCCTGGTCGTCCATGCCGCAAGACAGCTGCAGTTGCGGGTATTCCTGTGCCAGCATGTGCAATTGATTGATATCGCCGCTGGATTCTTTGATGGCGGCAAAGTTGGTGCTGTCCGACACACGGTCGAGAAATTCGGCACCCATCATGGTGCCCGTACGGCCCGGGTAGTTGTACAGCATGATGGGCAGATTCGCTGCGCGATCGATAGCGAGCGCATGCTCCGCCAGTTCCAGTTGGGTGGGCAAGACGTAAGACGGAGCATTGACCAGGATCGCGTCGACGCCGATCGCTTTCGCCTGCTCGGCGAACTGTTCCGCCTCTTCGGTGCGCAGCGCGCCGACCCCGGCCATCACGCGCACACGGCCCTTGACCTGCTGATTGACGAAGCGCATCAACGCAATCCGTTCCTTGTCGCTCTGCGAATAGTATTCGCCAGTGGTTCCGCCGCTGATCACACCGGTTACCCCGGACTCGATCAGATGCTCGATAATGTTTCCGAGGCCGTTGTAGTCGATCGCAAAATCGTCGCCGTACGGTGTGATTAACGGTGTATAGATACCTTCGAATTTCATCCGCCCAATCTCCACAGAACGACGCCTCAACATAACGCATTGCGCGATGACTGTCACTGATGCGCCGCTGCCCGGCGCAGGTGGCACACGCATTGCGTGTTACATTCTGACGCTGTCCGCGACCTGGCCGGGGAGGAGGACTGCCGCGGCTTTTCGACGCCGGGCAGCTTCAAGGGTACAGAAAGTCAGACAACTAAGGTTTCATCATGTGGCCCAGCAGCGCGCTGCTCGACTTGTTGCACATCGAACACCCGATCATCCAGGCGCCGATGGCCGGTGCCTCCACGCCCGCTCTGGCGGGGGCCATGTCCAATGCCGGTGGACTCGGTTCTCTCGCCTGCGGATTTTTGACCCTGCGCGAGTTGCGCGCCGAGCTGGATGCGACCCAGCGCGCCACCAACCGGCCTTTCAATGTCAATTTCCTGCTGTACGATATACCACGCAAAAACCTCAAGCGCGCTCAGCATGCTCGCGACCTCGTCGCTCCTTACTACGCGCAACTGGGTCTCGGCGATGTTCCCGAAGCGAAAGCGAAGGCGCATGCGTTCGATGCTGAGACGTTGCGAGTGATTACGGCCGTGCGGCCGCAGGTGGTCAGTTTTCATTTCGGGCTGCCCGACGCGGAGTCGATGGCGGTGCTTAAGGAGCACGAGATCAGTGTGCTGTGTACCGCCACCAGTGTGAGGGAGGCGCTCGATCTGGAGCGCCGCGGTGCCGATGCCATCGTCGCGCAGGGGTGGGAAGCTGGAGGGCATCGCGGCACTTACCTGTCGTCGTTCGAAGGCGGCGGCATCGGTACCCTGGCGCTGGTACCGCAGATCGTGGATGCCGTCAACGTGCCGGTAATCGCCGCCGGCGGCATCGCCGATGGCCGCGGCATTTCAGCTGCCTTTGCACTGGGCGCCAGCGGCGTGCAGATAGGTACCGCTTTCCTGACCTGCGATGAATCGGGCATCTCCGCCGTGCACAGACAGGCGTTGCTAGAGGCGGCGGACGACGACACGCGTTTGACCAAAACGTTTACCGGCCGGCCGGCGCGCGGACTGATCAACAGGTACGTCGAGGAGATGACGCTGCATGAGCACGCGCTGCCGGAATTCCCTATCATGAATACACTGACCCAGCCGCTGTGCAAAGCCAGTGACGCGCACGGCTCGCGGGATTTCGTTGCGCTGTGGTCGGGTCAGGGCGTCGGCATGAGCCGCGCCATGCCGGCCGCGCGGCTGCTGCAGCGATTGGTGGACGAAGCCGGCAGCGCAATGTCTATGTTCCGCCACCGCGCCGCCGACCTGTAACTGCCTTCGCCGCGTGGCCGTGAGGCTTCGTGAAAACGCGAGCCACTGTGACGCTGGTAGAATGCAGTCCTGCCGCTGGAATTGTCGAAACCGCCGTCTATCGCCCTCCGGCGAAGAGGGGCTGCGATCCGATCCCCGTTTCCGATTGGCATATGCGGGTGATCCAGCGGCGCTCGATCACGCGGCAGCCGACGAGGATAACAATGCAAGCCCTGATCTGCGAAGCCTTCGGGCCGTTGGAAAACCTGCGTCTGGGTGAGATACCGCCACCCGCCCTGGGTGACGACCAGGTGCGCATCGACGTGCATGCTTGCGGTGTCAACTTCCCTGACGTGCTTATCGTCCAGGGCCTGTACCAGGTGAAACCAGAGCCGCCTTTCAGCCCGGGTTGCGAAGTGGCGGGCGTGGTCGCGGAAGTTGCCGACGGTGTCGGCGTGTTCCGGCCGGGAGACCGGGTCCTCGCGTGGCTGGGATTCGGCGGCTGCGCCGAGCAGGCCGTAGCGCATGTCGGGAATGTACATCCGCTACCGGCGTCGATGGATTTTGCGACCGCCTCGGTGCTGTTGCTGACCTATGGGACGGCGTATCACGCGCTGGTGCAACGGGCTGCATTGCAGGTCGGCGAGAGCGTGGCCGTGCTGGGCGCCGGCGGCGGTGTCGGCCTGGCGTGCGTGGAGCTTGCGAAGGCCTTGGGAGCTCGGGTGATAGCTTGTGCAAGCAATGCTGAAAAACTCGCTGTGGCCCGCGAGCATGGCGCCGACGCGGTCGTCAACTACAGTGAGGAAAACCTGCGCGGTGCGCTCAAGGCGTACACCGATGGCAAGGGGGTGGACGTAATTTGCGATCCGGTGGGTGGTGAGCTGGCCGAGCCCGCGTTTCGCGCCATCGCCTGGCAAGGGCGGTTTCTGGTGATCGGATTTGCCGCCGGCGAAATCCCGCGTCTGCCGCTGAACCTCGCGTTACTGAAAGGCGCCTCGATTGTCGGCGTGTTCCTGGGCGAGTTCAACAAACGGGACCCGCAAGCCAACCGGCGGAACATCGAAGCCTTGATGACGCTGTTTGAAGCGCAAAAAATCTCGCCGCTGATATCGCAGACGTTCACCTTGCGCGATTCGCTCACCGCACTGCAAGTGCTGCGTAACCGTGAGGCTCTGGGCAAACTGGTAGTGCGGGTCCGCGAGGGCGCTTGAGAAACGGCGTCGGACAATCGATTCAGGTCCGCTGAGGCGGTGCTGGACGCTCGATTACCCGCAACAGGACGGTTATCCTTTCTGCACACTTAGCAGCCGATGGGGACACCTTTGGCGTCAGTTGGGTACAGGACTCGGTCGGTTCCTTTACCGGGCGTGCTCGTAACGCTGGTTGTGCTCGCCCTGCTGCAGGCGGCCTGTCAGCCGCAAGCCGAAACGAAGCAGGCGCGAAAACCGAAAGCGAAACGCCATCTGGTGGAACTCGCCACTGTCGAGGAAGACACTCTGCGCATGTCTACAGTGTATGCGGGCACCCTGCGCTATGCGCGCACCGTGCGTATCTTTACCCAGGAAGAAGGCCGGCTCACAAGTCTGCCCTGGTACGCGGGCGATAGGGTGGAGGGCGGACAGGTCCTGCTGGAACTCGACGACCGCCTGCTGCGCGCGGAGCTGGACAAAATCGTAGCCACCGCCCGCCAGGCGGAAACCAACCTGCAACGTTTCGAGCGGTTGCGTAAGAAAGGCATGGTGGCCGAGGAGGAGTACCTGCGCGCGCAGACGGTGCTCGAGGTGGCTAAGGCCGAACGCCGGGTGCTGGAGACACGCCTGGGCTACTCGCGGGTAACGGCGCCGTTCGACGGCATCGTGGCCGCACGCCTGGCAGAGACTGGCGACATCGTCGAGCGTCACGCGCATGTGCTGACCCTGGTCGACCCCACCACGCTGGTGAGCGACATTGCGGTTTCGGAGCTGGTCATGCCACATCTGCAGGTCGGTGAGGTTGCCACCGTGCGCATCGATGCGCTCGGCGATCGCGAGTTCGGTGGGCGTATTCTACGCATCCACCCGCAGCTGGATGCGCGCACCCGTCAGGGGCGCGTGGAAATCGAGCTGAAGCCCGTGCCGGGCGGCGCGACGGCGGGTCAGTTCGCGCGCGTCAGGCTGGCCGTGGATGCGCTGCGCCGCAAGGTTATTCCTTTCGCGGCCTTGCGCCGGGATGCCGATGGCGAGTACGTGTTTCGTGTCGGCAGCGATAACCATGCCGAACAGGTCAGTGTGCGCAGCGGTCATCGGCTCGGTGATCGCGTGGAGGTCGTAGAGGGGCTGGATGTCGGCGAGCAGGTTGTCATGCGTGGCTTTCTCGGCCTCAAGAGCGGAACCACCGTCACCCCGGTGTCGGCTGCACGGCAGCTATGAGCGCGACGGTGCAGGAGTCTAGCTTGAGCGGGCGCCTGCGCCGTGGCGGCATTGCGGCGTGGTCGGTGCGACACCCGGTTGGCGTAAGCATGCTGGCCCTGGCGATAATCGTACTGGGACTGTTTTCGCTGCAGCGCCTCGGCGTCGATCTGTTGCCACATATCATCTATCCCGAGGTCCGGGTACGCATTCTCGATCCCGGTGTGCCGGCGGCGATTGTCGAGGACCAGATCACCCGCCAGCTCGAGGAGCAGCTGGCCATCACCGAGGATGCGATCAGCGTGCAATCCTCGACGTCCGAAGGTGCCAGCCGCGTCGATCTCACTTTTTCGTACGGAAAAGACATCGACGTCGCGCTGCGTGATGCCAGCACGCGCCTGGATCGCGCCAAACGGTTTCTGCCCGACACCATCGATCCACCGATAATTTTCAAGCGAGATCCGTCACAGATCCCCGCCCTGGAGTTTGCGATCAGCAGCGCCTTGCTCGAACCTTCGGCGCTGCGCGGCTGGATCGACTACGTGTTCGCCAACTGGTTCCTGAACCTGCCAGGCGTGGCGGCGGTCGAGGTGGGCGGCGCGCCGGTACGCGAAATTCTGGTGCTGCCGGATCAGGCGCGCCTCGCCGGGTACGACCTCACGCTGGACGCTGTCATTGAGGCGCTGCGGCGCGGCAACGTGGATGTTGCCGGTGGACCTCTGCACATGTCCCGGCAGGAACTCAGCGGGCGCACTGCAGGACGATTCGGTGGGATAGGCAGCATTGCCGAGCTCCCGGTCGGTGTCAGCGACAGCGCCGGCGGCGTAAACATCGTGCGTCTACAGGATGTGGCCGAGGTCGTCGATGGTTATGCCGACGAGCGTCTGCGCGTGCGGCTGAATGGTGTGCCCGGTCTCAAGGTGTCGGTACAGAAACAGCCCACGGCCAATACGGTGGCAGTGGTGGACGAAGTCCGCGCGCGGCTCGAGTGGCTGAAGGCGCAAGACCTGATCCCGGAAGACGTGCAGATCGACACTGTCTCCGACCAGTCCATCTACATCCGTCAGTCGATCTTCAACGCGGCATCTGCAGCAGTGTCCGGCGCACTGCTGGCTATGCTCGTGGTGTACCTGTTCCTGGGCGATCTGCGCAGGACGCTGATTATCGGCACTGGCATTCCGATCGCCACCATGGTGGCACTGGTGCTCATGGCAAGCGCCGGGCTGACGTTAAATATCATGACCCTCGGCGGGCTGGCGCTCGGTGTAGGCATGCTGATAGACAACACCATCGTGATGCTGGAAAACGTGTATCGTCATCAGCGCGGCGGTGAGTCGCCGCTGGAGGCTGCCAGCAATGCGGCCGCCGAGGTGAACAGTGCCATTGTCGCTTCTACTACCACCAACCTTGCGGCGGTGTTGCCTTTCCTGTTCATCGGCGGACTGGTTGGGCTGCTGTTCAGAGAGTTGATTGCCACTATTTCCGCATCGATCGTCGCTTCGCTGGTAGTGGCTCTGACCCTCGTTCCGGCACTGGGTGCGCGGGTCGTGGTGGGCCAGCCCAACGCGTTCAGACGTGGCGTGGACGCGCTGGTTGGCGCCATGCAGCGCGGGTATGCGAGCGGTGTTCGCGTGCTGTTGCGCGTGCGCTGGTTGGTGCCCCTGCCGTTCATCGCCGCGCTCGCCTGGGCCGTACCGGTGTTTCAATCCGAGCAGCAGGTCTTCCTGCCACGTACCGACGACGGTCGTGTGTACGTGAACATCACCGCCGATGGCGGCATCAACCTCGATGTCATGGACCAGGCGGTGACCTGGCTCGAGAAACTGATCCTCGCCCAGCCCGAGGTAGAGACGGCTTTTTCTCAGATCGGCGGGTTCGTGTTTGGCCGTTCCGAGTACCAGCGCAGCAACCGGAGCCGTATACAAGTGCAGCTCAAACCACTCGCCGAGAGGGGGCTCAGCAGCAGCGAGTGGATTAAGCGCGTGCGGGCCGCTATCGACAAACTGCAACTCGCCGGCATCCGTGCGCACCTGCGCAGTGCCGGCATCCGCGGCATCCGCGTCAACCGCGGCGACGACGACATCAGCATTCGCGTGCAGGGTCAAGACCTGACGGAGCTTGCGCATCTCGGCGATGAACTGGTTGCGCGCCTCGCGGGCACACCGGGGCTGCGCAATCTGCAGCACTCCTTGGAGGATACCGTGCAGGAGCTTGCGGTAGTCGTCGACCGGGAGCGCAGCGCGGCGCTCGGATTCGATATCGAAGAGGTGGGACGCGCGGTGCGCATCGCACTGCAGGGCCTGGTAGTTACCGACTACATCGAGAACGACCGCCAGTACGACGTGCGGGTGCGTCTGCCGCGCCGTGACATTGCCAGTCCGCGCGACGTTGAATCGGTGCTGTTGTTCGGTGCCGCCAGCGGACGCGAGTCGGTCTATCTGTCCGATCTGGCGCGCGTTGATCTGGTCAACGCACCAGCCAGCATAGTGCGCGACCGTCAACAGCGGATCGTCGAAGTAAGTGGCAGCGTCGCTGGCGGCTCGACGCTGGGCGAGGTAACGGCAAGTGTCCAGCAGCGGCTGGAGGGATTGGAGCTGCCGTCCGGCTATACGATGTATGACGGCGGCGGTGCGCAAACGCTGCGCGAGAACGAGCGGCTTGCGTTGACGTTGCTCGGTGTCGCCATCTTTCTGGTGCTGGTCGTGATGGCCGTACAGTACGAATCGTTACGTGCACCGTTAGTGATTCTCTGCAGCGTGCCTTTTGCCGCGATCGGCGTGGCATTGGCGGTGACCCTCACCGGACTGACTATCTCCATGCCGTTGTGGCTCGGAATGATCATGCTTGCCGGCGTGGTGGTGAATAACGCCATCGTGCTGGTGGAGTACATCGAGATCGAGCGCGACCGCGGCGCGGCCCTCGACGCCGCAATCATCGACGCTGCACGCTTGCGCCTGCGCCCGATACTGATGACGACACTCACCACCATCGTCGGTATGACGCCGCTCGCGGTCGGGTTAGGCGAGGGTTCGGAATTGTTGCAGCCGCTTGCCATCACCATGGTCTGGGGGCTGGGCTTCTCGACTCTTGTGACGTTGGTGCTGGTACCGGCGGTCTATCATGTGTTCGCGCGCCGTTCACCGGTCGGCAACGGTGCCGCCGATTCCGCTCACGCCGTGCAGCCGCACTAGACTCCGCGAGGCAGCCGCGCACTTGACGGCGGCGTTATATTTGATCCGTTAGCTGTGGCGGGTTCCGTAACCCTTCACGTCGACCTTGTATTGGCATACGATCGCTCAGATCCAAAAAACAATTGTGACAGTCGGCTGAGACACACTCCATCAGGCGCCGGCCTTCCACAACGCTCTGACCGGAACCAACGGAGAATCCAATGAATATCAGCAAACCCCTGACTCTCTGTCTGGCAGTCTGGGGGGCGACGGTTACGCCCCTTGCCGCGCGAGACTACAAGAATGTCGAGTTGCTCCCCAGCACATGGTACTGCCGACCGCCTGGACCCAGTCGTCGGCCGAGTTCAAGGCGCTCACCGTGTCGATCTACAACATGTCCAAGATAATCCTGGACATGCACCTGCACTTCGCCGAGCCGTCTGAAAAGCCTATAGCCGTGATACTCGATCTTGATGAAACGGTACTCGACAACAGTC
The DNA here is from genome assembly GCA_029861595.1 of Gammaproteobacteria bacterium. Classification (GTDB taxonomy): domain Bacteria; phylum Pseudomonadota; class Gammaproteobacteria; order JAHELT01; family JAHELT01; genus JAHELT01. Next base: position 13,872 of record JAOTYY010000041.1, read on the forward strand.
CCTACCAGGCGATGACCGTCGAGCGCCAGACAGGCTATCCGTACGGCTGGTTCGACTGGGTCGATGCCGCTCAGGCGAAAGCGATCCCGGGGGCTCTGGACTTTCTACACTACGCCGACAGCAGAGGCGTCAAGATCTTTTACCTTTCAAACCGAAAGATCTCCAAGGACCGACTTGTGCCGGGTATGCAGAATACGTTGAAAAATCTGCGGGCACTCGGTGCGCCGCAGGCCGTGGAGAGCCAGATGTACCTTCGCTCTGGAAGTTCCAGCAAGGAGAAACGCCGCCAGGCCATCATGGCGGACCACGAGGTCGTGATGATATTCGGCGACAATCTGAATGATCACTCCGACGATTTCAAAGGCAAGAGTATCAGCGAGCGTGCTGCGGCAGTCGACACGCACCGGGAAAGATTCGGTGTGTCGTTCATCGTATTGCCGAATACCATGTACGGTGAGTGGGAAGGTGCGATCTACAGTGGCAACTGGCGCGCGTCATCGCAGGAAAAGGTCAACATGCGCAAGGCCGCATTGCAGCCCTGGCGCCCCTGAATCAATCGGACTCGCTGAACGCTGGCCGCCGTACCGCAATTGCTGTTCGGTTAGTTGTTCAAATCGACGTCCATCGCTTGGCGTAATACTTCGGCGATAAACGCGTGCCCGCCAAGGGCGGCGAAATCGCGTGCGCTTCTGCCACGCTGATCTTCAAGCTTCGGATCGGCGCCGCGCCGCAGTAGCGCACGCACGGTCTCCAGCTGCCCGCTTGAAGCCGCCAGGTGCAACGCCGTCGACCCTGTATTGTTGCGGTGATTGACATCGGTTTCGGTGTGAGCGAGTAACTGACGCACGACGTCCAGGCGCTGTGCGCTCACCGCGCGTTGCAGCGGGGTCCAGCCGTGCACGTCCACGAGATTCGGGTCGGCGCCGTTGGCGAGCAGCAGATTGACGACGGGTTGCCGTGCTTTCAACACGGCGATCATCAACGCGGTAAACCCTTTGACCCCGACTAGGTTCACTTCCGCGCCAGCGGTGATTAGCCGTTCGGCGCATGCTGCTTCACCGTATTGCGCGGCGAACATCAACGCCGTTCCGGCACCACGGTTGCGCCGGTTGACGCCGGCCCCAGCCGCTATCAGGCGCTCCAGCAGTTGCAGATCGCCAGCGCCGGCGGCTGTCATCAGGGCTGTTCGGCCATCCACACCGCTGTGGTCTACGTCCGCCTGTCGATCGAGCAGCGCAGCCAGTGCAGGTGTATCCCGATTGCTGATAGCGGCCAACCAGGCGTCGGCCGAACTGGTGCGGGGCAGCCAACCTAATGCCAAGGAGCAAACCAGTCCGACAGTCAGCGCGCATCCACGCCACCGACAATTAACGCCTTTCATACAGCCAGGTACGTTCTGCATACGTCAATGCTGACGTGTGTCGCCGGTCACACAATTGACCGTGGTCACATCGCGGCCACCGCAGAGCAGGCAGGCTCGCGATGTCCGCAGTTGTGCTCGCTCGACTCGCCATTGCCGCGTATCTAAGGAGCTACCGTCACCTTGAGTCATGGTGTTCTCCGCTGCTCGTTGCGTCACATGGGCTGCTGCCGGTATCTTAGCGCAGCTGTGTGGGGTGGCGGCCCTCTAGGGTCGCTGGGACGGAACGCCGGGTTGATGAAACCAAACCATGCAGTTATTGTCGTCACTGGGATCACCTCGAATGCTATCAAGCGCGTTTGCAAAAGAAGTGCGCTTCACCTCGGAGGAGCTTCGTTATGCGGAAACTGCTGTTAATCGTACCTCTGCTCGTCGTCGGTCTGTTTGCGAATACGGGTATTGCACAGGAGGCCAAACGGGCGATCACGAAAATCACCGGTGACGTTTACCGGTTCCAGAACAATTTCCACTTTTCCGTATTCACCATCACCGGCAATGGCGTGGTGGTGACCGACCCGATCAACGCTGAAGCGGCGGCGTGGCTGAAGGCCGAGATCGGTAAACTGACCGAGCAGCCGATAACTCATCTGGTCTACAGCCACAGCCACGGCGATCACGCCTCCGGCGGCGCCGCATTCGGTGATGTGCCGAACGTCGTCGCCCACGCCAATGCACCCGCGGCAATTGATGGCGTGGCGCCGACCATGCGCTTCAGCGACCAGATGACGTTTACCCAGGGCGGCAAGCAGTTTGCACTTACTTACCTGGGGCCGGGCCATGGCGTCGACCTGATCGCCATGGTAATCAGGCCCGAGAACGTCGGATTCGTGGTCGATGCGGCGTCTGCCAAACGGTTGCCGTACCGCGATTTCCCCGGGTCAAATGTAGATGACTGGACGAATCAGGTGCGCAAGATCGAGACCCTGGACTTCGAGATATTCGCCGGCGGGCACGGCGCCATGGGCATCAAGGCGGACGCGACCACCGCACGGGTTTACATGGAGGAACTGCGGGCCAAAGTCCTGGCTGGTCTCAAGGCGGGAAAGTCCGTCGATGATCTCGTGCAGAGCGTCACGATGGCCGAATACAGGGACTGGGCGTCATACGAGCAGTGGCGCGGTCTCAATGTGCAGGGCATGGCGCGCTTCCTGAAAGAGAGCGGCGCGGCGCAGTAATGTACCCGGGCGAGGGAGCGCTGATTAGACCGGCGCTCCACCCTCGGCAATGCGCCGCTCGACGAATTCGTCCAGTTCGTCCTTTATCGCAGGCTCCAGCGGCGGTTGCTGGTACTCCGCCAGCAGCTGCTTGTACAAGCGGTTGGCGCGCTGCGTGGCGTCGATCGAACCGTCTTCGGACCAGGTCTCGAAGTTGCGCCAGTCCGATAGCAGCGGGCGGTAGAAAGCGCTCTCGTAACGCGCCAGTGTATGCGCGGTGCCAAAGTAGTGTCCGCCCGGGCCGACATCCGCAATGGCCTCCAGTGCCAGGGTATCTTCGCTGACCTCGATCGGCCGCAGGAACTCGGCGAATCCCTGCATGATTTCCGCATCGATGATGAATTTTTCGAACGATGCCGAGAGGCCGCCTTCCAGCCAGCCCAGGCCGTGATGAATGAGATTCGCGTGGCCCATGATTGCCGCCCAGCTGGACATCATGGATTCGTACACGGATTGTGCGTCGGGTGCGTTCGAAGCATTCACGTTGGACGAGCGGTAGGGCAGGTTGTAGCGGCGGGCCAGCTGCCCACCGACCAGGGTCGCCTTGGCATTTTCGGGCGTCCCGAACGCCGGTGCGCCGGTTTTCATGTCGACGTTGGAAGTAAACCCGCCGTACATCACGGGTGTGCCCGGATTCACCATCTGCAGAAACGCTATGCCTGCCAGGGCTTCGGCATTCTGCTGCACCAGGGCGCCGGCGATGGTTACCGGCGCCATGGCACCGGCCAGAGTGAAAGGCGTCACCGTCACCACTTGATTGCGGCGGGCCATTTCGATCATGCCCCACAACATCGCGACGTCGAACTGGCGCGGCGAGTTGGCGTTCACGTTGGTGAACAGGCTGGGTTCGCGCAATAGCTGTTCATGCGTGGCACCACGCGCGATGCGGGCCATTTCAATCGCATCGAGAATTCGCTCGCGCCCCAGTGAGTAGCCGGAGAACACTTTGTCTGTGTACTCGATCTTGGCGCGCGTGGACTGCAGATGCCGGATCGACGGATCGATGTCGATGGGCTCCACCGGATGACCGACGGACAGATGAGCGATATTGAGTGTCTGCGTGAGTTTCAGGAAATCGCAGTAGTCGGCATAGTTGCCGGTTCGCCGCCCACGCTCTATGTCGGTCGAGTTCGGTGGGCTGCTCACCGACGAGATGTTGATGCGGTTGCCGCCGAACACGAGGTGGTGCTCGGGATTGCGGGCGTGCAGGGTGAACTGCGGCGGTGCGCGCTGGATGGTTTCTTCCACCAGCGCCCGGTCGAAGCGCACGAGAGGTTCGCCGTTGCGTACGTCGGCCCCGGCGTTTTTGAGAATCTCGCGCGCTTCCGCGAGCAGGAAATTGATACCGTGCTTCTCGAGAACCTGCAAGGATGCCGCATGGATTGTTTCCAGCTCATCGGCCGACAGCAGGGCAACGGGCGGGTAGGGGTTTTCCAGCGGCCGAAACGGAAGCTGCTCGACAATGGGGTCTGAGCCAGTCGAGCGTTTGCGCCGGCGCGCCTGGCCGCGGGTACGACTCACTGAATTCGCTGGCCTGTACTCACGCTGTCGAGTTAACCGTTTGTCGGACGGGCAAGTTGTTGTGTATACGACATCGGTTGTCGTATCTTCGCAGTCTGACACCGCTGCTGTTTTGAGGGGCTGTCTATGTCGACATGCCACGTCGGTTTTCTGTTGCTGCCGCAATTCTCCATGTTGTCTTTTACCACTGCGGTGGAGCCCATGCGCGCCGCCAATCGTCTGTCCGAACGCGAACTCTACGCGTGGCGTTTATATGCGGCGAACGCTGAGCCCGTCAGTGCCAGCAATGGTTTGACGTTACTGCCGGACGCCGCACTGGAAACCGACCAGTGGGCGGATCTGGTGTTCGTGTGCGGCGGGCTCGATGTGCATCGCTACTGCGACGACGCGATGCTGCGCTGGTTGCACCGGCAGGCCGGTCGCGGGATTCCTGTGGGAGGCATAGCTGCGGGTCCCTACGTGCTCGCTCAGGCCGGACTGCTGCGGGGTTATCGCTGCACAATTCACTGGGAAAACCTGCCGGGTTTCGCGGAGACCTTTCCCGGCATCGAGACCACCGAGAACGTATTCGAGATAGACCGCGGGCGCTATACCTGCTCCGGGGGAACCGCGGCACTCGACATGATTTGTTACCTCATCAGCAAGGAGCATGGCGGCGACCTTGCCGACGCCATCTCGATGCAATTCATCCACGACCGCGTTCGCACGCCAGGCGATCAGCAACGTAAAGTTAATGAGTTACAGCTGATGCGCAAATCGCCGAAGCTCGCGAGTGCGATTCGGATAATGGCGTCGCACGTTGAACATCCCCTTCCCGCCAGCGAGATCGCCGCGCGGGCCGGTGTATCGGTGCGGCAGCTGGAGCGGTTGTTCCGCAAACACGAGCAGCATACGCCACAACGCTACTACTTGAGTCTGCGCCTGCAACACGCGCGGCGCCTGTTATGGCAAACCGGCATGCCGGTTATGAGCGTCGCGCTGGCGACGGGATTCAGGTCGCAATCGCATTTCACCAAGTGTTACCGCGAACGGTTCGATATCACCCCGCAACGTGAGCGAGTGGCGAGTCTCGGCTGACCGGTGCATGAACACAGCCCTTCCCCCCTCGCGAGAGAAGGTTTGGGATGCGGGGGACGGCCAGCGAAGAGCCCTCAGCTTCAACCCCGTCTGCCGGAAGGGGGGAACACTTAACAGGGCTCCACTACTACGTATGCAAAGGCCTCGATGGGGAGAGTAAGCGGAACCCGGCACAACAGGGCCGGCATTCAGCGCAGGTGCCGGTCGCGACATGCCTTGGCCAGCGCCGGGTTGAGCTTCCGGCCTGTAAATGCTTCGTAATAGGCTTCCAGGTTACCCATGCGCTCGACCAGCGTCTCTTCGATCGACATGGCGTAGTAACCCACCTGGGTGAAATACAGAACTCGCGCGCGTACCGTCGCCAGCTTCCTGGAAAAGCCGTTACGTTCGAACAGCGCAGCGATGGCCGACAGCCGCTCCTCGTCAGCAGCCTCCACTGCACGGCGCACCTTGCGCGATTGGCGCCCCCAGTCACGCATGGCGGAATCGAGCTTTGGATCGAACAGTTCGAAATGGATCCACACCGCGAACAGATTGAGAATACCGTCGGCCAGAACCCGGGCCTCATTCATTGCCGCAACCACGGCCGCGGTGTTCTTGTCCCGCCAGTAGTCGATCAACACGTCCAGCAGGGCGTCGCGACCCCTGAAGTGCCAGTAAAAGCTCCCACGGCTCACGCCCAGTGATTCTGCCAGCAGCGTGATGCGTACGGCGTGGACGCCTTGGCTTATCAGCAGATTGAGCGCTGCATTGATCCAGTCGTAGGGCTGCAGGGGTCGGCCGACGCCAGCCTCGACGTCGGACTTGGTCCAGGCCTTGGCCCGGGCGGCGGTATTCATCACCAAACACTGTTGTTCAGGCCCATACAGGAGTGTATTTTACTGCGCTTAACGCGACAGTACAACGTTCCGAGGTGAGCATGAAAACGCAAGCGGCGAAAGCCAAATGTGCCCAATGATATCGGCAGCCTCACCGAAGCACGAGACATACTGCGTGGCGCGGGCGCCGAGGTCGATACGACGACCCTGAGCGTGAGGTTCGACGCGGCGCCGATTGAAGAAGCCATCGCGGCGGCGCCGTCGCTGGTCAAGCTGCCTGCCCGTAACCCGGCTCACAATATCGAAATGGGCGAAGATCGCATCTGCTTCGCCGCGGTGGGCGGGCCGCCGCATTGCACCGATCTGGAACGCGGCCGGCGTGCCGGCACCCTGGCCGACTTCGATGACTTCATGCGTCTCACCCAGGCTTTCGACGTGGTGCATATGAACGGCATGCCGGTCGAGCCTATCGACATTCCGACCAACGTGCGCCATTTGAACACCGCCTATGCGACCCTTACGCTGACCGACAAGGTTCCGTTCGTCTACTCACGCGGTAAGCAGGCCGTCGCAGACGTTCTGGAGATGGTGCGCATTGTGCGGCAGGTATCGCCGGAGCAGTTCGCTCGAGAGCCCAGCGTCTATACTGTGGTAAATGCAAATTCGCCTTTGCAGTACGACGTGCCAATGGCACAGGGACCTGGCGCGAAGCAGGTGCTGTCGACGCCACCCGACGCGCGTACAATCTGTACAAACAAACGCTTATCGACTACGTGCCGCCGCCGCTCGATCGAGGGGTCGCCGAGCAGCTGCAAGCATTCCGGGAACAGTGCGAAACCGAGGGCGGAGCAGATGTCGGCTGACGGGACGGGCATAAAGATCACTCGCTCATCGCCGCTACACGCAGTACCTGCAGCCGATGAGATCACCACCATGCACCGTAGCGGGGACGAGTCCGACGAACGCGGTACCCAGCGGCGCCATCTGTATTTCAACCTTGCCGTATACGACGACGATAGCGGCGAGATGATCGGCCGCCTCGGCGATCTAACCCATGAGGGATTGATGGTGATATCGCCGGCGCCGCTGGCCATCGATCGTGTTTACAATCTGCGTGTCGAATTGCCCGAAGCGCTGGACGACGCTGTGGCGCTGGAGTTCGTCGCCCGCAGCTGCTACTGCCACCCGGATGTCAATGCCGAGTACTACGACACAGGGTTTCAGATCGCCGACCCGAGTACGGCCCACATAGACACCGTGCGCGAATGGGTCTCCAGGTACGGTTTCCACGCCTGAGCGCGGGTAGCGTCCGACTTGGCGCTGCCGTCGGAGCGACATAAGAATCGGCAGGTAGCGTGCTGGCAAGCCGTCCGGTTCGATGGATCGTGGGTCACTGCGTACGCGTGACTTTAAGTGATCGTCAGCGGCGGCGCACTAAATTCACCATAACTGTTGATGCTGTCACCTCGATTTCAGCCTACAGGCTGCCGGTGAGTTACTACCCTGTGACCGGCCGCGGCTGAAAAAAAACCATAAACAAAGACTGACGCGTCCGCGTAAATCCTGCTGGCAATCCACAATCCGTTCAAGTCCGGTTCGTACAAAAATCGTAGATAGCGCGGCGGCCGATTGAGCAGCAGCGAACTGGCGCTGTCGGTACCTGACCAGGCAAAAATTGCAACAAAATATTTCTTGATCAAGGCTGGCTGGTTCTACTGCGTCCGCTTTTTATAGCGCTGCAGTCATTGATGTGTATCAGCACTCGGCGCGCATTTCACAGTTAAATACGCATGTTGTAATGTGAAAAAAAACAGCAACGGTTATGATTGTATAAACGCCGCCGTTTCCGAGGGCTATAATGCGCTCTGAATACGGTGCAAAACACAGAAAACAATATTTTTTCACAGGCATGGAGGTCCGGT
>JAOTYY010000236.1 GCA_029861595.1 Gammaproteobacteria bacterium
GCACGAATGCTATCCGGTCGCGCTCGACGTAGCCCCGCGCGATAAAGTCGATAATCAGCAACACGCCCAGTACGACATCGACGGCGACGATCCACGCGTACTTCGGCGCAAAGGTCGTAACCACAAAAAACACGACGACCGCGGTCTCGAAAAGCAGGAGCATGTGCTGCGCCCGCACGGCCTCCTTGCCGGAGCCCGCGTAGGCTCTGCGCACAAATCTTTCTAGTTTGATCATCACGTAACAGTAACCCCAGTGTTACACCCCGGGCTGCAGCGCTTCCCCGGTCCGCGCGGATCGAACTGCACACGACTCGCAGGCCGATCTTGTGAAGCTGCAGTGCAGTGAACAGCCTTTGTCCGCACGAGTGTGCGAGCGCTGAAATAGGCGTGGGAGCCTAGCCTGCTGCTTTCCCACCATGCAGGCAATCAGGCCTTGCCCTCCAGGCGCACTGGCGCCGCGGGCGCTTTGCCTTCCTTGTCCACTCCGAACCATACCGTCTGATGTGGAAACGGAATTTCGATACCCAACTCGTCGAAACGCTGCTTGATACGCCGCAGGAACTCCCGTCGCGTAGCCCACTGAGTGCCCGGCATGGTCTTGAACCGCGCACGAATGGTCACGGCAGAGTCGTCCAAACTGTTCAGGCCCAGCACCTCCAGCGGCTCCAGGATGTTGGGGCCATGCGTCTCGTCGCTCTGCATCTCCGCACCAACCTGTTTGAGCACCTCGATCACGTCGTCTACGTTTTCCCGGTAGGCTACGCCGATATCGAGCAGTGAGCGCGAGTAGTCCTTGGTGTAATTGAGTACGCTCGTGACGTCGCTGAATGGCACCACGTGCACAATTCCTTCGACGTCGCGGAGGCTGATCGTGCGAATCGAGAGCGTTTCGACGACGCCAGTGTGTCCGCTGGCCTCGACCACGTCGCCAACCTTGATACTGTCTTCGACCAGTATGAATACCCCCGTGATTACGTCCTTCACCAGGGTCTGGGCACCGAAGCCGATCGCGAGCCCGACTACGCCCGCTCCCGCCAGCAACGGTGCGATATCTATACCGATCTCCGATAACGCCGTTAGGGTCGACATCACCACCAACACGACCAGCAGGACTTTGCGTGCCAGCGGCAGCAGGGTCCGCAGGCGTGCGCCACGGGCGTCTGTTTGTTCGGCGCGTCGGACATATGCTTCGATCACTGTTCCCGCCACTTCCCACACGATAAGTGATCCGACGACAATCACCGTGACCGTCACCAGTTTACCCAGTACGGCGCGACCTGTGTCGGTGCCGAACCAGGCGAGTGTGTCAATTTCCCAGGCCTGGGCCACGGCCAGCGCCGCAACGAGATAGATGATCACGCGCGCGGCTCGGTGCAGCATGGAGATATACCGATTAGCGCGCGCTTCGAGCCCGGGGTAGTGTGCGGCGAGTTCCTCACTGACGGTGAACACGCGGTCGATCAACCGCGCGGCAAGAGTCAGCAGCGCCTTCGCGATCCCTAACACCAGCAGGCTCAGCAGGGTCGCGGTGGCCAGGTAGCGAAAACCGCCTTCCACCTCCATTGCCCAAACGGCGTATCCGGCGATTACATAGAGCATTGCCGCAACGTGCCAGAGGTCGGCGAGGCGCTGTCGCAATCGTGCTGTGCCACCTGCTTCGCGTCCCGCGCGGATGACGTCCGCCACGTCTTCACGCAATTGACGAATCAATACGATGAGCATCACTGTCAGCACCAAGCCGAGCAGGTTAATCAGCAGCGTGTGCAGCTCAGGTGCCAGCCCGAGCAGTAGCGCCGTTTCGATCGCAAAAAAACCGTAAACGCCAATATTGGCGAAACGGCGAATCCACAACGCCCAATAGTTGGCTGTCTCATCGCCTACTGGCCAGAGGCGTAATCCGGGAGCCTGGGGGCTCAGCAGCACACGCATCGCCACCACGATCGTGCGCGCCGCGACGCTGGCATTGATCAGGGCAATTACAATGAGCTGCGTCGCCTCGCGCGGCTCAACGATACTGAGCAAACCATAGGCTGCCAGTGCAAAAGCCCCGATGCAGGCGAGATCGAGCACTGCCCGAGCCAGTAAGAGCAGTGCCCGCGCCAGCCAGGCGTCCCGCTCCGCGCTTTCCAGCGTGCGCTGGGTGCGTCGAAACAGTAGTCGTGCCAACCATTCGGCGATCACTGCCGCCGCCAGCACTGAGGCAACCTTGAGGATCATCGCCAGCCAATGTGAGCGTGTTTGTTCATCGCGTATCTGCGCCGCTGCCCGCGAAATCGCCGTTGGCAGCTCAGTCACCCCGCCGATGGCTGCTAAAAAAAAGGACGAGACGGCTTCGATGCGCCCCGACAGCGCGGCAAGCACACGCGCGCCTGCAGCGTTCGGCGCTCGTTCCCTGACCGTTTCGCCGGCGCGTTGCACCTCGATCAAAGCTTGCAACTGGCGCACCAGCGCGGCGCGCTGCTCGGCGTCTTCCAACGTGCTGACCAGCACCTCCAGTTCAGTCATGGCAGCTGGCGCCGGTTGCGTTTGCTGCGCAAACGCCGGCCAGGTTACGAGCAATTGGCCCACCAGAAACACCGCCAGCGCGAAAGTCCGGCGCGCCGCCGTGGCAACACCGTTACAAGACGTAACACTGATTGACATATCAACCCCTACCTCAAACCGGCAATTATGCACCCGGCGTTTATGTCAGTAACACTGTGATGCGTTCCAGGCTCGCAAGTGCTAGGCGATTTCTGACGTCGCTTAGAGTCTAAGCATCCCCTAGATGCCGGCGCCGATTCATTCCTCATTGCTCGGTTTCGTCGCATCGTGCAACCTCTCCTTGGTCGTTTCCAACGCTTTACGTGCACCTTCCTTGGTGGCGGCAACGGCTTTGTCCGCCTGCTGGCTGATACGGCCCATGACCTTTTCCCGCCCGCTGCGCTCGGCGAAGGGGTTGCTGAACAGGGCGGCACCGCGCTCAATATTCATGCCCGCCGGAATCCCGAGCAGGGCTCCGATGACCATTCCGGCAAGTAACGTATAGATTGTCGTTTTCATGGGTTACCTCCCGCACATCGTGTTGCGGCTGAAAGAAAACAATTCGAATATCAGAACACTTTGTAAACCAATTGCCGCCCGAATCCCCGCCTCATGTCGGTGCTCGAAGGGAGCACCGTCGTTGGTGGGGCGTATCGGTGACCGGCGAATCAGTGCGCTCGATGTCTGAACTCGCTTCCGTTCTCAGATATTGAGACGCTTGGAGGGCTTCTCAAGTCACTGCGCCTGGTTCGCACTCGTTTTTGCTGCTTGTCCTGGTTACCTGACCGGTCGCGAGTGCCAGACCTTTGCGTGACGTAGCCATGGAATTAAATGTGTGCCAGTACGCGGATAGAATAGCTGTCTAGTCAGAATTCGATGTATCAATGTCAGGGTAGCGTTCTTGTTCGGCGAGTTTTCCGCCGGAAAACATGAGCACCCAGCCGCAGTGGCGCGCCAGGCTGGGTCGATCGAGGAACCACACGACAGTGCGACCGCTACAGGCGGATCGGCATGCATCAGTGCAACTTGCAGCGATCGGGGAAAATCTGATCTGGGGTGAACCGGTCGATGTGAAGCTCGCTCTGGACGACCTGGGTGAGCACCCGGTTGTGCGCAAGACTACACGGCGTCAACAGCTCTCGGAAGCACTGTTGCCGTTTGCTATTGTTCCAGATGAATCGAAATAATGTGGGTGGCACAATCGGATGAATTCACAATACCCAGAAGTAGGCAAGATCGCAGCGGCTATTATACGTCGGACGGTGTTCGGGTGCCGTCAAGCGATTACGATCCGGCCAGTTTGCATGGCGTTGGTTCACACGGTGTTATCCACGCGCCGTTATCCTGATACTGCGGTCGTGCGGAGTTACCGCGGCCGCGAGAGCCGCTGTTTCGGCCATCAGGCTGGCCATAGCCGGTGGACACCACCATGGAAAATGGAGTTGGGAGATTATCTGCGACAACTCAGGCGTATCGGCCCTGGACAAAGATGAAGATGGCTCTTGCTTCAGCAGGGTCACGAGGTGCTGCCGGCTGACGGTGAGCTATCTACCAGTAACTGACACCCCGCACCACAGCAAGGACAGCATCAATCGTCGTTAGATCGCTATGTTGCCATGGACTGCGTCGCTACATGTTTATTCATACGAGTGACCATCGTGCTTCAGCCAGCCAGCGACATGACGGCCGGTGGGATCATGGTGTGTCCAGTGAATGACGCCGCCTTTTGCATTCCACTCGTACACACCGTTGAATGCCACAGTGTCGCCTTCTCTCAGAGAGGCAATTCTAGGAGCGAGGTCAATGTTGTGAGCGACAAGTAGCGTTCGGCCGGAATCAAGTCGCAGGATAAAGCGCTGATGCCGGCTGCCGTCGTTGTCATCCGGCAAGATTTTGACAACGATTCCGCTGCCTTGAACCTGAGAGCCACTCGCCGATTCTGCGAAGTTATCGTTGACACTGACGCTACCTCGTTCGGTTTGCGAGCCGAACTCCTGCCAACCAAAGTATCCGGCTACGAGCAGCGCGATTAAGGGAAGTAGTTTTTTCATAGGACAATCACTCGCAACTGGCCAAACTCGTTCTAGCAAACTTTCACCTGCCCAGAAAACGTCCGAGCGTGCCGATCGCGTCGGTTGGGGCACTCGTGCCCGACCCCCCACCGCCCAGCAACGCGCGCTGCTGTAAAATGCGTCCACCGCTGCCGCCCAATAGGGTATCGAGCAGTTCCACGATTCAGTCCTCCACCACAAAGGTAACTTTCAAGGCTACGCGATAGCTGTCGATTTCGCCGTTCTTGTTGAGTTCGACGCTCTGCTCCTTAATCCAAACCGACTTGACATTGCGCAAGGTTTTGTTCGCTCGCGTTATACCGTCCTGCAGAGCATCATCGAAGCTCTGGGACGATTGCGAGATCATCTCGGTAACTCGTGCAACAGACATAGTTTGTTCTTCCTGTAATTGTTGCTTTAGGCAAGATTATGCGGCAGCTTGTCAAACAAACAAACGGAGAGCCCGGCGAACTCACTTTTCGTCGCTGCGCTGGGGACCGAAAAGCCGCAAGTGGGGATCATGAGCCGTCTGCCGCTCACTCCACGACGCCGCTGCCGCGGAGACTCGCGATGCGCCGGTCAGTGCTACCAGGTCTTTTCCGGAACGCGTATTTTCTGACCTGGATAGATCAGGTCCGGATTCTGGATCACCTCGCGGTTGGCCTCGAACAGTTTCGGGTAGTCCATGGCATTGCCGTAGAACGACTTGGCGATCTTGGAAAGCGAATCGCCACGCTCGATCGTGTAGTACTGGACTTCCGGCGAGGGCTCGGGCGCCTGCATAGCGTCGATGTTCACTGCGGATACGCCCTTTACGTTACCGGCAATCAGCACGGCTTTCTCCATCGCTTCCGCGGAAGCGCTCTCGCCGGCGAGCTTTACCTCACCGTCGGCGTAAGTCACCTCGAGGCCGCTAACGCCCGGATTGGACGCCTCTATCGCCTCTTTTATCTTCTCCGCCTCGTCGTCGTCACTGCCGAACAGCTTTTTGCCGAAATCGGCCGCAAAATCCAGTAAACCCATCGCGTATCTCTCCTTCGGTTGGTGCTGGTTGGTGGCGGGCAGCCGCAGTCCTTTGGGACCAGGCCGACTCATTGCGCAAAATAGCAGTTTCTGCGCAGATTTTTTGTCAACATTTGTTACAGCTGCGCGGCGCTGAACGCGCAGATATCTTTATTGAGCAATATCAAGCGCGCGCGATTCCGATCGTGAACTCGTCGATCGCGTGGTCGAATCTGGAAATCGAATGTCCGCCTTGCAGGAGTTCCCCATCGACAGGTAGTGAACTGCCCAGTGGGTTCCGGGTCACCGACGTCGTATATCAGTTTCGCCTGCTCGACGTTGCATGCG
>JAOTYY010000237.1 GCA_029861595.1 Gammaproteobacteria bacterium
CGCTGTACTCGTCAGAAGCATATGACTGAAACCGTCAATGGTGCGCAGCGGTGAACGCAGATCGTGAGAGACCGAATAGCTGAACGACTCCTGTTCGCGCACCGCGGCACGCAACTCGGCGGTGCGCGCGTCGACCAGTTCTTCCAGGTGATCGCGATAACTTTCCAGTTCGGACTGCGCCTGCTTGCGTGCTGTGATATTGGTCAACGTACCGATGTAGCCGGTGAACTCGGCTTGCTGATCGTATTGGGGGTTGGCCACGCAATACACCCATACCAGCGACCCCAGAGGGCGCTGGTAACGATACTCGTCGCGGAAGACAGTGCGTGTCGCCAGTCTGTCTTGCCAGTGTTTCAGCACTCTTTCGCGGTCTTCACCGTGCATGTGTTTGATCCAATCATCGCTGCCCAGACGGCGGTCGACGATACCGGTGAGCTCTTTCCAGTGTTCGTTGACATAGATAGTGCGGCCATCTTTGTCGGTGCGGAAGATTCCCGCCGGCGCGAGTGTCGTTAACGCGCGCAAGCGGGCTTGCGATTCACGCAGATCGGCTAGCGCTTTGTTGCGGTCCGTGACATCGCGCATGAACGAGAAGATGAACTGGTCCTTATCGATTGTGGCGGCGGTAACGGCCACTTCAAAATCCACCTTATGACCGTCCTTGTGCCGGTGTTTGGTTTCGAAGAAATCCTGGCCCTCGAGGGCGACGCGCGCCAGGTGTTTCTTTATTTCCGATGGTTTCTCCAGCACCTCGATGTCGGCCAGATTCATACCCACCATTTCTCCGGGCGCATAGCCCAGCATACGTTCGTACGCCCGATTAGTGTCGCGCAGCTTGCCGTTCAAGTCACAGGTGAAGAATCCGTCCTGGGATGACTCGAGCACGATCTGGTTGCGCCGCAATTCCTTTTGCAACGTTCGCTCGGCGCGTTTGCGCTCGGTGATATCCAGGACCGTGGTCTGCAGTGCAGGCTTGCCTTGCCAGTTTATGCGCCGTCCGCTGGCTTCGATCCGTATCACAGATCCGTCGGCCTTGATGGCATCCAATTCGTAGCGTTGCGGTTCCCCATCGCCCGCGAGACGGGATTTAGCGTATCGCCGGATGCGGTCCCGATCATGCTCGGCAATCACCCGTTGCTCGACGTACGCTGTCTTGATTTCATCCAGTGACGTATAGCCGAAGATATCGAGAAACGCCTGATTGACAAACAGAACGTCTTCTAGATTGTGAATCAGAATCCCTTGCAACGATCCCTCGACGAGATTGCGGAAATGCTCCTCGCTTACCCGCAGCGCTTTCTCCGCCGCCACGCCTTTGCTCGCGTCACGTGAGTTGACGATGATTTCCAACGCGCCCGATTTGCCGGCCACGCTTCGACAGCGCGATTCCGTGTGCCGCCAGTCGCCGTCTTTCGTTTGAAAACGATAGACCAGCGTTTCCTGGCGGCCGGCTTCCCGCAGCATGCCATCAATTGCCGCCTCGACATAGTCGCGATCGTCAGGGTGTACATACTGCAGCAGACTTTTACCGATTCTGTCGCCCGTCGTGTTCCCGGTTTCCACAGCGATCCAAGGGCTCTGATAGCGAATCAGACCGTGGTCGTCCAGCACAGTGACGAAATCGCTCGAGTTTTCAACGAGGAAACGGCAATGCTCTTCTTCCTCGCGCAGCGCGCGTTGCGTATCGCGAAGCGCTGTGACATCCACGGCTACCCCGCGGTACCCGGCAAACTCGCCGCCCTGATCGAACATCGGCTTGATGTTGTTGAGCAGAGTGATTTGCTGGCCGTCGCTGCGCGTCCATTCGAGTTCGAATCCCGAAACCGCCTCATGACGCTTGAGTCTCTCCTTTAGCGCGTGCCATTTTTCAGGGTATTTTTCCCGATCCTGCCGGGTGATTTCAGGACGTTTCGTTGCGATGACAGAGCGGCTGCTGAGACCGGTGATCTCCTGCAGGCGGCCGTCGCAACGGGTCAGCAGCCAGTCCGGTCCGGTTTCATAGAAAATGTCTGCAGCCAGTTCCGCATAGTCGAGCAGCCGGGCTTCGCTGGTGCGCAGTGCCTGCAGCGCTTTCTGTTGTTCGCTCATGTCCACGGCGATTGCGCCCAGCCCGATGATGTCCCAGTCGCCGCCGTAAATTGGAAACTTGCTCACGTGCAGATGATGCTCAAGAATCGACACGGTACGGGTTACCACCTGTCCCTCCGCGAGCACCTGGCGATCATGTTCCACGATTCCGGCCGTCTCGGCCGCAGCAAAAATATCCTCCGGAAGCTTGCCGATGAAATCGTCTGTCAGTTGCGCATAGCGTTCTGCTGTCGTGCGGTTCACATAGATGTACCGCCCGGTAACGTCCTTGACGAATATTTCCGTGGGTGAGTGATCGTTGACCGCTTTGTGAAACGCGTAGTCGTTGTCATGTGTGCTGCGCGCGGCTACCGCCTTGGCCGCGGCTGCCAGGCTTACCGGCAGACGCTCCAGTTGCGAGCTGAGCAGAATTTCATCCGCGCCAGCGTCGAGCAGTGCTTGCGCGTGGGAAAAAGTGTCGTCCTCGGTAACTGCGACCAGCGCGTAGGATGCAGCATGGCGGCACGCGCGGACCTGCTCCGCACCGCGTTGCTCCACAAACAACACCACCGCGCTGGCGTCAATATCTCCGCCAGGAGGCGTGTCGAAGTTCGCCACGGCGCCATATACACCGATATGCTTGCGAACCAGCGCTTGCAGGTGTGAATCGGTGACGCCGAGTACCAGGATCGTGGATTCAGCCGGCACGGGCTCTGTTGGCTATTTGGGGGCACGCATTGTACCCATGCCCAGACGCTGAATAAACGGATTATTCGAAGTGGCCCAGAGCCTCCGGGGGAATACGCCGGATTCCAGCGGGCGGGCTTAGTCCTTCAGCGTGCCGTCCAGCGCCGCCTGCAAAAGCTCCCGCGAGTTGCGCTCGTCGAGCGCAATCGGGTTGCCAGCGGCCGTTGGATCGCGCGGTGCCATTTCGGCGAGCTGGGCGAGGCGCCGGCCGTCGACGCCGATCTCGGCGAGGGTGTGCGGAATACCTATTTGCCTGCGCAACTCTAGAATCCATTCCAGCACGGCCGGATAACCGCTGCCGGGTAACCCGAGCCAGGCCGCCAGGCGTTGCAGGCGTTCCTCGATCGCCGGGCGGTTGAAGGCCAGCACGTAAGGCATGAATACGGCGTTGGTCAGTCCGTGGTGGGTGTCGTACAGCGCACCGACCGGGTGGGAGAGTGCATGGATCGCCCCCAGACCTTTCTGGAACGCGGTCGCACCCATGCTGGCGGCGACCAACATGTGGGCGCGCGCCTCGATGTCGGTGCCGTCAGCGAATGCCCGGGGCAGGGCCGTTTTCACCAGGCGCATTCCTTCGACCGCAATGCCATCCGCCATCGGGTGATAGCCGGGCGCGCAATATGCTTCCAGGCAGTGCGCGAGCGCGTCCATGCCCGTTGCCGCGGTAATGCGTGGCGGCAGGCCGGCGGTCAGTTCCGGGTCGGAAAGCACCACGGACGGCAGCATACGGGGATGAAAGACGACGATTTTCTGGTGGATGTCCTCGTTGACGATGACCCCTGCACGGCCCACCTCGGACCCGGTACCGGCGGTGGTGGGTACCGCGACGATCGGCGGAATGCCTTCGCTTTGCGCTGCCCTCCAATTGTCACCCACGTCTTCGAAGTCCCACATGGATTGTGTCTGCGGCGCCATGAAGGCAATCGTCTTGCCGGCGTCCATGGCGCTGCCGCCGCCAAATGCGATGACCCCGTCATGGGCGCCATCGCGCAGTTTCAGCAGTCCTTCTTCGACGTTTCGCGCCACTGGATTGGCTTTGATATCGCTGAACAGGCCCATCTGCAGCCCGCATGACTGGCAGTGTTGCATTACGGAATCGAGCAGCGGGAGTTTTGCCAGGCCCGGGTCGGTAACCAGCAGCGGTCGTTGCATGCCAAGTTCCTCGCACACTTGTGGCAGCTCTGAGATGCGCCCCGCGCCGAATCGGATGTTGGTAGGGTAGTTCCAGTTGCCTGACAGGTCGTTCATGGTGGCTCCCGAATTGCCGCCCCGCACCGTTTCCTGCCGCGGGTCGAAATTCCATGCAGTGCTTACAAAGTTGTTTTGAGGTGAAACGATTTGGGTCGCGTCAAATGTTCATAGCCGACACTGGACAGAGTGCAGCCGCGCCCCGAGTTTTTCACACCGACCCAGGCCAGCGCCGGATCCAGATAATCGCAGCGGTTCATGAACCAGGTGCCGGTATCCACCTGTTCGCCGACATGCAGTGCGGCATCGGGATCGCTGGTAAAAATGGCGGCTGTCAATCCATAGTCGCTGTCGTTCATCAACTCGATGGCTTGTGCGTCGTCGGCAACGCGCATAATGCCCAGCAGCGGACCGAAGGTTTCTTCGTTCATCACACGCATGCTGTGATCGACATCGACGAGCAGTTGCGGCGCCAGATAGGGCGTGCCGTCCGCAGCCGCGGGAAATTTCTGCGGATCGATCAAGGGGCTGGCACCAGCGGCAACCGCCTCGGCGATCTGGGACCTTACCGCGTCAGCGGCACTGGTACGCACCATGGGACCGAGCGTGGTGTCGGCCTGCATGGGATTACCGAGCACATAACTGTTCACTTCGGCGACAGCGCCGGCAACGAAGTCGTCGAAAATCTCCGCTGCCACGTAGGCACGCTCGATTCCGCAGCACGATTGCCCGGCATTGAAAAAAGCGCCGTCGACGACGGTTGCCACCGCATGTTCCAGATCGGCGTCGGCGCGCACGTACGCCGGATCCTTTCCACCCAGTTCCAGTCCACTGCCCACGAAGCGCGAGGCCGCCGCGCTCTGCACCATCCGACCCCCCGCGACCGAGCCGGTGAACGCCACGAAGTCGATACGCGCATCGGTGATGACCCGTTCGGTATCGGCGTGCGACAGGTGCAGGTACTCGAACACGCCGGTCGGAAGTCCAGCCTCGCGAAACGCCTCGTGCATGCGCTCGGCACACAACGGAGTTTGCGCCGAGTGTTTCAGAATCAACGCGTTGCCGGCCATGATCGCCGGCACGATCGAATTCACCGCGGTGAGGTAAGGGTAGTTCCACGGCGCGATTGTAAACACCACGCCGAGCGGCACGCGTCGGATGAACCGGGTAAACCCTTCTTTCGGCTCTGGTCGCACATCGGCCAAAGCGGATTCCGCTGCCGCGATCATGTAGCGGGCGCGCTCTTCGAAGCCGGCGATTTCGCCCGGCGTTTGCGTCGCCGGACGGCCCATCTGCCAGGAAATTTCTTCGGCAATCGCGTCGCCGCGTGCGACGAAGGCATCGACTGCGCGGCGGCAGATAGCCGCGCGTTCTTCCAGCGCCGTGTTTCGCCAGGACCGCTGGGCGATCGCGGCGGCAGCGACAGTCCGTTCGATTTGCCCGTGATCGGCGAAAGCGCGCTCTATATAGACGCTGTTGTCGACCGGCGACAGGGTTTTTAGCGAAGCTGTCATGCGAGCCTCCTGAATAGCGGACAATGCGAGTGTACAGCGATGTGTGCCGATCCGGTGCGTGGCAACCAAATCCAGATCCGCGCAGCAGGTCGATTACCTCGCGTAGTGCAGTTCGGGCAGCCACAGGGCGATTTGCGGGTAGGCCATGACCAGCGCCAGACCGACTATCATCACCATCACGAACGGGATAATGGATCGATAGATGTCCGATAATGTGATCTCCGGCGGTGCCATCGCCCGCATCAGAAACAGGTTGTAGCCGAACGGTGGTGTCATATAGGCAATCTGGCAGGTGATGGTGTAGAGCACGCCGTACCAGACCAGGTCGAAGCCCAGGACTTTCACCAGCGGCACATACAGCGGTGCCACGATGACCAGCATGGCGGTGTCATCCAGGAACATAC
>JAOTYY010000042.1 GCA_029861595.1 Gammaproteobacteria bacterium
GCAGGCCGGTGATGCCGAACTGGCGCAACACCTGCGCTGTACCGCCCCCGACAGCCGCAATCCGATTGGCCGCTACAGTGCTCCACAGACCGCATGTCTCCAGCCAGGCTCTGCCGAAGGTCGCCGCGTTCGGACTGATAAACACCGCCAGCGGTCGATGCGGAAACGCATCCGCCAGCGCCCGCAACGAATCGCTGTCCGTAATCCCCACAATCTCCAGCGCGGGAAAGCATACCGCGCTGCCACCCGCCGCTCGTATCGAGCGGCCCAATGCTTCGCCCCGCCGGCCCGGACGCGTCACCAGTACGCGAAGGCCGCGCAGGTCAACCATGGTCCGCGCGCAACTCCGCGAGCAGCGTATCAGCACCCTGGCGCAGCAGATTCTCGGCTGCCTGCTCGCCGAGTTTTACCGCATCCCGAGCCGCGCCGGTCCGTTCGTCAAACAAAACGCGCGAGCCGTCGGTTGCCGCCACCAGAGCCCGAAAGCGCAACCGGCCATCCGCAAGCAGCTCGCCGTAGGCGGCCAGCGGCACCTGGCAAGTGGCTTCCAGGCGCGCGCCGAAAGCCCGTTCCGCTGCTACGCACATTGCTGTCACGGTGTGATTCAAAGCGCCAACCAGCTCGTGCACACGCGGTGCATCGCTGCGACACTCTATGCCCATCACGCCTTGACCAATTGCAGGTAAACACTGTGCGAACCCAATGCGTTCGCGAATTCGCTCGTGCATACCGAGGCGTCGCAGACCCGCCGCGGCCAGAATGATCGCGTCGTATTCGCCGGCATCCAGCTTGGCAAGGCGCGTATTGACGTTGCCGCGCAACGGCAGGATGAGAAAATCTCGCCGGTACGCCAGCAACTGTGCCTGGCGCCGCAAACTGCAGGTGCCAATTCTCGCGCCTTGCGGCAGTTTCGCCAGCGATGTGAAAGGCGCCACCAGTGCGTCGTGCGGGTCCTCGCGTTGCGTTACCGCCACCATGGCAAGCCCATCGGGCAACTCCGCGGGGACGTCTTTCATCGAGTGCACCGCCAGGTCTGCTTCATCCGCGAGAATGGCACGTTCCAGTTCCTTAATGAACAATCCCTTGCCGCCGATGGCGGCGAGCGGGCTGTCCAGCAGCACATCGCCTTTGGTGCTGAGCGGCAGCAGCTTCACCCGCAGGTCTCGATGCGCGGCCTGCAGTTGCGCGGCGACATGTTCGGCCTGCCACAGTGCCAGGGGGCTCTTACGTGTCGCTATGCGTAGTTCGGTCATAGTTCCAATTCCAGCATCCTAGCGCTCTCTCGACAAGCACGAGGCAACTCAAGCACCGCGCAATTTTTTCCGCACCTGCGGCAGGTGGCGCCGGCTCACTTCGATGCGATCGTCGATATCGCGAAACGCGATCACTTGAGTTCCTTCGCTGGTTTTGTGCAATCCGGCTATGTAATGGTCCGCCACCAGGGCGTTGCGGTGGACACGTGTAAACCTATCGACAAATTCTTCGGCGAGATCCTTCAACGCCTCTTCGATAAGCAGTTCGCCTTCACTATGGCGCACGGTGACGTACTTGTGCTCCGCTTGAAAGTAGTAGATGTTTTCGGTCGCAACCAGTTTCAGACTGTCGCGCACGCGCGCGCAGATGTGTGTCCGGGTGTCACTGCCCTGCGCAACTGCGGTCTCTTGCAGAATATCGAGTTGCGCCCGCGTATGGCGTTGCGCGCCAGCCAGTGCATCATACAGCCGAGTCGCGCGTACCGGTTTGAGCAGATAGTCGACGGCGCGGGTTTCGAAGGCCGCCAGCGCGTGATCGTCGTAGGCGGTAGTAAAGATAACTGCCGGTGGTATCTGTGCCTTGGCAATATGCCGGGCGGCCTCCAGGCCATCCATGCCCGGCATGCGGATATCCATCAATACCACGTCGGGTTCCAGTTCCGCGCAGCGCTCCACGGCACTGCGGCCGTTTTCCGCTTCGCCGACAACTTCGTGTCCCTGCAGATCCTGCACCAGCGCACGCAACCGCGAGCGCGCCAGGGGTTCGTCGTCAACTATCAGGATTCTCATGCGCGATTATTCAATTGAGCTTTCCCCGCCGAAGATGCCCACCGGCAAGCGCAGGCGCACTTCGAAAAGATTGGGAGATTCGCCGACATCGAGTACGTCACTGCGGCCGTACATGAGCTGCAGTCGCTGCTCGATATTGGCGAGCGCGAGCTGGTTTCCGGTTCGCCTGGCAGGGGCCGTCGCGCCGGCAACCGGATTGGTAATTTCGATAACAATCCGTTCGCCGTCGCGGCGTGCTGCGATGGTGATCACCCCCCCGCCCGGCAGAGTCTCGATCCCATGGTACACCGCGTTCTCCACGAGGGGCTGCAGCGTCAGTGCCGGTACCATGATTTGTTCGACTCCCGAATCGATGTGCCATTCAACCTTCAGGCGCTCGCCGAGGCGCAGCGCCTCGATGCGCAGATAGCTGCGCGCCAGTTCCAGCTCTTCGGCGAGCGTGAGCCGGTCGCGTTTGGCGAGTGTGGCTCGAAACACCTCCGCCAGGTCTTCGACGACCTGTTCGGTTTTGCGCGGATCGCTGCGCGCTAGGCTGGCGATCGTGTTCATACTGTTGAACAGAAAATGCGGTCGTATGCGGGCCTGCAGTTCGGCGATGCGCGAACGCGCCTCGGCCTCCACATTCAGTTTCCATTGGTGCTGAACGTAAAAGTAACGCAATGCCACGGCCGTGACGGTCACGCTGATCAACACGTTCACCACCAGCCGTTCCGCAAGCCACCCTGGGGCCAGCGTCAGTGACAGCGCGAGAAACTCCAGCAGTCCGTATGTCAACAGCGTGAAACAGAGTGTGACCAGCTGCAATACCACTAACACAGTGACTGCCGCGCCACGGTTGCCAAGCCTGCGGAACCACTTGCGGCAACTGCACAGAACAGCCGCGTCGGTTAACGCAACCCACTGCACGAACAGCGAATCGACCGCTAAAAAACGCAGGCGTTCCAGCCAACCGCCCGGCTGCGCCAGCGCCAATACGATCGCCAGCAGTTCCGCGATGAGAATAACCAGCAGCAGGTTCCATCGTTCGCAAAAATCCGGTAGGAAGAATGCGTTAGCGGCCTCGCCCTCCGAGTCCGCTTCTTTCACATCCGCTTGTATCACGCTGCTATACTGCCTGCCCGTTTTCACCGGTACAACAAGTGTGCCACGGGATTCGTGCGGTTGCCGGACTATGGCTGACAAAAAGCAGCAAAATCAATTGTGGGGCGGACGGTTCGCAGAAGCCACGGATGCGTTCGTACAACGATTTACCGCTTCTGTGGAGTTCGACAAACGTCTGTATCCGCAGGACATCGAGGGATCGCTCGCGCACGCGCGCATGTTACACCGTATCGGGGTGCTCGAAGAGAATGAACTCGACAGCATCGTGAACGGGCTGGCGGTTATTCGCGAACAGATCGAACGCGGTGAATTTGACTGGACGATCGCGCACGAAGATGTGCATATGAACATCGAGGCGAGGCTGACCGAACGCATCGGCGACGCTGGCAAGAAACTGCACACGGGTCGATCGCGCAACGATCAGGTGGCAACCGATATGCGTCTTTACCTGCGCGCCGCCATAGATTCGATAAGCGCGCAGTTGAAGCTTCTGCTGGGCACGCTGATCGACCAGGCCGAAGCGCACCATGCCGTGATAATGCCGGGATTCACGCACCTGCAAACCGCGCAACCGGTCACTTTCGGGCACCATCTGCTGGCCTGGTTCGAAATGTTGCTGCGCGATGCACAACGCTTACGCGACTGTCGTCAACGGGTCAATGTCATGCCGCTGGGCGCCGCCGCGCTGGCAGGCACGGGATACCCGATCGATCGGGAATACACCGCCGCGCAACTGGGTTTTGCGGCGGTGGCGGAGAATTCGCTGGACGCCGTCAGCGACCGGGACTTCGCGATCGAGTTCTGCGCGGCGGGCGCATTGCTGATGACCCATATGTCACGCATTGCCGAAGAAGTGGTGTTGTGGATGTCCGCGCAGTTCCATTTCGTCGAATTGCCCGATCGCTTCTGCACCGGATCCTCCATTATGCCGCAAAAGAAAAATCCCGATGTGGCGGAGCTGGTGCGAGGTAAAAGCGGGCGGGTTAACGGCAATCTGATCGCGCTTCTGACGATTATGAAAGGACAGCCGCTGGCCTACAACAAAGACAACCAGGAAGACAAGGAACCGCTTTTCGATACGGTGGATACACTGCTCGACAGTCTGCGCGCGTTTACTGACATGCTGGCTGCGCTGCGTCCGGTGAGCGACAACATGCGTCGCGCCGCGGGTGCCGGGTTTGCCACCGCCACGGATCTGGCGGACTATCTCGTGAGCAAAGGGCTGGCGTTTCGCGATGCGCACCATGCGGTGGGCGAGATCGTCGCCGCTGCGGCGAACAAAGGGTGCGATATCGGCGACATACCGCTTGCGATCCTGAAAAACCATAGCTCGGTAATCGACGACGACGTCTACGAGGTGCTGACGCTGGAAGGCTCGGTGAGTTCGCGCAAGCATATCGGCGGCACGGCGCCCGCGCAGGTGAAGGCCGCTGCGTTGCGCGCCCGCGAACGTATCGCCACGCTGGAAACGTGACGGACGAGCCTGACAGTAAACTCCCGTGCTCCGCCAGCGCATCCGCGCAACCTGCAGGTCAGTTCCAGTCCGAGATCGCCTTGACCGCGATGTCGTTCAACGGCCGGGCAATCAAGCCGCTGTTGGAAATCGCCACCGTGTATAGTGCGCCATCGCGCATCGGCAGGTATGCGGCACTGCCGTACACGGCGTCCACCCAGGGGATCCAGCCATCGGACAAGCGTGCGGACGACCA
Source organism: Gammaproteobacteria bacterium (assembly GCA_029861595.1). GTDB lineage: Bacteria > Pseudomonadota > Gammaproteobacteria > JAHELT01 > JAHELT01 > JAHELT01. Next base: position 4,853 of record JAOTYY010000042.1, read on the forward strand.
CAGGTCGAGGCCGCGGTCCGTTGCGAAACTCTCCACCGTGCGCCGCGCCGTCAACTCTTGAGCGGCACTGTAGTAACGTCCGCTGAGCCTTTCCAGTCGGTACACCGGCTCGAACCCTACCAGGGTAGCCAGCCCCGACCATTTGAGCACCCGCGCATCGAGTTGCCACTCATCACCGGCGAGTTCGGCACGGTGCCCGCTGCCATCGGGGAACCGAACGTGCACGTCGAACAACTGCGGCGCCCTCCGCGCGAAGTGCAATTGCGCGATCTCCTGCTCCAGCGTGAAGCGCTGGTAGGTATGTAAATTCAAGGCGACCGAACCCAGCAGCGCCGCGGCCAGTACGAAACCGCCGGTACCGAGACCCAGCGTGGTGGCGCGTATCACCTTGCGCCGCCGCACCGCACGCACCGCGGCGAACGCCGCCATCAGCGCCACGGCCGCGCACAGTACGGCCCACAGTGTCAGGTTGGATGTTTCGTCAAAGGCAGACATGGATTAGTTTTTCCGGCCGGGTGTTGCGCAGCTGCCCGCGGCCCAACCTTTCAACAAACCCTTACAGTATACTCCCGCGCATCGTTCGAAAACCTGATTGGATCTGCAATGCGTGTGAACCGGGCTGTTTTTCAAATCGGCGCACTGTTGCTGGTGCTGGCAGTGATGTGGGGTTGCGGAAAGAAGGGACGCTTGTATCTTCCCCCCGAGCAGGGAAGTGACGCACAATCCGGTGCCGCAACGGCGCTGGTGGCGATTTACCTCTAAGCCCCAGCGCTGCGATGGATCACTTCAGTCACGTGAATGGCGCGCTGTGTGCGGAACAAGTGCCGCTGCCTGGCCTTGCCGAGCGTTTCGGAACACCGTTGTTCGTCTATTCGCGCGCCACCCTCGAGCGACACTGGCGCGCCTTCGACGACGCTTTTACCGGCGTTCCCCATCTGGTGTGTTATGCCGTCAAGGCCAATTCGAACCTCGCGCTGCTGGATGTCCTCGCGCGGTTGGGGTCGGGGTTCGATATCGTTTCCGGCGGCGAGTTGCAGCGTGTTCTGCGCGCCGGCGGTCAAGCGGCGAAAACCGTTTTTTCCGGCGTAGGGAAATCGCGCGACGAGTTGGCAGCGGCGCTGGCGGCCGGCATTCGCGCTGTCAATGTAGAGTCCGCGGCGGAGCTGGACCGGGTAGTAGAAGTTGCGCGTGGACTCGGCGTGCGCGCACCAGTATCGCTGCGAGTCAACCCGGACGTGGATCCGGAAACTCATCCCTACATTTCCACGGGCTTGCGCGAAAACAAATTCGGCGTACCCGCCGCCGAGGTCATGGAATTGTACCTGCGCGCGCATGCGACCGAAGAGTTGCAGGTGGTCGGTATGGATTGCCATATCGGTTCGCAGCTGACGAGCGTGGCACCGTACGTCGATGCGCTGGCGAAACTCGTGGAACTGGCCACCGCGCTGCGCGGTGAAGGGATTCACCTGCAGCATATGGATATAGGTGGCGGTATTGGCATCCGTTACCGCGACGAGCAGCCGCCTTCGCCGGCGCATTGGGCCGCAGTGGTTCGCGACTGCCTCGCGGGTCAGCCCTTCGAGGTTCAGCTGGAGCCGGGGCGTGCAATAGCCGGCAATGCGGGTGTGCTGCTGACGCGCGTGGAATACCTGAAGCACAATGGCGAGAAGCGTTTTGCGGTAGTCGATGCGGGTATGAACGATTTGCTGCGTCCTTCCCTGTATGGGGCATGGCAGGAAATCGTCGCGGTCGTCCCACGTGACGGCCCGGTGGCGCTTTACGATGTCGTGGGGCCGGTCTGCGAAAGTTCGGATTTTCTCGGCAAGGACCGCGAGCTGGCACTACAGCCGGACGATCTGCTGGCCGTGCGCGGCGCCGGTGCATATGGATTCGTCATGAGCTCGAACTATAATTCAAGGCCGCGCGCCGCCGAAGTCATGGTGGATGGCGAACACGCCCAGTTAGTGCGCAGCCGCGAACTACCCGACGACTTGATGCGCGGCGAACGATTGTTGTCCGATTGAATTTCATCGTGCGCGGGAGCACCTAGCTAGCTAGTTCACATGCGTCTGGAATTTGCCAAAATGCACGGCCTGGGGAACGACTTCGTCGTCGTTGATGCGTCGCGCCGGGCGTTCGCGCTGAGCGCGGCACAGATCAGCGCGCTGGCCGACCGCCGCACCGGCGTCGGATTCGATCAGTTGCTGGTGGTCGAGCCGGCGAGCAGTAAGGCGGCGCATCTGCGTTATCGTATTTTCAATGCCGACGGGGGTGAGGTGGAGCACTGCGGTAACGGTGCGCGTTGCTTCGCGCGTTTCGTGCGGGAGCGCGGAATCGCCAGCCATCAGCCGCTGGTGGTGGAAACGCAGAACGGGCTGATCAGCGTCGAGGCGCTGGAGGATCATAATTACCGGGTAGACATGGGCGTTCCGGAACTCGAGCCGGTGCGCATTCCACTGTTGGTATCCGGTCGTTGCGCAACTTACTCGCTGACGATCGACGCCGACGACTATCAGTTCGCTGCCGTTTCGATGGGGAATCCCCACGCCGTGTTGTGCGTTGAAAATGTCGATACTGCGCCGGTGACGACGCTCGGACCGCGCATCGAAACCCATGGGCTGTTTCCAGAGCGCGTGAATGTCGGTTTCATGCAGTTGTGCGCGCGCGGCGAACTGCGCGTACGCGTCTGGGAGCGCGGTGTCGGCGAGACGCGTGCATGCGGCACAGGCGCTTGTGCCGCAGTCGTTGCAGCGAGGCTGCAGGATCTTGTCGACGCGGATGTGCAGGTTCAGCTCACCGGCGGCACCTTGCTGATTCACTGGCCCGGCGAGGGACAGCGACTCACCATGAGTGGACCGACCGCGCGCGTTTTCGACGGCAGCATAGAGATATAACTGTGGACGGGCACTAACGTGACGGATGAACAGACAAAACTGGAATCGCAGCAGCTGGCGGAGACGGAGGTGGTGGACTATTTGCTCGGGCATCCCGCGTTTTTCGAACGTCATTCACAATTGCTGCCACGCTTGAAGCTGTCCCACGAGTCGGGGCGAGCGGTGAGCCTCATCGAGCGCCAGGTCGAGAAACTGCGCGAGGAGAACGAGCAGCTGAGCGCTAAGTTGCAAACGCTGATGCAGGTGGCGCGGGACAATGAAAACCTCGGCGTACGCATCCAGAAGCTCGCGGTGGTGGTGTTGGAGAGCCAGTCGCTCGAGGAGTTGTTGACGTCAGTGGAAGACACGTTTCGCAGCCTGTTCGACGCAGAGCATATTGTCATCCGGCTGCTCGATGTTCCGGCACGGGGATTGGGCGGCCTGGCTGCAAAGTACCGCGTGGCGCCCGACAGCGACCTGGCAGCCGGTTTCAGGGTGTTCCTGCAGAGCCGGCGCGTGCGTTGCGGGCGCTTGCTGGAAGATCAGTTGAAGTTGTTATTCGGGCGCGCCGCCGCGGAGGTACGCTCGGTGGCCGTGGTACCGCTGTGCGCCGGAAGCGAATTCGGCCTGGTGGCGTTGGGAAGCCGCAATCCGCAGCGCTTTCAGCCGGCCATGGGGGTGTTGTTTCTGGAGCAGATCGGCGAACTGTTGAGCGCGGCCCTGAAGCTGCGTATCAATTCAGACTAGATCGATCGCCAGACGCCGGAATCGAAGCGGCCGTCGTCCTGCAGGGATTCCTTTTCCTCGGCAGGTTTCGATTTGCCGATAGTGGCCGACTCCATAGTGAATTGTGTGAACGAGCCCGTGTGCTCGACCACGCCGGTGAGTGTCACACGCAGATCCTTCTCGAAAATCCGCACCCGTACCGTGTCGCCCGTCTTGTACATATGCGCCGGTGCCAGCAGGGACGTCGACTGGCCGATCGGCTTGATCTCGGGCAGCACTAGGCACTCGGTGCCGCGCGCTGATTTGGGTGCGCTCACTTTGTCGACCAGCACCGCCATACCGTGCGGGGACAACGCCTGAATCCCGGCCTCGAAACAGTTTTCGTCGATGAACTGCATCCAGCGAATGACACCGATACGCCATTGCGCATAAGTGCCGCGCTGCAGTTCACGCAAGCCGACCACCTCACCAACATGAGCCTTGGACGGCGTGTCACCTTCCCAGCGCAAACCGTAACCTCCGGCACTGATGTCGATCAGCCGCCAGTCCTGGTTCGTCTGCACGTCGATCAACCGCTCGCTCTCGCGCCGTTTGCGCACCAACTCTTCGCGGTAAGCCGCGGTCAGCACGTTACCGCTGCCGACCACGTCCCATACGTCAGGTCCGTCGGGCTGCTCTCTGTGACTGGGGTGGGTAACGAAACCGCTGCGGTCGATCTCACGTCGTTCGCTCTGCGGAATAGCCTGCAGAGTCAATTCGAGGCTGTCTTCCTCGGGTTCGTTGGTCAGGGGTTCAAGCTCGGACATGATGCGCGTATGGATATCCTTGATGCCCACCTCCACGGCGGCACGGCGCGCCTTCTTCGCGCGCCGCGACGACCGCTCGGTGCTCATGCCCCAGTTGATTTCCAGGCGCCGCAACGCACTGGGACTTATGGTATCGGGCTGTGCCAGAGGCGATTCTACCTCGTCAGCCGAGTCTTTCATGTCGCGCACGACGTCCAGAACCTCTCGTAGGTCTATGTAGCGCAAATCCACACCGTCGCCCGAACGTATGAAATCCGGATAACTGGGCGGCGTGTTGCCGTTGAGGTTGACGGCGAATACGCCGTTTGCACCGACGTCGAGATTCTGCCGGTCGAGCTTCGCCAGCGTGCACCATTTCTCGAGCACGGCGAAAACGCGTTCGGCGTCGCCGCGCCGAAGGCTCTCCGGGCGTGCCAGCGAAAACAGCAGCGCGCGCCGGTAAGCCTGACTGATGGTGAACTTGTTCTGCTGGCGCACTTCGGTGTCCTTCACCGCTAACTCGATCACGCCCTCCAGTTCGGCATGCCCGTACAGGCGATGCATGTCCTGCCACAGTCCCTTCGGTATGGGACTGTAGACCTGCGCAGAGCGCACCATTATCTCGGTCAGGTAGACCAGCGCACGTTCGCTGGCCAGGGCCAGCAGCTTGTCCGGAAGCCGCTGTCCGTTGGCGGCGTCGACCAGGGCCGCCTTGTAGCCCATTGCCAGCTGCTGCAGAAGTGCCAGATTTAGGTCGAAGATGCGCCGGGTTTTTTCCGGCAGGGGCAGCCCCAGCGCCAGAAAGCGTTTTTCCAGGTTATCCAGAATGCTGCGCGCCACCGGGCGCATCAGTTCCATCGACTCGATACGGTCCTTGGCATTGATTTTAAGGTGATTGGAGTCGTGCAGTCCGTTGTAAAAAGCGCGCGTGGTTTCACGGATATTCGAGCGGGATAATTGCGCCAGCCATTTCTTGACCCTGCGCGGGGCCACCGGGAAGCCGTCTTTGCTCGGTGTTTCCTGATCAGGAATATGGACGTCTAGGCTCATTACTGGGTTTTAACGGCGAACTACTGCCCTATTTTGGGGATTTTTAGCGTAAATTCCGCAAGATAGCAACATTTCTTTATCTAGTTGCTTAACACGCCAGGCGCTTGATCCCAGGCAAATGTCGAGCAATTGCTGCGCCATATACGCTGCACCGCCCCGGCAGGCCTGGGAAACAAAACACCCCACATCTTACAGCCTCTTGGCAGCCGGTGCTGTGTCTCAATACAATCTTCTGCAATCCTGCGGCCGCGCCCCAGCAATCGTCGCTAGGTGTAGAATCAGCACGCGGTTCACGGTCCTTGCAATCACGCGGTGAATACCCACCTTGCAATCCATTGGCGCCGGGCGAAGTGTCGGCAGCCGCTTTGAGCACATCCGCTGACAGGTCGAAAAGTTGCAGCAGCTACACGGAACAACGGTACTCTCGGTAAGGCGTGACGACGCCGTGGTTATCGGCGGTGACGGTCAGGTGACGCTGGGCGACACGGTAATGAAAGGCAACGCCCGTAAAGTGCGGCGCCTGTACAAAGATCGCGTGATCGCCGGCTTTGCCGGCGGCACCGCGGACGCCTTTACGCTGTTCGAGCGTTTCGAGGGAAAACTCGAAGAACACAGTGGCAACCTGACCCGCGCGGCCGTCGAACTCGCCAAGGACTGGCGAACCGATCGCCTGTTGCGCCGCCTGGAGGCGCTGCTGGCCGTAGCCGACGACAGCGTGTCGCTGATTATTTCAGGTAACGGTGACGTCATCGAACCCGAGCAGGGCCTGATAGCAATCGGTTCGGGCGGACCCTATGCCAAAGCGGCGGCCGAGGCGCTGTTGGCGCATACGCAGTTGGACGCACGCGCCATCGTCGAACAGAGTTTACGTATCGCCGCCGGCATTTGCATTTACACCAACGAGTCCTTGACCATCGAAACACTGTCCAAGCCGGCGTGAGCAGCGCCCGCAACGACGCTCAGACGGCCCTCTGAAACGACACTTATTTGCGGGACAGGACACAGCATATGTCGCAAATGACGCCACGCGAAATCGTTCAGGAACTGGACAAACACATCATCGGACAGGACCAGGCCAAACGAGCCGTCGCGATCGCGTTGCGCAATCGCTGGCGCCGCCAGCAGGTGCCCGAGGAATTGCGCAACGAAATCACACCCAAGAACATTCTGATGATCGGCCCCACTGGCGTTGGCAAGACCGAGATCGCGCGGCGGCTGGCGAAGCTCGCCAACGCGCCGTTCGTCAAGATAGAGGCGACAAAATTCACCGAGGTTGGCTACGTCGGCCGGGACGTGGAATCGATAGTGCGCGATCTGGTGGATGTGGCGATCAAAGACCGGCGCGAGCACGAAATAGACAGAGTGCGCCACCGTGCCGAGGACGCCGCCGAAGAACGTGTGCTGGATGCATTGCTGCCGCCTGCTCGCGGCGGAGGTGAAGCCCAATCCACGAGCGAATCTTCCACACGGCAGAAATTTCGCAAACTGTTTCGCGAAGGTGCGCTCGATGATCGCGAAGTCGAAATCGAACTGAATGCACCGTCCATAGGCGTGGAAATCATGGCCCCGCCGGGCATGGAGGAAATGACCCAGCAGCTGCAGGGAATGTTTCAGAGCCTGAGCGGACGTCGCACTCACCGCCGCAACCTGAAAGTGCGCGACGCTTTCCGGCTGTTGACCGACGACGAGGCGGAAAAACTCATCAATGAAGACGAGCTGAAGCTGAGTGCGCTGCAGAGCGTGGAACAGAACGGTATCGTGTTCCTGGACGAAATCGACAAGGTTGCGCGGCGCAGCGCCGAGCACGGCGGCCCCGACGTATCCCGTGAAGGCGTGCAGCGTGATCTTCTGCCGCTGGTGGAAGGCTGCACCGTGTCGACGAAATACGGAATGGTGAAATCCGACCATATTCTGTTCATTGCCTCGGGCGCGTTTCACGTATGCAAACCGTCCGACCTCATTCCCGAACTCCAGGGCCGGCTGCCGATACGCGTGGAGTTGCAGGCGCTGGTCGCGGAGGACTTCCAGCGCATACTGCGTGAACCCGATGCTTCCCTGACCGAACAGTACAACGCTCTGCTGGCTACCGAGCAGTTTGACGTGACCTTCACCGATGATGGCATAGCGCGCATCGCGCAGGTCGCGTGGCAGGTGAACGAGCGTACCGAGAACATCGGCGCCAGGCGATTGCACACCGTGATGGAACGTCTGCTGGAGCAGGTATCGTTCGAAGCATCAGATCTTTCCGGGCAGTCGCTGGAAGTCGATGCAGACTACGTGGACAAACACATCGCCGAGCTGGTCGAGGACGAAGACCTGAGCCGCTATATCCTGTAAGGTCGGGGTGGCCTGGCCGGCGCCGAGGAACTATGCCTAAACCTACTGAGATAAAACTGCACCAGCAGTCGCGGGTTCTGGAAATAACGTTCGACGATGGATTCACGTGCAATCTCACCTGCGAGTATCTGCGGGTTTACTCGCCGTCTGCCGAAGTCCAGGGACACGGGCCGGGGCAGGAAGTGCTCCAGATAGGCAAGGAGGACGTCAACATTACCGGCATCGAGCAGATGGGCAACTACGCGATAAAAATCAGTTTCGACGACAATCACGACAGCGGCATATATTCGTGGCCGACGCTCTACGAGCTCGGTAAAAACTATGCAGAGAACTGGGAAGACTATCTGCAACGGTTGCAGGCGGCGGGAGTAAGCCGGCGCGCCGACTGATTGCGCGGCCGGCAGAGTTAAAGAAGATGCGCGACGAACGACCTGACGAGACCGGCCCGCATACCAATTTCGGTTACAGACAGGTGCCGTTACCGGACAAGGCGCCGCTGGTCAGCGCGGTGTTTTCATCGGTTGCGTCCAACTACGACGTGATGAACGACCTCATGTCGCTGGGTGTTCATCGCCTATGGAAGCGCTACACGGTGTTTCGTGCGAATCTGCGTCCCGGGCATCGCGCACTCGATCTGGCGACCGGCACCGGTGATTTGGCGAGGCTGTTGGCCCGTGACGTCGGCCCCGACGGGCAGGTCATCGTCGCCGATATCAACATGCCGATGCTGTCGCGCGGGCGCGATCGCCTGATCGATGCCGGCTGGTCGCGGCGTATCCAGTGCGTGCAGGCCGATGCGCAGCAGCTACCGTTTGCCGACGACTATTTCGACTGCATTACCATGGCTTTCGGCTTGCGCAACGTGACCGACAAGTTCCAGGCGTTGTGCGAGTTGCACCGAGTACTGCGTCCGGCGGGTGTGTTGCTGGTGCTGGAATTCTCCAAGCCCGTTGCCGGGCTTCTGTCCAGGGCCTACGATGCGTATTCGTTCTCGGTGTTACCGCGTCTCGGCAAGCTGGTCGCCGGCGACGCCGACAGTTACCGCTATCTCGCCGAATCCATCCGCATGCACCCCGATCAGGTATCGCTGAAACACCTGATGAGCACGGCTGGCCTGGCGCGCGTGGACTATCAGAATCTGAGCGGCGGTATCGTCGCGCTGCACCGCGGCTATAAAATCTAGCCCGTATTTCTCACCGGGCGGACCGAGAATTGACACTTCAATCAGTTTTTCAACCAGTTGCGACACAACATGTGCCTTGACAGATCACCGCGTGTCCTATTCGGTTTTGCGCCCAGTCAACTGGCACATCTTGACCGATCGACCTTGACCAATAGGATGGGTTCCCGCTCAGCGGTCGATCGGCCAACCTGCGCTCGGCTGATAGACCGCAATTTCCGAATCCTGGTAAGAAATGCGGGATAACACATGACCCGCGAGGTGGCTGAACAACGTGATGAACGCCAGGCGCTGCACCTGCTGCTCATCGAGCGTATGCTCAACGGCTATCTGTCACTCGACGAGCGCGCGCGCACCCGCTTGCTGGCTTTGGAGGATAAAACGCTCGGCATCGATGTACGCGGCACCGGGTGGCACTACTGTCTGCATGTGCGAGACGGCCGTTGTCGACTGAGCAGCGGTGTGGGGTGCGCACCCGACGCGACACTGAGCGGCGCGCCCCTGTCACTGTTGAAGATGGCTGCCAGCGACGGTGTGGCCATGCTGTTCAGCCGGCAGGTGGAGCTGCGTGGCGACGCCGAGCTAGCGAAGCGTTTCAAGCGCCTGTTCGACACGCTGGATATCGACTGGGAGGAGCATCTTGCGAGGATTGTCGGCGACTATCCGGCGCGCCGCGTGATGCGCATGCTGCTCGCGCTGGGCGCCTGGCGTGCTCGCAGCACTGAAGCGCTGGGTGAAGATATCGGCGACTACCTGAGCGAGGAAGAACAGTTGCTCGGCGCCTGCAACCAGGTGGCCGACCTGCACGATGCAGTCGACGATCTGCGCGATGATGTGGCCAGACTGGAGGCCCGCGTGGCGCGTTACGAGCACCACCAGCACAACGCATGATTACCCCGTCTCAGGCGCTGCGCCTGATTCATATCAATCGGGTTCTGGTCCGCCACGGGCTGGACGAGATCATTTTTGCGACGCACCTGTTGCGCCCGCTGCGGCTGCTGCAGCGCCTCTCGCCCTGGAGTTGGTTTACCACCGCCGAACGGGGTGCGCCACGCGGCGTGCGAATCCGCCGCGCGCTGGAGGATCTGGGGCCGCTGTTCGTCAAGTTCGGCCAGATTCTATCCACCCGCCGCGACCTGCTGCCCGAGGACATCGCGGCCGAACTGGCCAAGTTGCAGGATCAGGTACCGCCGTTTGCTTCGAGCGTCGCGCGCGCCACGATAGAGGCTGCGCTCGAGGCCCCGATCGATGCCCTGTTCGCGCAGTTCGATGACCAGCCGCTGGCCTCTGCGTCGATCGCGCAGGTGCACGCCGCGCGGGACGCCGAAGGGCGCCAACTGGTGGTCAAGGTGTTGCGTCCCGACGTGCGGCCGGCCATCGATCGCGACATTGATGTGTTGTACCTGATCGCCGGGTTGGCGCAACGTTACTGGTCTGAAGGGCATCGGCTGCGCCCGGTGGAAGTGGTCGCCGAATACGAAAAGACGCTGCACAACGAACTCGACCTGGTCCGTGAAGCAGCCAACGCGCTACAGCTGCGGCGCAACTTCGAAGGTTCGCGGGAACTCTACATCCCGGAGCCCGTCATGTCGCTGACCCGTCATGACGTGCTGGTGATGGAGCGTATCTCGGGTATCGCAGTGAGTGACATCGATGCGCTGGTCGCCAACGGCACGGACCTGCGGATACTCGCCGAACGCGGCGTCGGAATTTTCTTCACCCAGGTGTTTACGCACAACTTCTTTCACGCCGATATGCATCCGGGCAACATCTTCGTGGCGCGCGAACACCCGCACGATCCGCAATACATTGCAGTGGACTTCGGCATCGTGGGTACCTTGTCGCCGCTCGACCAGAAATACCTCGCCGGCAATTTTGTCGCGTTTTTCCGCCGCGACTATCGCCGGGTTGCGGAACTGCACGTGGATTCCGGATGGGTGCCGTCCGGCACCCGGGTGGATGAGTTCGAGTCCGCGATCCGCACCGTGTGCGAACCTATTTTCGAGCGCCCTCTGAAGGACATTTCCTTCGGACAGCTGCTGCTGCGCCTGTTTCAAACGGCGCGCCGTTTCGACATGCAGGTGCAACCGCAGCTCGTGCTGCTGCAAAAAACGCTGCTCAATATCGAGGGACTGGGACGGCAGCTGTATCCGGATCTCGACCTGTGGAGAACGGCGAAGCCCTTCCTGGAGCGCTGGATGGACGAGCAACTGGGCATGCGGGCGGCGCTTCGTGACTTGAAGGCACGGCTGCCGGAATGGCAAGAGATCCTGCCGGAACTGCCGCGCCTCGCGCACAACGTACTGCAGCAGGTCAATGAAAGTCAGGCCCGGCTGGAGCGAGCCAGCCGCGATCTCGAAGCCTTGCGGCGCCAGGTGAGGCGCAACAATCAGCGCACCGTGCTGGCCGTGATCGGCACTGGTCTGGTCGTCAGCGCGGCGGTGGTCTATGGGCTGGACGGGTATAGTCCGCTGATGCTGGGCGGCGCGCCCATCATCAGCTGGGTGTTGGGACTGGCCGGCACCTGGATGCTGCTGCGCACCTGGTTGTCGGACTGAGGTAGCCCCTATGTTGCGCGAAGGCAGGCATTTTTTTGCTGGATATCGGTGGGTCAATCACCGTATGAAGAGTTAATTTGGAGCGGCGGTGGAAAATTACACTTGGCACCTATTTACTATATTCTGGGCCATCCCCGTCCTCCACCCCTGCGGGGCCAGCTATCGCGGTTCAAATCGTTCCCGACGATCTAGTCAGCAAAATCTGGCGTTGTATATCGAACGATCCCCCTTGAACTATAGTCCAGGCTATGCTTCCGGGGGCGATCGTCCAATCTACTTGGCCAGATATCCCCTGAGAAGCGAATCCTCCGCGCAATATAGGGGCTAAGCGTGGACGTTTCCCATCTTCTTGATGAGTTGAACGCCGAGCAGCGCGACGCGGTAAGCACCACGCCTGGTCACCGGCTGGTGCTGGCCGGCGCCGGCAGCGGCAAGACCCGCGTGCTGGTGCATCGCATCGCGTGGCTTATCCAGGTCGAAGGCGTGTCGCCTTACGGGCTGCTGGCGGTGACTTTTACCAACAAGGCGGCCGCCGAGATGCGGGCCCGCGCGGAAGCGCTGTTGAACATGCCGACGCGCGGCCTGTGGGTCGGCACCTTCCATGGGCTGGCGCACCGCATGTTACGCAAGCACTACCGCGAGGCGCGCCTTGCACAAGGCTTCCAGATACTCGACAGTGAAGATCAGTTGCGGGTGCTCAAACGGGTGATTCGCGGTCTGGAGCTTGACGAGTCGCGCTGGCCTGCAAAGCAGTCCGCCTGGTACATCAACGCACGCAAGGACGAAGGATGCCGGCCTCAGCACCTGCTGGACAACAGTGATCCGGTAACCCGGCAACTGATTCGTATCTACACCGCGTATCAAAACGCCTGCGAGAGAGCGGGCGCGGTAGACTTCGCCGAATTGCTGTTGCGCTCGCTGGAACTGGTTCGCGACGACGAAGACCTGCAACAGCATTACCGCAGAAGGTTCCGGCATTTGCTGGTGGACGAATTCCAGGACACCAACACCCTGCAGTACGCTTGGTTGCGATTACTGGCTGGCGACACCGGTCTGGTGTTCGCGGTCGGTGACGACGATCAGTCGATCTACGGCTGGCGCGGCGCACGCGTGGAGAACATGCTTAACTTCGCGCGCGACTTTCCAGGCTGTGAGGAAGTCCGCCTGGAGCGTAACTACCGCTCGACCGCGACCATCCTCAAGGCCGCCAACGATCTGATAGAGCGTAACGCCGGACGGTTGGGCAAACGCCTGTGGACCGATGGCGCGGATGGCGAGCCCATTGCTCTGTACACGGCCTACAATGAGTCCGACGAAGCACGGTTTGTCGTCGATCGCATCCAACACTGGGTGGAGCAGGGCGGGCGGCGCGACGAGTGTGCGGTGCTCTACCGTTCCAATGCGCAGTCCCGGGTGTTCGAGGAACATTTGGTCGCCGCCGGGGTGCCGTACCGCGTGTACGGCGGACTGCGATTTTTCGAACGCGCAGAGATTAAGGATGCGCTCGCTTATCTGCGTGTTATCAACAATCGTCACGACGATGCATCGCTGGAACGGATTATCAATCAACCGCCGCGTGGCATCGGCGAACGCACCGTGTCGCTGCTTCGGGACGCGGCAAAGCTGCATGATACCTCGCTGTGGGATGCCGCCTGCAGCCGCGACAACGGATTGCCGCCGCGCGCCATGTCCGCCGTGCAACGCTTCGTCGGTCTGATCGAAGAAATGGCGGACAGCGTCACGCAGCTGAATCTGCCCGAGCAGGTGGAAAACGCGGTGCAGGCCAGCGGCTTGATGGAGCACTACCGCGCGGACCGCAGCGAACGCGGTCAGGCACGCGTGGAGAATCTGGGCGAGCTGGTTACCGCGGCGCGCACCATCGCTTTCAGTGCCGAGGATGCCGAAGCGATGTCGCCGCTGGATAACTTTCTGGCCCAGGCAGCGCTGGAAGCGGGCGAAGCACAGGGTGGCGCCGGCGACGACTGCGTGCAGTTGATGACCATGCACTCGGCAAAAGGACTGGAGTTTCCCACGGTATTTCTGGCGGGCATGGAGGAAGGTCTGTTTCCCCACCAGATGAGCATCGAAGACCCGGCGCGGCTCGAAGAGGAGCGGCGCCTGTGTTATGTCGGTATCACGCGCGCCCGCCGCCATCTGACGATAACGCTCGCCGAGCATCGTCGGCTGCACGGCCGTGAAACGTTCGCCGAACCGTCACGCTTCGTGCGCGAACTGCCCGGCGAGCTGGTCGAAGAAATACGCCCGCGCCTGCAGGTCAGTCGGCCGGTGATGAGCGCCCCGGCGGATCCGCCGCCGCTGGGACTGAGTGTCGGCCAACGCGTGCAGCATGCTACGTTCGGCGAAGGCGTGGTGCTGGACTACGAAGGCCAGGGCAATCACGCCCGGGTACAGGTGAACTTTCGTGACGCCGGTGCCAAGTGGCTGGTGCTGGCTTACGCGAACCTGCAGACGCTGTAGCCTGCCTCTGCCAGCGCAACCTCAGCGGGATTTGCGTTTGCGGCGTTTTTTCCTGGGTTTCGACTGGCGTGCTCTGGGTCGCTCCGCGTTGTCGGATTGGTGCTCACCGGTATCGAAAGCTTGCGTGTCGCCCCCGGGTTCGGGCGGGTGCAATTCATCGGGGACCTGCCAGTCGCGGGTGGTGCCGCTGGTTTCGTCGTCGTGGGAAGACTGAGTCTCGCCGGTCGAGAAAGCTTGCGTGTCGCCCCCGGGTTCGGGTGGGTGCAATTCGTCGGGTACCTGCCAGTCGCGAGTGGCGTTTTCCGGACCTTCTGTTTCATCCGCGGGGAAAGCCTGGGTCTCATCGCCAGTGGCTTCAGGCGCCCGCCAGTCACGGGTAGTGCTTCCCGGTCCGTCGACTTCGTCGCTGGGGAAAGCCTGGGTCTCATCGCCACTGGCTTCAGGCGCCCGCCAGTCACGGGTAGTGCTTCCCGGTCCGTCGATTTCGTCGCTGGGAAAAGTCTGGGTTTCGCCGCCACCGGCTTCAGGCACCTGCCAGTCGCGGGTGGTGCGCCGCGCTTCGTCGAATTCGTCGCTGGGGATGACCCGGGCTTCACCCATCCGCGGGTCGGGCTCCTTCGCCTCCTCGGCCGCGGATGACGGTTCCAGGTCGCTCAGCGCTTCGAGTTCGCCGGTTACCGCACCTGGCTCATCGGGCACCCGCGGTTCGGGGGGTTGCACGGCGTGCAGCTCCTGAGTTCCGCCGACGTCCGCGGCAGGATGCTCGCCAGCGGGATTATTTCCAGTGACCCAGCGCTCCGTTCTGGCCTGACCATCAGGTGGTTCGCCGGCGTCGCCGCTCCGCAGCGAGTACTCCCGGTTTGCATCGTCATCCGCTAACTCACGTCTCGCTGATACCTCAACCTGCCCGCGCCGGTGAACGCCTTCCTGGCCGCTGTCCGTTGAGTCGTCCGCTGCATCTTCGAAACTATCCAGCTGGTCGTCGGGCAGCAGCCACTCGCTGGTCCCATCGGGGCCTGCTCCCGGCGCCGCCGCGCGCTCTCCGGATTCCGCCCCCGGCGCCTGGAATTCCCAGTCGCGGGTCTTCGCCAGCTGCCCGTCGTCGGCGGGCGATTCGAGCACTTCATCAAGGTTCAGAAACTCTCCGCCGCCGGACAGTTTCGGTATCTCCTGAGTGGACAACGGATCCCAGTCTGCGTCTTTGCCCGGTGTGGGTTCGCCGCCAACCGCCACGTGCTGTGCGGAGAAATCGTCCGCCGAAAACAACGGATCGCCTGGGAACAGCGCGCCTGTCATTTTTGCCGCGCTCACCCACAACTCGGCATCCGCCGGGGTAATCCGTTCCCGCAGCAGTTCAGCGTGTTCTCTGAAGCCCTTGCGGTCATCGGCCTCCTGGCACAGTTCCATGAGCTTGAGCCGGTAGTGGGGATTCCCGGGATCGCTGCTCAGCGCTTCGTTCAAAAGATCCTGGCCACGCTGCAGGAACCCGAACTGGATCAATACATCGGCCTCCACCAACATGCGGTCGGCGGTAGCGGCGCCCGGATGCGGGTCGGCCAGTATTTCGCGCACTTCGGTCGGTGAGTCCGCATTCACGTGCGAATTTTCGCGTAGCGTCAGCTCCTTTGGAACGATCGTTGCAGGCTCGTCCTCGACGACCTCGTCTTCCTCCTCCTCGTCCTCTGCCTCGTCCAGCGCAGCGAGTGATTCGTTGATCTCCAGTGGCAGCGGGGCCATCTGTGCCGACTCGGCCGGCGCGGCGCGCGCCGTCAGCCGGCGCCATATGATAGAGAACAGCCCGAAGCCGCCCAGCACCGCAATCAGTGCAATCAGCAGCGTCTTGATGTCGGTCGGCTGGATTGTCGAATCGACAGGTGCGCTGGCCTCTACCTCGACGGGTGCTTTGGCGACGACCTCATCGCGTACTTCGACCAGCTGGCGCTTGAGTTCCTGCAATTCGGCATCGTAAACCGCCATGCGGCTGCGCATCACGTCGAGATCCGCTTCGCGCTCGTAAAGCAGTTTGCGCGTTTCCAGCAACTCTGTTTCCAGTTCCGTGAGTTCCAGCTGCGCGGCACTCGCCTCCGTGCCCGGTTGCGCTTCGGTTACCGGCACCTGTACCGTCGGTACCAGGCGCAGACCGGTGGTCTCGTCGGGTGCCTCGGCCAGTTCGGTCTCCGTTGTCGCTGGCTTGGGCTTGCTGCGGTCTCGCCACGCCTGATGCTGTTCCTGCACCAGCGCGGTTGCCGCATCCGCTGTGCGGCCGGCCACTGTTGCCTTGTCCGGAATTGTCAACGCCATACCGCCCATCAGACCGTTTATGTTGCCGGCGATAAACGCTTTCGGGTTGGCGTCCAGAATCGCCGTCATCAGTTGGTCGCGCGTCACCGCCATGGGTTTTTTGAAGTTGTCGGCAATGCGGCTCAGCGAATCGCCCGGGCGTACCCGATAGGTTTCGGGCATCGCAGGTTGTGCGGGCTGTGCCGGTTCAGATGTAGCGGTGGCAGCGCTGGCTGTCGGTTCCTGCAACTCGGTTGTCGCGGTAACGGTAGTCGACGTAGCCGCGGGCTGCTGGCTCGGTACCGGAGTGGGTTGCGGGGCGCTGGTAACGGTGCCTGCCTCGGCAGGCAGCGGGGTTTCGGCGGCCAGGGATCGCGCCGTTATCGGTGGATCCAGGAATATCGTGTACTGTTTCTGCAAATGGCCCCCGGGCCATTCGACATCGATCAGCACGTCGAGCATCGGCTCGCGCACGGGTTGCGTGGAGGAAATGCGAATAACCGCATCATCGTTAGAGGT
>JAOTYY010000238.1 GCA_029861595.1 Gammaproteobacteria bacterium
CGCTCCCGCGCCCGACGCATACTGGAAGGTTTGCTGTCCGTTGTGATCGGCGTTCCGGTGGCTCTTTTGCTGGCGCAGTTCAGCAGCACTCTTTCTCTGAAAGCGTTTCGGGACAGCTACGCGCCATTCATTACGGCATCGCGGGACAATCTCCCGTCGCCCTGTGCGCCCGCCCTGGCGATTCTCGAAGACTCCACGGTCGCCGCATATAATCGCGAAACCTACCACGCAAACCGCCCTAAAATCACGTTGTACTATGACGCGAAACGTTTTGTTGCATCACTACCGGGCGGGTCCATCGATATCGATGGCAGCACGATCTACTACGATTCCCGCGGCAATGAATGGCTGCGTTTCCACAACGATGACCGTCAGGGGCGTGAACGGTTGAGCGCACTGATCGAGGGTCTCGAGGAATGTCAGCTGTGAACCCCGGGAAGGTTCCGTAACCGCCGTCGGTTACCGCAAATTACGGCTGCGGGCGATTTGACTCGTGTTGCAGATCCGGTTCACCGCAAAGCCGCAGAATTTCCGCGCGCACTGCATCGCGTAACGCCAATGCGGCTGTCCATGCGTCGCCGTCACCGGCCGGCACGATCGCATCGCCCACGGAGACTGCAAGCGGAGTATGCCGCGGCAACCACGAGTCCGCGTGCAGTGCCGAACGCGACCCGCGAATCGCGACCGGGACGATTGGTACGCCGGCTTCGACGGCAGTCACGAACGCACCCATGTGAAATGGCAGCAGTCCTGGCATGCGTTTGAACGTTCCCTCGGCAAAGATAGCAAGCGTTTTGCCTTGCTGTAGAGCCTGTGTCGCACGCCGAGCATCTTCGATGCCTTGCCGGGTATCGTAGCGCTGTACGAAGTGCGTACCCAGGCGACGCAACGGCAATGTCACGAAACCAAAGCGCTGCAACTCCGCTTTCGCCAGAAATATCAGCTCACGGCGCAATGCTAGAACCAGAATAAACGCATCCAGGTAGCTCTGGTGATTTGCAACCACCACGCAAGCGCCAGCGTGGCTGGCAAGTTTCTCCGCGCCCTGCACACGGAAGGGTGTGCCGGTGCACCACACAAGCATGCGCAACACCCCACGCAGGGCGGACCATCGCCACGCCGCAATCGGTAGCAGTACCGTGACCGACCATGCAAACGGAACACACAGCGCCGTCACGGTCCACGCGTAGGTCGCGAACAAATAGGCACCTGTACGTCGCGTCGTCGCGCGCAACCGCGGTACGGCACCGGCGATCAGCAGGCGCGTCACCTGCCACCAGACCGCACGCGCCGGTTTACCGATCCGGTTGGTCTCGTACAGTTTTCGACTGGCAGCGCGGCGAATCTTGCCGCTGGAGGTTTTCAACACCGTGTTGGGCGGCGCCAGCACGATGTCGTCAGGCGGTGCGTCGACCAGCCGGGTCGCGACGGCATTGATCTCGTCCCGCAACGCATCTCGTCCCGCGGTGGACGAGACACGCGTCTCCGCCAGAACAACAAGGCGTTCGGTGCCTCTGGCCGGATCGGTGCTGGCGAATACCGCGACCCGCCCAGTACGGATGCCCTGCAATTCGCCGATCGCCTCCTCCAGCTCGGTAGGATAGATATTGCGTCCGGCACGGATGATGAGGTCCTTACTGCGCCCCGTAAGGTATAAATCACCGCCCGCAATATAGGCGAGATCGCCGGTTTCGAGCCAGTCACCCTGAAACAAACGCTGCGTGTGATACGGATTACGGTAGTAACCGCTGGTCGCCGATGGCCCACGGAATTGCAACCGACCTTCGCTGCGCTCCGGCAACTCGTGCCCGCCCGCGTCTACCACGCGGATTTCGTGACCCGGGAGAGGCCTGCCGCAGGCGACCAGCCGCAGTGCGTTGGTGTCGTCTTCGGGCGCTGGCTGCGCTCTTCCCTCGCGCGTCAAAACATCGCGTCGCACCACGTCCACCAGCGGTCCCCGGTGCAACGGCGGAAAGGTAAGGCCGACAGCGCATTCCGCCAGTCCGTAAACCGGGAACATCGCTTCACGGCGAAAGCCGTACTTGGCGAAACGCTGGCAGAAATCCTCCAGCGTGCGGGGGCTGATGGTCTCCGCACCATTCACCGCCAGGCGCCAGGTACTCAGATCCAGGCCCTCCAGGTCCTGGTCGGCAATACGCTTCAAACACAGCTCATAGGCAAAATTCGGTGCCGCGGACAACGTCCCGCCATAACGGTGGACGGCCCACAGCCAGCGCTGGGGGCGGCTCAGAAACAGCAGCGGCGACATGATCACTAGGCGTACCGAGTGGTACAGAGTGCCCAACCAGGCACCGATCAGCCCCATGTCGTGGTACAGCGGCAGCCAGCTGATGAACACATCGCTGGACTCGGCCTGCAGGCCTTCACCGTCAGCGCGAATGTTGGCCAGCAGATTGGCGTGTGTCAGTACGACCCCCTTGGGATCTCCGGTACTGCCCGAGGTATACTGGATGAAGCCGATATCGCTGGCGCGCACCACCACCACGTCGCCATCGCCATGACCGCGTAATTCCTCCACGGTGACCACGTGTTTCAGGGTTTCGACCTGGGCGGTCAACAGCTGTGCAACAAGCTTCGCTTCCGACACCGTGATCAGCATTTTCGCCTGACAATTTTTCAGGATCGTACCCTGGCGCCGCATATGATCTTCGATCTGCGTGCGCCGCACCGGCGGATAAATCGGTACCGGAACAGCGCCTGCGAGCAGAATGCCGAAAAAACTGAAAAAATAGCCGTCGCCGGTCGGTAACATCAGCGTCACCGTGTCGCCCGGTTGAATGCCGCGTCGCTGTAGTCCGCCCGCAACGTCCCTGGCCGCATCCCAGAGCGCGCGATAAGTGATAATGTCTCCCGGTTCATGATCATCGTAGCTCTGGATATGCGCCCGGTCCGGGTGCGCATCCACGTGCCACTGCAGCACCTCGAGTAACGTGCGCGCACTGTTCGGCGCACTCTCGGCAAACGCGGTGTGCGTATCGACGGCAACGGCTGAACTTTGCCGAGCGACGTCGGCCGCCTGCAGAAAGCGCAGCAAATCACGCGGCGTTTCCGCTTCGGTCAACGTACGTTCCGGCAGCGCCACATTGAACTCGCCCTCCACACGGGCAATCAGCTCGACACGGCCGAGACTGTCGAAACCAAGATCGCGATCCAGCGCACTGTCCAGCGTGAGCCGGCGCCGCACGTCCTGGTCGGGACGCAACTCGCCTGCGACCTGTGCCACGACGGCAAGCAATGCAGTCTGCGGGTCACTGTGAGGCGGTTTCTGCGGCACTGAGGTCTGCTTGCTCACGAGCACAAATATAAGCTGTTTGTGCGCATCGTGAAACTCGCACGTGCAGTGTGGTTGGCATGAGTAAGGGCAGCAGGTAGGATCCCTTCTCAAGAAACTCGCAGTAGGTGCGCCGCTGGAGGGCAGCGCGACCGATACGATCAATGGTGAGCAATTGAACGAGGCCGCATTCAATGCCGGCGCTGCCTACGTGTTCGTTCGCGACGGCAATGGGCTGTGGTCGCAACAGGCTTATATCAAAAGCGCCAATAGCGAGACACGTGACTTGTTCGGCTGGAGCATCGCACTCGGCGGTGATACGTTGCTGGTTGGCGCGACCGGCGAGGCAAGCGCGAGCACCGGCGTGAACAGTGAACCCGGCAACAACGATGCCGACGAGGCAGGGGCAGCCTACGTCTTCGTGCGCAGCGCCGGTCTATGGTCGCAAAGTACCTACATCAAACCCTCCAACACGGGAGCGGAGGACCAGTTCGGTATCGGCGTAGCGGTGTCCGGTGACACACTTGCGATTGGTGCTCGCGCCGAGGACAGTGACGGTATCGGTATCGATCCGATTCCCGATAACGACGCCGCTGATTCCGGCGCCGGATATGTCTATTTTCGTGAGTGAGCCGTACCTACGCGGGCAAAACCTCGTAGTGTGCATCCAGTGTTTTGTGATCATTGATCGGCAGTATGTCCATCGGGCATGCGGACATCACTGCTATGCAATCCATCTCCGCGCGGAACACTAGGTGATCTCCCACGCCACACGCCGGCACGTGGAAATCCAGTGAACCGTCTTGTGACCAGGGGATGTTCATCCACAAGTTGAACGGGCTGGGGCACTCGCGCATGGGGAACTCCAGTGTGCGCAAAGCGGCAAAAAAGTTGTCCGTGCAGTTATCGTGATAGCCCTCGCAGCCAAGTTGTGCGTAGCGGTGTGTATCGCAGGCAGCCAGCAGCGTGTCGTGCACACCGGGAGAGCTATCTTCCATGAACTGCAGGATGCCGCGCCGGCGATTGGTCACCAGCGCATCGCCGACTCGCGGGATCAGCCGTTGAATGCCGGCACGCAGGTGTTCCATAGAGAGAAATTCGCCGGAATCCCGCGCATTGATCACCCAGAAATCCACCACCTGCGTACCATGCGTGTTGACTAACCTGATCGACTGCCCGCGCTCGATGGGCGTGGCGACACCTTGCCGCGCCGGTATGGTCAGGAGATTTTCTTTCATAAGGCGTCCTCGGTTTTGCATCTCGTGCGAGCAGTTAGCGTCACCAAAGTGGCGATAGAGACAAGGCGCGCCGCAGCAACGCGGCACTGATATTGGCACCGGTGAGAATCAGCACGATGCGTTTACCGGCGAGTTCATCGCGATGCTGCCAGGCGCCCACCAGCGCCGCGGAACCGGCGGGTTCCACGAGTACATGCCCTGCTTCCGCGAGCGTGTGCACACCAGCCAACAGTGATTCGTCGTCCGTCAGCCAGGCATCGTCAAGGCGCTCCCACAACACGGCAAGCGCCAGCACTGGCGGCACGCCGGTGACCAGTCCGTCGGCGATTGTATCGATGGGCCGTTGCACCGGCTCGCGGGCGTGAAAACTTTCGGTCATCGCCGGCGATCCCTTGGCCTGTACTGAAATTATCCGCGCCTGCGGCTGCAGCACCTTCATGGCCGTCGCACAGCCGGCACTCAAATTGCCACCGCCCATGGGTACGATCAGCGCATCGATGTCAGCGAGCGCTTGCGCTACTTCCCAGGCGACAGTGCCCGCACCCTCCATCACCGCACGGTCTTCACCGTCATCGACAAACACATGGCCGTTGGTGTCGGCGAACCGTTGCGCCGCTGCCTTGCACAGATCGAATGTGTCACCGACCTCGTACAGCACGCCGCCGAACGCCTCGATCATTGCCGCTTTGACCGGATTGGCGGGATCCGGCAGGAAAATGAACGCCTGCATGCCCAACGCGCGTGCCGCATACGCCACACCCTGGCCATGGTTGCCCGTCGACGAGGTGACCACCGCGGCTGCGCCGCCAGATTTTGCTTGCACGACGGCGGCCAGAGCACCGCGAATCTTGAACGAAGCGATCGGCGTCACGGTTTCGTTTTTCAGCCAGACGTCCGCCGCCAGTGCCGCCGACAGCATTTCGGATTTCACCAGCGGTGTTTCCGCCATATGCGGGCGAACGGTTTCGACAGCGCCTTCGATACCTTGCAGCGTCGGCCAGTCTTGTTGCGACATTGGCGATTGTCCCCGGGCAGTACCGCCCCTTTGCGGCGGTAAGGTATTATCGTCAGAATAACAAACGGCACAATGAATTATGCATCGCGACACCAGCGGGTATAAGGCCATACGCTCGTATCTGTAATAACAAACAACATTCAGACGACTGGAGAAGTGCATGAAGTACCACGCCCTGCGGGTAACGATTATCGTCACTGGTGCAATGTTGTCGTGTGAGTCGGCACTGGCGCTTGAAGCCGTCGCGTCCGGCCAGGTAAACAGGGCAATCATGCTGGCTGACGGCTGTCGGTAT
>JAOTYY010000239.1 GCA_029861595.1 Gammaproteobacteria bacterium
GCATGCGTGAAACCTATGCGGCGTTTCAGGACTTGTTAACACGAGGGTTGGTTGCGGCCGACAGCATCGACTGATTCGGACACTTCCCACTACGACGGAGTCCCGTCCTGCCGCTTGTTTGCGGGCATGGGAACAGTCCCCAATGTGGCGGAGTTTCGTTAAAAACGAGCAAATAGGGAATGTCCCCGAATGGCCGCGCCTAATTTGGAAGGCGGAACACCTCGACGGGTGCATTGAAACCCTTCAGAGTCAGTTCAACCGGGGCGGTGGACTCGACGCGATCCTCGATCGCCGTATACGCGCGGGTGCTGAGAAGGATTTCGCCGTCATCGGCCTCGTCGCACAGGCGCGCCGCGAGGTTCACCGTGCTGCCGTTGGCGGTGTAGTCGTAACGGCCTTCGAAGCCTACCATGCCAACGGTTGCGTAGCTCAGCGAGATTCCCACGCCGAAGCCAAGACGGTGTCCCAGCTAACGCCAGTCGGACGAAAGCTCCGCGATTCGCTCGCGCATGGCGAGTGCCATGTCGAGCGCGTCAGCCACACAAATTGCATTTGTTCCCAGTTCCTTTGAAACTGTGATTCCGTCAAATCCGTCAACAACCTCGTCGATCTGGAGCCTTCGCCGTGTATATAGATGCCCCCCTTCGTGGTCTGCCTTTCGCCGACGTCGCCGACGAGGCGCGGCGCCTGGAACGCATGGGTTTCGGCGCTCTGTGGAGCTTCGAGACCAGCCGCGACCCGTTTCTGCCGTTGCTTCAGGTAGCACTGGCGACAGATCGGCTGCGGCTCGGTACCAATATCGCCGTTGCGTTTGCGCGCACACCCTTCTCGATGGCGATGACCGCGTGGGATTTGCAGCGGGCGAGCGGTGGCAGACTATTCCTCGGGCTAGGCACTCAAGTACGGGCCCATGTGGAGCGGCGTTTCTCCGCGGAGTTCGAGCATCCGGCCGCCCGGGTCACGGACTATATCCGTTGCCTGCGTGCGATCTGGGCAACGTTTCAAACCGGCGCTAAGCCGGACTACGAAGGGCCGTTTTACCGCTTCAAGCTGATGAACGAGATGTTCACCGGCGGTCCCATCGAGGACCCGAACATCCCGGTGTTCCTGGCCGGCGTCAATCCGCGCATGGCGCGTGCGGCAGGGGAGGCGGCCGACGGTTTCAGTGTGCACCCCATGCACTCGCCTGACTATCTGCGCGAGGTCGTGCGCCCGGCTATCGACGAAGGGGCGAAGACGCGCGGCAAGACCGTGGAAGACCTGACGCTGGTCACCGACTGCTTCATCGTGCAGGGCGACACGGAAAGCGCGCGCAGCCGCTCGGAAGAGCGCGTTCGCCGGCAGGTGGCGCTGTATGCCTCGACGCCAAGCTACCGTGCATTTCTCGAGTTCCATGGACACGCCGAGACCGGTAAGCAGTTGAGCGCGCTTATGCGCGAAGGGCGAGTACAGGAGATGCCATCCCTTATCAGCGACGACCTGTTGTCCGCGGTTGCGGTTTCTGAGGCCGACGGCGAGCTCGCCGATCAGATTCGCGCACGCTACGCCGGGGACCTGGTGCAGCGGGTATTGTTTTACGAACCCGTCCCGGATGACGCTGATGAAGACAGCGTGCGTGATTTCGTCAATCGCGCCCGCGGTCAGGAATGACATCGCCGCCGGATATTCCCGGTGCTGACGACGAATTAAGGATGCGACCATGAAAGTCGGCGTGTTTCTCACCAATCAACAGCACCTCGACCGCGATATGGTCGTGGCACTCGACGAGCAGATCGCCATGGTGCATGCAGCCCGGGATGGCGGCTGGGATTCCCTGTTTTCGGGCCAGCACTACCTGAACGAGGGCAACAACAAACAACTGCAGATCGTGCCGTTTCTGGCGCGCCTGATGCCTGAAGCCGGTGATATGCAAACCGGCCTCGGGGTATTGCTGGTCAACCTGCACAACCCGGTTTATGTAGCCGAGACGGTCGCCACCCTGGACATTATTGCGCGCGGTAATTTCGTGTTTGGTGCAGGTCTCGGTTACCGGGATGTCGAATTCGATGCGTTTGATGTGCCCCGGGGTACCCGGGTTGCCCGTTTCGTGGAGTATCTCGAATTGTGCCGAATGCTTTGGAGCGGCGTCGAGGTTACCCACCATGGCGACACCTGTCGCCTGGACGGTGTGCGCATGAACATCCGGCCGGTGCAGCAGCCGCACCCGCCGATCTGGATCGCCGCCAACAATGATAAAGCGGTGCGCCGGGCTGCCCGCATTGGCGATACCTGGTTCGCAAATCCGCACGCGACGCTCACTACCATCGAGCGGCAGATGGCAATCTACCGCGACGAGCTTGCCCTGGCCGGAAAATCCTTTCCCGGAGAACTGCCGATCATAAAAGAGATCTTCTGTGCCAAAGATCGGGCCACGGCACTGGCGATGGCCGGTCCGTATCTTTCCGAGAAGTATCGCGCCTATGCCGCCTGGGGACAGGATCAGGCGATGCCGGATGGCGAAAGCTTCGACCAGGATTTCGAGGACCTGCTGGTGGGTCGCTTCGTTATGGGTTCACCGGAGCAGTGCTTCGAACAGTTGCGTCCTTACTGGGAGCGCCTCGGTGTCAATCATCTGATCGTGCGCACGCACTGGGCCGGCATGCCGTTAGACACTGCACTGCACAGCATGGACCTGATTTCGAGGGAGCTGTTGCCGGCACTGCGTGAGGTGTGAACGGGAGTCGTTACGGAACCCGACCAGTCTCAGGTGTACTCTGCGGTGTGTTCGCCGAGTTCCGGCGGCGGCAGGCGCAGTTCGCAGGGTGTTGCGGACAGTTTCACCGGAAAGCCGGTCATGCGGATTACGCCCTGGCTCGGGCGTTGCGACTCGATCACCATCTGCTGGGCGAGCACCTGCGGGTCGCGAAACACCTCGTCGAGCGACATGACACGGCCGCAAGGGCACCCGGCGGCGTTGATTGCCGTGATCCATTCATCGACCGTGCGCGTGCGCGTGATCTCGTTGATGCACGCGTTCAATTGCGCGCGATTGCTCACCCGCGCCGCGTTGTCACGGTAGGCGGGGTCATTCAGCAGGTGCGGCAACCCGATCGCCCGCAGAAAGCGTTCGACATAGGTGTCGTTGGAAGGTGCCACCGCAATCTCGCCGTCGGACGCTTCGAACAGGCCGTAGGGTGCCGCGATGGGGTGATCGTTGCCGGTACGCTCCGGGTTCCGGCCGGTAGCGAGAACCTGCGCGGACAAGTAGGCGAGCATCGAAATCAGCCCGCCGGTCAGGCTCGATTCGACCTGCTGCCCGCGGCCGCTGCGCTCACGGGATTGCAGGGCACAAACGACGCCAAAGGCGCAGTAAAGGCCGGCGACGAGGTCGGACATCGGTGGCGCGGCACGCTGCGGGGGGCCATCGGGGGCACCGTTGACAGACATGAAACCGGACATGGCCTGGGCGATGAAATCGAACGAGGGGCGGTCCGCGTACGGTCCGCTGGAGCCGTACCCGTTAACGCTGGCGACGATCAGGCGCGGATTGAGCGCTGCGAGGTGCGCGGCGTCGAAGCCCATGCTGGCAAAAACACCCGGGCGATAGTTTTCCACCACCACGTCTGCGTCGCGCAACAGCTTGCGCAGGCTCTGCTTGCCGGCCTCCGAGTACAGATCGAGTACCACCGATTTCTTGTTGCGATTGAACTGGGCGAAATACCAGCTGAGTCCGTCGCTCGCGACGCCCTGGCCACGCACCGGGTCGCCGCTGGCAGGCTCGATCTTTACTACCTCCGCGCCCATGTCAGCCAGCAGCACGGTGCAGAATGGGCCCGCGAGGATACGCGTCAGGTCGACGACGCGGATTCCGTCCAGCGCACCCATCAACCTTCGGCCACGCGCACGGAGTCGAGCGAGTGCAGATCAAGGCGCAAACCCGCTTTCATCACCTGTCCCGGCAGGTCGTGCGCGACCGCTGTTTCCACGTCGCGGGCGATACCGGTCAGTTTGCGCAGATCAATCCCTGTCTGCACACCCATCTCGTGCAACAGGTAGATGAGATCCTCGGTGCAGATGTTGCCCGTTGCCTTGGGGGCGAATGGGCAGCCGCCGATCCCGCCGAAGGAACTTTCGTAGCGGTCGATGCCGAGTTGCAGCCCGGCCATGACATTGGCGAGACCGATGCCGCGCGTGTTGTGAAAATGCAGCGTGATAGGTAAATCGGGCGCGGTCTCGCGAATCGCCTCCACGGCGGCCGCCACCAGCGGCGGCGTCGCCATGCCTGTCGTGTCGCCGAGACTCACACCGGCGAATCCGAGTTCCCGGTAGCGGTGCGCGATCTTTGCCACCTGCGCCGCCTGCACATCGCCCTCGAACGGGCAGCCGAACGCTGTAGCGATTGCGCCGTGCACGGGTATATTTGCTTCCTCCGCGACTCGTGCAACGTCCTCGAAACCAGCCAGCGATGCTTCGATCGTACGGTTCACGTTGCGGTTGTTATGGCTTTGCGACGCCGACAGGAACACGACCATCTGGTCGATCGCGGCTTCCGCCGCGCGTAGGGCGCCGCGTTTGTTGGGCACCAGCGCCGCCAGCAGAGCGCCGCGTGTGCGATCGACGCCACGCAAAACTTCCTCGGCGTCCGCCAGTTGTGGCACGGCGCGCGGCGACACGAAAGAGGTGATCTCGATGCGTGGCACACCCGCATCGATCAAGCGGTCGAGAAACTCGATTTTGCTTGCCGTGGGGATGAAGGATTTTTCGGCCTGGAAGCCGTCCCGCGGACCGACCTCCGTAATCTCTGCGCGGGTAGGTGTCTGCATGGTATCTACTGCTCCGAATTCGCCGGGTGGACGCGCGGCGGCGCAAAAAAAGTTTACTCTAGCAGGTTGGCCAGGCAATTCGAGGCCGCGCGCGGATCTCGCTCTGGTCTGCAACGTGGAAAGAGGCGGTGCGATAACATATCGTGCGCCGGTCCGGTTCGGTTTTGCAACCGAGCATAACGCGTTCATCGATGAGAGTAGGGAACAAAGAGACGCCTGATCCCGGATGTGTGATCCTGACCCCACACAATGGGACCGGAGGCAGCCAATCTGCCGAAGTGCGCTGACCTTTTCTGCCAGGAGAAACTATTAACAGGGGACACACAATGAGCACGGGTAGAAGTCTTGATCACGTTGTGCTTGCCGTCCGGGACCTCGAGGCCGCTGCGAATGTCTTTCGTGGTCTGGGATTCACATTGACACCTCGCGCGACTCATGAGGACCGGATGGGCACAGCGAACCGATTGGCGCAGTTTGCGGGTCGCAATTTTATCGAACTGCTGGAGGTCGACCGCCCGCGGAGACTGGCGCCGCATGACTTCTCGAAATCCCCGCCCTTTTTCAGCTTCGGTGCTCATAACCTCGACTTCACCGCCGCCCGTGAAGGGATCTCGATGCTGGTGTTTGCCGGTGACGATGCTCGTGCCGACAACACTAACTTCGCGGCCGCGGAGATACCGACCTACGCACCCTTCGATTTTGACCGCCTCGCCCGACTGCCTGACGGGCAGGAGGTTAGCGTTTCATTCTCGCTGGCTTTCGCGACTTCGCCTGATATGCCGAAGATAGCGTTTTTCGTTTGCCAGAACCGGGCACAGGAGCATTTCTGGAAACCGGCGTTTCAGATCCATGAGAACGGCGCTCAGGGAATAGCGGCTGTCTATCTAGTGTCCCGTTTTCCGCAACGTGACGCCGACTTCGTCGGCAGGCTGTTCGGCGGTGCAGTCACACCTTACCCAGGCGGCATGCGGGTATCCTGCGGACCCGGCCAGGAAGTAAGAGTTCTTCGTCCTCAAGCAGTCTCAAAGCA
>JAOTYY010000240.1 GCA_029861595.1 Gammaproteobacteria bacterium
GTGTTTTCTGGAAGTCGCCATTCAACGATACGCGCGGCAATGCGTGCAAGTGCTGCGCGTGTTCGGGGAACAGCACACCCTTGCGCGTCGTCGTGGCGGTGCCGAAGCCCAGTTTGCCGACAATACTGAACTCGCGTGCCGCGGCGGATGCCGCGTCACCGTAAGGGTAGGCGAAGTGTCGCGGCCGCTCGCCCAGCTCACGCTCGATCGCGTCGGCATCGGCGGTTAATTCGCCGGCGATCTCATCGGGCGTCAAGGCCGTCAATGCCGTGTGACTGACGGTGTGCGCACCGATCGTGGCGAGCCCGCTGGCGCGCAAATCGCGCAGCTGGTCCCAGGTCAGCGCCACGTCCCGGCACAGCGCTGCGGGATCGACGCCGTAGCGGTCACCCAGCGCACGGCATTCGCGTCGCTGCGTAGCCGGTTCCAGCGGTCGCCAATGTTGGTAGATCTTTTTGAAGGCGCGGTATTTCGCAGCCGGAATGCGCGTATAGAATCGCTGCTCTTGGCCGTCGATGTCCACGTGAATCTCATCGTGCGCGGCGATCACGTGTTCCAGCACGCGCCACCACAAGACCGTCGTTCCATCCGGCAGGCCGCTGTTCAGGTAAATCGTGAACGGCACGCCGTGACGGCGGAACACGGGCAGGGCGTGCAGGTAATTGTCGGCGTAACCGTCGTCCAGCGTAAAGCAGGCGAAGCGGCGGGATGATCCGCCGGCAATCACACGGCGCTGTGCCTCATCGAGATCGACGAATTCATAACCGCGTGCGGCAACTTCGGTGATGACCCGGTCGAGAAAGTCGCTCGCCACCTCCAGGCTGCGGTTGGGTGCAAAGTCCGGCGGCGCCCAGCCATCGCGCACGTGATGCAACATGAAGATTGCGCCGATGCCACCGGTGCGTGCGTCGAGCAGCGTACTGAGCCGGGAGTAATACAGTGCGTCGAGACCGAGTTGCAGCAGGCGCGTGCGCAGTGGCGTCACGACGCCTGTTCCGTCACGACGTGTGCCCAGGCGGCTCGCCAGTGAAAGGCCGTCCATGCACTGATGCCGATCAGCTTGGTGCCGTCTTCCCCCAGCCGTGCCCAGACGGTTCCGCCCGTCGCCAGCAGATCGGTGAGCACACCGACGGCGAAGGCCAGCAGCGACACGACCAGCAATCCCGGACCGAGCGCGAGGATGTGCCGACGGAAAAACCACAAATGGGTAACGAGCATCGCCGCGTAGATGCCGACGGTTGCCGATTCCGGTAAACGGAATAGCAGCGGGTAGAAAAATTCATGGCCCTGAAAGGCATCATCAACCATTAACAGAGTCGTCAGCACGCCGACGCTCAGAAAGAACTTCGCCGCAACCGGAGCGTTGCGGCGCGATACCAGCACGGTTGCCGTGAACAGTGCAATCGATGCGCCCGCGCACCAGAGCAGCGTGCTTAACAATGACAGCATTCCGTAGTAGGCGTGACAGCATTCACCTTTCGCGGCCGCGTCAAATGCGACGGCCAGCGGGTCGCGGAACAGATCGTCGGCGGGTATCCACGGCTGCAGGCCGACCGCCACGCACAATAGCAACGCCGGGACTACGGCGATTATGTTGAGCCATGCCGGCGTCGTGGAGTTCCTTGTCGCCTGCGGTGTTACTTTCGCGTGGTTCATCGTCGATGTCATTATTCTTTGTGTTGTAATGGCCGGGTTTGGGAAAACCGAGACCGCGTTTGAACTTTAACATTGAAACTTCAATGGCGCTAAACGGGCGAAAATGAGCCGCAATATCGTTCGCGGCTCGGTGCCGATTTTCTTCTGGCGGGTCAGCGGTGCCGGCCTTGCCTTCGTCACCCAGATTATGTTGGCTCGCTGGATGGGCGCGGCCGCGCTCGGCGAGTATGTGCTTGCCTTTTCGTGGTTGCTGCTACTGTCGATCGTGGCCGGTGCCGGCTTGCCCAATGCCGCCATTCGGTTTGTAGGCATCGGGCGTGCCCGCGGAGACCAGGCTTACATTCAGCGCTTCGCCAATACCGGCGCGATCGCCGTGCTGGTGACCAGCGTCTGCGTTGCCGCAGTCGGCGCACTGCTGATCAGCGCGACATCCGGCCTGGTGCCGGAAGCACTCGTCGCGCCGCTATTGATCGCGATGCTCGCGCTGCCGTTTTTCGCTATCACGTCTTTTTACCTGGGTGTGGCGAACGCCCACTCCTGGTTTTCGCTGAGCTTTATTCCGAACAACTTTGTGCGCCCGCTGTTGTTTCTGATCGCCGTGACGGTGGTCTGGTACTGGACGTCGGAACTGACGGCCACGCGGGCAATGTTTTTACACCTGCTGGCGCTTGCGCTGGTGACTGTCGTTTCCGTCAGTCTGATCCGGGTACGACTGGCCAACCTGGAACGTGGTCCGATGCCGCGTGGGGAGTTGCGCCTGTGGTTGCGCACCGGGGTTCCGTTGCTGGTCGTCACGCTGGTCAGCAATTACTTCGCCGAGCTGAACGTCATTCTGCTCGGCGGGTTCCTGCCGAGTAGCGATATCGCGATCTTCAATGCCAGCTACCGGGTCGCGTTGCTCGTCGCGTTTGGCTTGTTCGCCGTTGATGCATTTATCGCGCCGGAACTCGCCACACTGGCCGCCGGCGATGACAAAGCGAAGCTGCAAAAGATCGTCATGCAGGCCACGCGACTGCGCACGCTCGGCGCACTGGTCGCGCTGGTGTTTTTCGCGCTGGCCGGTCGCCAGATGCTGCGGCTGTTCGGCGCCGAGTTCGTCGTCGGCTACCCGGCCTTGATGCTGCTGACGCTGGCCCAGCTGGTGCACGCCGCCGCCGGTCCGGGCACGCGCCTGTTGAGTACCAGCGGTCATCAGGATGTGTGCCTACCGGTGTTTGGGGTGGCGCTGGCCTTGCTCGCCGCATTAACAATCCTGCTCGTGCCGCGCTATGGACTGACCGGCGCCGCCATGGCGACGTTTTGTGCCGTGGCCTGCTGGTCGATCGGGCTCGCGGTGATGGTGGTGCGCTATATGCACATCCAGCCTTCGATCCTGTCGCTGTTAAAACGCTAGCGGTTGCGCAGACCGAAAGCCAGACGGCCCGCCACACGGCTTGGCCATGAACCCTGTGCATCAAAATACCCGGGCAGCTCCGGTTTCGCCCCGGCCCTGCCGATCAAACCGGACTTGAACTGGCGCAAGCCGGTGTCATCGCAGTCGCCGCCCAGGTCATACCAGCGGCAGCCGGTGGTCTGCAGCCATTGAATCGCTTGCCAGTGCAGGTGATACCCGGCGCCAAGTGCCGCGCCCTCGGCGCTGCTTGCACCGAACAGGTACACGGCCGTGTCACCCAGGGTTGCGATGACGGCACCGGACACCGCGTCATCGCCGTGCCTGCACAGAAAAATCTGCGGCATTGTTGATGGTGGCAGGTCGGCGAACAGCGCCGGCAGTTTTTTCGGTGCCGGGCCTTCGTCGAAGCCCTTGCGCGAACGCATGAGCTTGTACAAACCGCAGAACGTTTCCAGGTCCCGCACATCGGTCGAGCGCGTCACAGTCAGGTCGCGCTGCTCGGCGCGCTTGAGGTTGTAGCGCCACTTCGATTTAAGTTGGTTACGCAACTGCGCCGGCGGCTTGGCCAGGTCGACGAAATAGCGTTCCGCATCGTTGACGGGTGTGCGCGCGAATTGCGCAGCCGTGAGTGCCTGTTCTATATTCGCGGCCTGTCCGGGACTGGCCGGCGGCATCAGCCGCAGCGTCAGGCCGCGCCGCACGACGAGTTCGTCATGCAGCAGGCGCGCGGCGGCGTTCAGATCGTCCGCGTCGGGCGCACGGTCATGGCTGCGCCACAGCGGACCGAATTTGACGAACGCCACGCCGCCGGGGAAAAGGCGCGGATCGATCACGACCACCTGTGTGGCGGCCACAATCTCGCCGTCACGGCGCACAATGTGGTGCCGCAGCCGTTTCGCGCCGGCGCGAGCGGCCGTGTACTCGAAGGATTGTTCGATACAGGCGTCATCGAAACTGAGCAGAACGTCATCCCAGTCGGCACCGCTCAACGCGGTGAATTCTGCGTCGTAGTTACTCACGTTGTCTTTATCTTGCCGAGCAGGCTGCGCGCCCGCTTGGCCACGGCAAACAGCGCCGGCGATTCTTTAACAAACCGTTTCAGCCCCGTGCGCGTGCGATTCAGCAGCGCGAAAACTTTACCGCGCAGGGTCACGCCCAGGTCGGCGTCGAACAGCCGCAGCTGATGCTGGCACCAGTGTTGCTTGTAGTCTTCGTCGCCGACCGTGAAGTCGTAGGTGTTGATGCCGTTGTCGATACACCAGCCGAACGCGTGCTTGAGCAGAATGTTGCCGGGCGAGTAGGTCATCAGCTCATTGTGCGCATAAGTCGGGAACAAATGGTAATAGCGCCCGCGACTGACGGGGCCCCACAGCGTCGCAATCGGTTCATCGTCCAGTGTCAGCCCGAACAGCCGCACGGCGTCAGGATGGTCCACCGTCATTTTCGTGATGAACTCGACACAGCCGGGCTCGTCGAACAGGTTCGCAACGCCGAGCGCGGCATAGCTGCGGGTTTTCTGTTCGATCATCGCCTTCAGAAGCGGCGCGATTTGCGCGGGTGTTTCAGCAACAACAAACTCGAGTCGGCCGTGTTCGGCCAGTTTGCGCTCTTTGCGCCGATCCGATTGCAGCGAGCGCGCCTTGCGCCGGCTGCGCAGAAATTCATCCAGCGATTCACCCAGCGTTGCGAAGTAGGCCTGCGCGGGATGTGGCCGGGTCGGCAGTGCGGCCAAATGGACGAACGGGTTTGGCTGTTCACCAATCGTCGCCGGCTGTTTTTCGAACGACACCAAGTCGTGCGACGGCAGCGCGGTGCAAACGTCACGCCAGGTCGCGGAAAAATCGCGCGCGGCATCTGATGCCGCCCAGCCTTTTCCCAGCACCGGGCCGTGATAGTCAGCGAGCTCGTCGCCGAGCCAGACCAGCGCGTTATGCAGGCGTCGCGGTTCGATCGCCAGCGGTAACAGCATGAGCGGGCCCGTTTCGTCGTCGACCAGTGCGATGCAGGGGCGGATCCCCCGGTTTTTACCGACGAGTTCGAACCAGTTGCGCGACCAGGCCCAGGTCTGGAAGGCATAGCCGTCACCGTGCTGTTCAAGCACCTGCCATGACGATTTTGCATCGTCGAAGGCCTCAAAAATAGTGACGTGATATGTCATATGTCCATTATGCCTCGGTAGGCAACTTGGTTAGACTCAAGCCAACTTAATCCACTGGAGCCACTGTTGTCCGCTGCGTTTATCTCCGCCCGCGATTTTTTGCAGGCCGCGACCATTCTGATGATGGTCCCGACGGCCCTGTTTGTGCCGAAGCGCCGCTGGCCGCGAAGCTGTCGCAGAATATCGGCTGTTGGCCGCGCCGTGCGCATCAAGCAGGTGGCCGAGATCGCCGAGATGCTGGCGGGGTTCGACACGTCGGGCGTCGATGCGCAGGCGGGCTACCGGCAATGCCTGGAGATGTACTTCGAGAACCGGCTGCACATCGTCGACCAGAACCTGTTCAACCGCTGGCAGCCGGATATCGGGCTGACCGGCCGCGAGCATATCGACAACGCACTGGCGGCCGGCCGTGGTGCGATCCTGTGGGTCAGTCCGTTCGCCTTCAGCGATCTGATCGTCAAGATCGCCCTGTCGCAGGGCGGCTACGACATCGACCACCTGAGCCGCCCCGAGCACGGTTTTTCGGTGACCAAAGCGGGCATCGCCACGCTCAATCGTATGCGCACAAGTATCGAAGACCGCTA
>JAOTYY010000241.1 GCA_029861595.1 Gammaproteobacteria bacterium
GCACGACCAGGTGATCCAGCGCCGCCAGTCCCTCTCTGGCGTGGTTGAGATTCGGGTCCGACATAGCCGGATTTTCGCCCATGACATACATCGCGCGTATTTCGCCGCGGTGCGCGGCGTGCATTATCTCGACCACCGTGAGACCGGGCTCAGGATCCAGTTTGGTACCCCAGACTTTTTCGAAATGCGCCTGCACATCAGCGTTGTCGACACGCTGATAATCGGGGTAAACCATCGGTATCAGGCCGGCGTCGGATGCCCCCTGCACGTTGTTTTGCCCACGCAGTGGATGCAAACCAGTACCCGGCCGGCCGATCTGGCCGGTAATCAGCGACAGCGTAATCAGGCACCGCGCGTTGTCGGTGCCGTGCGTGTGCTGGGACACACCCATCCCCCAGAAGATGATCGATGCTTCGGATTGGGCATACGTGCGCGCTACCAGGCGAATCGTATCCGCATCGATTCCGCAAACCGGTGCCATTGCTTCCGGCGTAAACTCCTTCGCGTTTTCCTTGATCTTGTCGAAATCTTCCGTGCGGGCCTGTACGAACTGTTCGTCGACAAGTCCTTCGGCAATGATCACGTTGATCAACGCGTTCAACAACGCCACGTCGGTATCCGCTTTGAACTGCAGAAAATGCCGGGCGTGACGGGCCAGATCGGTGCGGCGCGGATCCATCAAGATAAGCGTTTTGCCGGATTTCGCCTGGTTCTTTATGAACGTGGCCGCCACCGGATGATTGCCGGTAGGGTTGGCGCCAATCACGACGATCACATCCGCCGCCGCGACATCGGCGACCTGGTTGGACACGGCACCCGAACCCAGCCCCTCCAGCAGCGCCACCACGCTGGAAGCGTGGCACAGGCGCGTGCAATGATCGACATTGTTGGTGCCAAATCCCGTGCGCACGAGTTTCTGAAACAGGTAGGCCTCTTCGTTGCTGCCTTTCGCTGAACCGAACCCGGCAAGCGCCGAGCCGCCGTGTTCATCGCGCGCCCGGCGCAAACCACCAGCGGCCAGATCCAGCGCCTCCTCCCAACTGGCTTCGCGGAACGCCTTGCTCACATCGGCGGGATCGTAGAACTCGTTCAATCCCTTGGGCACGTCCGGTTTGCGTATCAGCGGCGCCGTCAACCGATGCGGATGTGAAACGTAGTCGAAGCCATAGCGCCCCTTGACGCACAACCGACTGTCGTTTGCCGGACCGTCGCGCCCTTCGACATATGCAATCTGGTTGCCCTTGATGTTGTAAGTCAGCAGACAACCTACGCCACAGTAGGGACACACTGAATCGATCCGCTTGTCTATTTTCGTCAGACCAACATTGCCCGCCGGCATCAGCGCGCCGGTGGGGCACGCCTGCACGCACTCTCCGCACCCGACACAGGAGCTGTCGCCCATCGGATCGCCAAGATCGAAAACGATTTCCGCATGTGCTCCCCGGCGCGCGAAACCGATTACGTCGTTCACCTGTTCCTCGCGGCAGGCCCGCAGACAACGCGTACACTGAATGCAGGCATCCAGATTCACAGCGATCGCCGGGTGCGAAACGTCGGCAATCGGCTGCTGCCGGGGCGCAAATCGCGGTGGGCCGATGTCGAACTTTTCCGCCCACTGATCCAATTCGGATGCCAGCGTGTATTGCGTCTCAGCGACGTCGCTTTTTAACAGTTCCAACACCATCTTCTGGGACGCGCGCGCACGCTCGCTATTGCTTTTCACGACCATGCCTTCACTTGCGCCGCGGCAGCACGACGGCGCCAGTACACGTTCACCATCGATCTCCACCATGCACGCGCGGCAGTTACCGTCGGCGCGTAATCCATCCTTGTAACAGAGATGCGGTATTGCAATGCCGTTGCGCTGCGCTGCATTGAGGATCGTTTCGTGCGCATCGGCGGTTATGCTTTTGCCATCCAGCACGAAATTTACGGTGGAATTCAAATGTTCGGGATTCGCTGCCATTTCACACCTGCTTTCAGCTCCACGCGCTGCGCCTAGTCCTGCAATTCGTCGGGAAAATATTTCATTACGGTGCGCAGCGGATTCGGCGCAGCCTGCCCCAGCCCGCAAATCGATGCGTCTTCCATGACCCGGGCTAGTTCTTCCAACAGCGGCTGATCCCAAGTCCCGGCGGTCATGAGTTGCACCGCTTTTTCGCTGCCCACCCGGCAGGGCGTGCATTGTCCGCACGATTCATGCGCGAAAAAACGCATCGCGTTCAGAGCCGCGTCACGCGCACGGTCCTGGTCGGATAGAATCATTACAGCAGCGGAGCCGATGAAACTGCCGTGTGCCTGCAATGTATCGAAATCCAGGGGCACATCCCCCAGTGAAGCAGGCAATATGCCGCCGGAGGCACCGCCCGGAAAGTAGCCGTAGAATTCGTGCCCGTCGAGCATACCGCCGCAGTTCTCATCGATCAGCTCGCGCACGGTGATGCCGGCCGGCGCCAGATGCACACCGGGTTTGTTGATCCGGCCGCTTACCGAAAACGAGCGCAAACCGGTGCGTCCGTTGCGCCCATGACTGGCGAACCAGGCCCCGCCCTTCTCAACGAGTTCGCGCACCCAGAACAGGGTTTCCGCATTGTGTTCCAGCGTTGGGCGACCGAACAAACCGACTTCCGCAACGTATGGCGGGCGCAGGCGCGGCATGCCGCGCTTGCCTTCGATCGACTCGATCATCGCGGATTCCTCACCGCATATATAGGCCCCGGCACCGCGCCGCAAATGAATGTGTGGCAGATCGTCGAACTTCTCCTGCAACTCCGCAACGCTGCGGGCCAGCAATGCCCGTACCGCGGGGTACTCATCGCGCGTGTAAATGTAGACATCGTCGATCTCTACCGCCCACGCAGCGATCAGACAGCCTTCCAGAAAACGGTGTGGGTCGCGCTCCAGGTAGTAACGATCCTTGAACGTACCCGGTTCGCCCTCGTCGACGTTCACCGCTAACAGGCGCGGCTTCGGCTGGTCGCGCAAGATGCGCCACTTACGTCCCGCGGGAAATCCGGCACCACCCAGTCCGCGCAGGCCGGCGTGTTCCAGCTCGGCGACAATCGACTCGACATCGCGCTCCCCGTCGCGGCACGCACGGTATAAAGCGTAGCCGTCTTCGCTGATGTATCGCGAGTAATCGATCGCCTCTGCTGGAATCGGGCAATCGTATGCCCCGCTGTCTACCGCTGCCTTGACCCTGCCGGCATCTGCATGTGCAACAGGGTTCCAGCCAACGACAGCGACCGGCGCCTGTTCGCAGCGTCCAACACACGGCACAGGTTGAACCCGCACCGCGTTACCCAGTGAGGAGCGTAATGCAGCGATCAGCTCGCGGGCGCCGAACATCTCGCAGGTAACCGAATCGCAAACGCGCACCGTAAGTTTCGGGGGCGCCTGCTGATCGTCCTTTACGACATCGAAATGGTGATAGAAAGTGGCCGCCTCATACACCTCGGCCGGCGCAAGTTTCATCTCATGCGCCAGGGCAACGATGTGCGCCGCCGACAAGTAACCGAAACGGTCCTGAATCGCGTGCAGATGTTCGATGAGCAGATCGCGTTGGCGCGATGCGTCACCCAGCGTCTGGCGCACTTCATTGAGTGCGGACAGCTCAACCACCCGTCCCTTACCGTAAGGGCGCGGCGCTTTAGGCGTGGCGGAGGACTTAGGCATGAACCGGGCGCTCTGGATTGATCAAATCGGTATATTGTATAGCAACCATTCGGCATTCCAGCACGCTTGATTCGGATCGCCGGTGCGAACGCTGATAATTTCGGACACGGAACTCATTCGACATATAACCGGCATCGCTATCCTGTTACGTCACGAAACCCGCCCACCTGTAAACGAGCAAAGGTGATACCGGCTTTCAGCCGAAATACGGACGCCTCACCTCTTTTGGTACGGCCGTCACACCCCTTCAACATTGCCGGCAGTTGCCCGCCAGCCAACGAGAACCTATACGAGCGTACGCAATGCGTCTACCCCTACAGGGATACCCGTGAACTCCTGCATGGCGTCGATCAGGCACATCCAGAGGAACTCCGCGGAGGCTGAATCGGCGAGCACGTAGAAAGCGGCCGTGCTTCCCATGTCGGCACGGATTATCAGGGCGTTGATCCGTGCCAGCGACGTTTGCGCTATCTCGCCCAGGGGAAACTTGTGCAAACGCAGATCCACACCGCACACCTTGGAGAACATGGTGCCGCTGTGCTCGCCGGTCACCGCCAGCCAGGTATAGCTGTGCGCGCGTGGCATGCGGTAACACATACGCGATGTGTCGATTTGCCATGCCTCGTCGAGACGGGCTGGCAAACCACTGCCGCCAAGGCTGGCCAGGATCACGTGCTCATCGTTCGACAAGCGGGCGACCAGTGACCCGTCGTTCTGCACCGTGGACCGGTTTGGGCGCTCCGGTATCGCTACACCCTGCTTCTCCAGCCATGCGACCGTATTCTTGCTCTTGAAGCCGGTTCGTGGCAGTGGTGATAAATCCGAGATCCCCAACTGGCGCGCTGCCCGTGCCTCGTCGTCGCGGCCGAAGTGCGCGGCTATCGCGCTATCGCCAATACTTGCGAAAACAGCGCCATGGTTCAGTAACGTGCGGTAGAGCATGCTGCGGTGTTGCACATTCTGCGGCAGTACGGCTTTGTGCACCTTCACATCCCCTGACGATTGTTGTGCGGATCGTAAAACGGCAGGTCCACAACCTGCGCGTCGACCGGCGTACCGGCCTCACAGCGAATGGTAACGACGTTGCCGGCTTGCGCCTGATGCGGTGCCATATACGCCAGGCCGATGGGTTTGCGTAACGCCGGCGAGTAGTAGCACGACGTCACGCGGCCGCTCATACGTCCGCCGTCCAGCACCAGATGGCTTTCCCTTGGTATCGGCGCAGACGGGTCGCTTACCACGAAACCAGCCAGCTTGCGGGTAATCGGGTGCCTGTCGACCTCTTCGATACTGCGTCCGCCGACAAAGAACGGTTTGCGCCGCGAAATCGCCCAGTCGAGATGCACCTCTGCGGGAAACGTCATCGCATCGGTGTCCTGACCGATAATGATGTGGCCTTTCTCCAGGCGCAGCAGCCGTTGCGCTTCGATGCCGAACGGGCGAATGCCCAGCGCCTGTCCGGCTGTCAGCATGGCGTCCCACAGCGCTTCGCCGTAGTGGGTGGGAACGTGAATCTCGAAGCCCAGTTCGCCGACGAAACCGACGCGTAACAGACGTGCCGGTATACCGGAAACGCTGCCCTCGCGCACGCCCATGTAAGGAAAACCCTGCGCGGATAAGTCGACGTCCTGACAGACTTTTTCCAGCACGCGGCGCGAACCCGGACCGGCGATGTTCACACCGCTCCAGGCATTGGTGACGTGGCCGATGTCGACATCAAGACGCCACTGCGCGTTCCAGCGCAGCATGTTCAAGTAGACGCTGTCGACGCCTCCCGTGGTGGCGGTCACGTAATAGTGATGTTCGTGCATGCGACACGCGACTCCGTCGTCGATCACCACGCCCTGTTCATTGGTCATCAGCACGTAACGCGAACGTCCAACGGATTGTTTTGCAAACGCGTAGGTGTACATTCGGTTGAGAAACTCACCGGCGTCGGGACCGCGCACATCGAGACCACCCAGCGTGGACACATCCACCAGGCCTACGTGACTGCGCACATGCATCGCTTCCTCCTGCATGCACCTGTCGCGCTCACCTTCGGGGCCGTAGTACGCGGGGCGCATCCAGGCGCCCGCCATCAGCATTTGCGC
>JAOTYY010000242.1 GCA_029861595.1 Gammaproteobacteria bacterium
ACACGTGACCCGGCACTTCCCGGGGGGGGGGAGGTGCCGCTGACGGCGCCAGGGATTTCGACGGAGAGCATTACGCATGGGGAAAGCCGATATCGCAGTGATCGGTCTGGCCGTGATGGGTGAGAATCTGGTCCTCAACCTGGCCGGCAAGGGTTTTACGGTGGCCGTCCACAATCGCACGCCGCAGCGCACCGAGGCGTTCATCGAGGGCCGCGCCCGCGGCCAGTCGATCATCGGCTGCCAGACACTGGCCGAACTGGTGACCGCGCTGTCGGTGCCGCGTAAGGTTTTGCTGATGGTGAAAGCCGGGCCGCCGGTGGATGCGCTGATAGAGCAACTGCTGCCGCTGCTGGCTGCCGGCGACATCATCATGGACGGCGGCAACTCGTACTATGGCGACACTATGCGCCGTGCCGCCGAAGTAGAGAGCCGGGGCCTGCGCTACCTCGGCGTGGGCATATCCGGCGGCGAAGAGGGCGCGTTGCACGGGCCTTCGATCATGCCCGGTGGCAGCAGCTCGGCGTGGCCCGAGGTGCGAGACCTGTTGCGGCGTGCCGCTGCCCGTACCGAGGACGGCGAGCCGTGTTGCGATTGGCTCGGTGGCGACGGCGCCGGACACTTTGTGAAGATGGTGCACAACGGCATCGAGTACGGCGACATGCAATTGATCGGCGAAGCCTACCAGCTGATGAAGCAAGGTCTCGGCCTGGACAACCAGGTGATGCACGAGGTGTTCGCTGACTGGAACACCGGTGAACTCGATTCTTACCTGATCGAAATCACCCGCGACATCCTGGCTTACCGCGATGGCGACGGGCAGGCGGTCGTAGATCTGATCGAGGATTGCGCCGGGCAGAAAGGCACGGGGCGCTGGACCGTGAGCGCTGCGCTGGATTGCGGGCAGCCGCTGACTCTTATTGGTGAGGCAGTGTTTGCCCGCTGCCTGTCCGCGCTCAAGGACGAACGGGTCGACGCCGCGGATTCGCTGGCCGGCCCCGGCACCACGTTTGACGGCGACCGCGAGCAGTTCATCGACGATCTGCGCCAGACGCTGTACGCGGCAAAAATCATCAGCTACGCGCAGGGGTTTGCTCTGCTGCGCGCGGCCTCGCAGGAGTACGGCTGGCAACTCGATTTCGGCGACGTGGCGCTGCTGTGGCGTGCCGGGTGCATCATCCGCTCGGTATTTCTTGCGCGCATCAAAGACGCTTACCAGCGTCGGCCGCAGCTCGCCAACCTGATGCTGGACCCGTTTTTCGCCGCTGCGCTGGGCGACGCTCAGGATGCCTGGCGGCGAGTGTCGTGCACGGCGATTCGGCTCGGCATTGCGCTTCCGGCGATGACCTCGGCACTGTCCTATTACGACGGTTATCGCTGCCCGCGCTCGCCGGCCAACCTGCTGCAGGCGCAGCGTGATTATTTCGGCGCCCATACCTATGAGCGCGTAGATCGCCCGCGCGGAGAATACTTCCACACCGACTGGACGGGCCGCGGCGGCAGTACGACAGCCGGTTCCTACGGCAGCTGAGGGGTGCCTTGGGCGTCGCGCTTGGAATTTCCGCTCAGGGTTGCGATTCTGCGCTCAGGAACTGAACGGTCCTCTGCACGGTGTCGGCCAGCGGCGCGGTGGCGGATAACACAATGGCGCGTTCGTCGGGCGCGGGGACCTCGAGGATCTCCAATTGGCTGTCCAGCAGGCTCGCGGGCATAAAGTGGTCCCGCCTCGTGCCCATCCGCAGGGCAATGTCATCACGCGCCCCGGTCAGGCACACGAAGCGAACTGGCAGCCCGGCGGCAATCTCCAGGTGCTCGCGGTAAGCGCGGCGCAGCGCCGAGCAGGCACCGACCACGCCGCCATGCTCGCGTGCGCTGGCGGCCAGGGCACGGCCCAGGGCATCCAGCCAGGGCCAGCGGTCTTCGTCGGCGAGCGGCACGCCAGCAGACATCTTGTCGATGTTGGCGCGCGGATGGTAGTCGTCGCCCTCCAGGAAGGGCACGCGCAGACGCTCGGCGAGTGCTTCGCCCAGCGTCGTTTTGCCGCAGCCGCAAACACCCATCACCACCGCGATATGCTCTGACACAGCGGACCCTGAAACGAGCGTCATGTCTGGACGCGTTCTCCACGGCCGTAGACCAGCAGCATGACGATAATAACGACCCTGTAAATCACCTGCCGACCCCCTCCGGCATCTGCATTACTGACGGGATGCTTTGCAGCAGGCTTTCCGGCTGCGGACAGACGGTGTTAATGCCGGCCCCGCAGCTAGTGTGGAGTCGTCCTTCGTCCACCAGCAAAGCCAGATCCAGATGGTCGTGCGGAATGAGGTGACGTAGTTCCTCGGCCACTTTGTCCAGCACTGACTGGCGGTCAATCTCACCGGCGATAGCGCGAGACATCGACAGCAGACGGGTGAGCAGGGCCTCGGACATGCGTGCAGTGCTCGCTGTTTGGCGATCGTTGCCGGTGATTAAAGCACGGTTTTGCCTCCATGTTGAGGATGGTCTGGGTGACGTGTGGAATCCCGCATCGGCCAGTGCAGCGATCCGCAGTCGGCGTATGCTTAGTTGCGCATACTTCGTGTGTGCCGTGAGGTTGGGCTGATTGACAGTTCGCTCACCGCACTATCCGGGGATCAAGATGGCAGACGAACTCGTTATCGACGATGCACGTTTTCTACCTGACGCTGACCAATTGTGCACTCGAGCGGATCAGCACCGGGTATCCGGCAGGGACTGGCACTTTGACTGAACATCAACTATCCCCTTCGGCAGGCGTCTAACGTGTATCATTTGCGGGCGGGTCACTGGGAGAGGAGTTCTCTAATGCACAGCAAATACAACATTTTGATCATGGGCGCTTCGTACGGCTCATTGCTGGCGAGCAAACTCCTGCTCGCCGGTCACACTGTGAAGCTGGTTTGTCTTCCCGCCGAGGTGGATTTGATCAACAGCGACGGTATCCGGGTGCGCATGCCGACGAAAGAACGCGACGGGCTCGTCGAGGTCCATTCGCAGAACCTGCCTGGCAGCCTGTCGGCGGACGCGCCGGGCGCAATCGATCCGAGCGACTATGACCTGGTGGCCCTGGCCATGCAGGAACCGCAGTATGGCTCGCCCGGGGTTCGTGAACTGCTCGCGCGGGTCGCCAGCGCCGGCGTGCCCTGCATGTCGATCATGAATATGCCCCCGCTGCCTTACCTGGCACGCATTCCGGATCTCGACGCCGCTGCCTGCAAAATCGCCTACACCGATCCGACTGTCTGGGACGGCTTTAAACCGGGGCTGTTAACGTTGTGCAGCCCGGATCCGCAGGCGTTCCGGCCGCCAGAAGAAAAAATCAACGTGCTGCAGGTGCGTCTGCCAACCAATTTCAAAGCCGCCCGCTTCGAATCGGACGAACATACCGCTATCCTGCGTCAGCTGGAGACGGACATCGAAACCGCCCGCTTCGATGACGGTAACGGCGAAATACAGCTGCCCGTCAAGCTCAGGGTTCACGATTCGATCTTTGTGCCCATGGCCAAGTGGGCCATGCTGCTCGCGGGCAATTACCGCTGCGTGCAGAAAGACGGCATGCGCACCATCAAGGAAGCGGTGCACGGCGATATGGATACTTCGCGTTCCGTCTACAACTGGGTAGTCGATTTGTGCAAATCTCTGGGTGCCGATGCAAACGACCTGGTGCCGTTTGAAAAGTACGCGAACGCCGCCCAGTCCCTCGAGAGCCCTTCCTCAGCCGCGCGCGCGCTGGCGGCCGGTGTAGTCAAAATTGAACGCACCGACCGCCTGGTGCAATTCATCGCGGGCCAGCGGGACATGCAAAACGACGAAGTCGATCGCACGGTTGCGCAGGTCGACGAGTGGCTGGCGGCAAACCGGCGCAAGGCTGATTCGGCCGCCTGACCCTAAAAGGTACGCGGCACCTGCAGTTCGGTCTGACAAACGGCAGCCCTGCCCGCCCGAACACGGGCGGGGCCGCCGGCGTGCCACTTTTACTTGCCGAGAGCCAATAACCGATTGAAGAAAAGCGGCAA
This sequence comes from Gammaproteobacteria bacterium, assembly GCA_029861595.1. Taxonomy (GTDB): domain Bacteria; phylum Pseudomonadota; class Gammaproteobacteria; order JAHELT01; family JAHELT01; genus JAHELT01. The sequence goes on from JAOTYY010000242.1 coordinate 4,035, forward strand.
AGGGCACCTCATGCCGCGAACACGGATATTTAAAAAGGCGTTACTGCGGTAACGTCTGAGCAAAGCAATGGCAGCGAAAATACGTTCGCTAAGCGCCGGGGCGACGCGCTGGTGCTGATGGCGGAAACGCTGCTCGCACCGACTCAGACGAACGTGGCGCTCACGCTGGCCAGCAGCAATGCCCGACATAGCCGGCAAATTTCTGGTCTGGGGTATCGCTCCGATTGAGCCGCTATTGCCCAGCGCAGGGGAATGCTGAGGTAATAGCGGTTCGAGCGCGAGCCACAACGACACAGATGACCAACGAGTTCCAGAAACCCTTTGCTCCGCCCCCGGCGATTTTCGGTGTAACACTTTTGGTTGGTTTGGGAATCGACCTCATCTTCCCACTACCCGTAATGCCGCTGGTTTTTCAACTTGGCTCTGGCATGATTGCCGTGACTACGGGTGTCTTAGTGATCTGCAGTTCGATGAAGAGCATCCACCGCGCAGGTACCACATACAATCCTTATTCAGCGTCAACCGCACTCGTGACCTCGGGGATTTACCAGTACACGCGCAATCCCGGTTACCTCGGATTGGCGGTGATTCAGTTTGGGCTCGCTTTGATAATCGACAGCCTGTGGATTGCCATAAGCACAGTGGTTGCGGTCTTCGTGATCGACCAATTCGTGATAAAGCTGGAAGAGGAGAAGCTCGGTCGCACATTCGGGCAGCAATACCAAGACTATCTTGCTCAAGTAAGACGCTGGATTTAGTCAGGTAAGCGAACCACTACTCGTGGCCGAAGATCGCCTTGTTCGGAGCGGTATATTCATACTGCTCAGCCGTCTCCGAAAGCCCGGAATCTCGACATAGTGGAACGACAGACACTCGTGCTGCGAAGCAGCACGAAACTGGGTTACTCCGTATCGCTTGCGGCCGTTCTGAATTACCCTCGAGACTAAACGATTTGGCTACAATGATCCCCACCGACTCACGAAGCGCTCGTTGATGCTCGATCTATTCGAATCATTTGACACAACGCTGTTCTCAATCGGCGATCAGGCAGTGACGATCGGCCAGATCCTTTTCGTCCCGGCATTGCTGGGAATAGGATTTGTGCTGGTCCGCTGGGGTGGACGTACGATTTCCAACCGACTCACGGATCGCAAGCTGAATCCGGACGTCGTGCACCTAATTCGACGGGTGTTCTACATTGTCGCGATCGCGATTCTGGCCTTCACGTCGCTCGATCTACTCAATGTTCCTTTGACCGCGTTTGCCTTCGTGTCCGGCGCGGTCGCCATCGGCGTGGGGTTCGGGGCACAGAACATCATCAACAACTTCATCAGCGGATGGATTCTGATGTGGGAGCGCCCGATAAAGATCGGTGACTTCCTCGAAGTGGGAGAGACTCGTGGAACGGTCGAGGCTATCAATACGCGGTCAACGCGCGTTCGGCGGGTGGATGGTGTTCACCTGCTCATCCCAAACAGCCACCTCCTCGAGAACACAGTGGTCAACTGGACACTGGTCGATCGTCGGACTCGTACCCAGGTACGCGTCGGTGTCGCGTATGGATCTCCGGTGCGGCGGGTGGCGGAACTGATCGAGCAAGCGGTGAAAGAACAAGATGCCATATTGGCGGAACCGGCGCCGCTCGTCATTTTCGACGACTTTGGTGATAGTGCGCTCATCTTCGATTCCTACTTCTGGATCAACGCTACGGCCGATCGGGATTTGCGA
>JAOTYY010000243.1 GCA_029861595.1 Gammaproteobacteria bacterium
TATTTTGCGCTGCCGCACCGATCCAGGGGCGCCCGCGCTGATCGATTGTGACGGCACGCAGCTGCGCAACGGTGACCTGTATGCCGCAGTGGCAGCGGCGACCGATCTGTTGCGGGAAAATGGCGTCGTCGCCGCTGACCGGGTTCTTCTGGTCGCGGAAAACTGCGCCGTATTTATCGCCGTTGCGCTGGCCTGTTCGCGACTCGGTGCCTGGGTAGTCCCGGTAAACGCCCGCATGACCAGCACGGAAATCGCGCGTATTGCTGCGCACTCAGAGCCCCGCCTGCAGATTTTCACGCATGCCGTTTCCCCCGCCGCGCTCGCACATGGTAAAACCGCCAGGGCCGGCGAAGTCTCGCTGTGCGACTCGCTCAAACTGCTGGTGAGCGAGCCAGATCGGCGCGTCCACCCGCAAACCGACGCAGCTTCGGCGACGCAGGTGGCTGCGCTGATGTACACCACGGGGACGACCGGCGATCCGAAAGGCGTGATGCTGACGCATGCGAACCTGCTGTACGCCTCGTGGGCGTCCATCCAGATCCGCGCGATCGACGATCGCGACCACATTTACGGGGTGCTTCCGTTCACTCACATATTCGCGTTCAACAGTGCGTTCCTTGCGGCGCTGCGCGCGGGCGCAAAAATACAATTGGTAGCACGTTTCGACCCGGCCGATTTTTTCGCGGCACTCGCCGGCGGCGTTACTCTGGTACCCGCGGTGCCGGCAATGTATGCAAGGCTGCTCGAATACGCGCAACGCACCGGAATCGAATCACCCGACGCCCCGCGGCTGCGTTACATGTCCGCCGGCGGCGCACCCCTGGACCCGGACTGGAAACACCGTGTCGAAAAATTCTTCGGTCTGTGCCTGCACAACGGCTACGGCTTGACCGAAAGCACGGCCGGGATTTGCTCGACACGAGTGGGCGACGAACGCGACGACATCAGCGTTGGACCGCCGATGCCCGGACAGGATGTGCGCATAGCGGCCGCACCGGATCACGATGAAGTCCGTGACGGGGTGGGCGAAATCGTCGTCAAGGGACCCAACGTCATGCTGGGTTACTACAAAAACAGGAAAGACACCGCACGCGTTATCGACAGCGATGGTTACCTGCACACCGGCGATCTGGGGCGTTTCGACAGGCAGGGGTGCCTGCATATTGTCGGCCGCCGCAAAGAGCTGATTATCCGCTCCGGTTTCAATGTCTATCCACCGGAGGTGGAAACCGCGATCAATGCACACCCAGACGTAGTGCATGCTGCGGTAATCGGACAGCGCGAATCCGACGGCAACGAAAAGGTGCTGGCGTTCGTGGAACGCGCGCCGTATGCAACTGTGGACGAAGCGGCACTGCAGGCTTTCATCAAAAACCAGCTGGCACCCTACAAACGCCCCGCGCGCATCGTGGTGACCGACGCCCTGCCGTTATCGACGGCAGGCAAAGTGCTCAAGTACCGGTTACTCGATGTGTTCGGTGCGCAACTGAAGAACGAATAGCTGGACCCATTACAATATTGATCGCTTATCGTGTTAGCGATACTGGAATTCGGTGTTCTTTTGATCGGATTTAACGGTTCAGGACGCGTCGAATATGCGGTCGCACTCTTCGTGATCTCGCGCAACTCCACCTTTACCTACAAGAGTAAAGGCCAAAGCCCAGGACATCTGCCGAAATCAAGGCGGGTCTCTCTGAATGACGGCTGCTGGAGCCCGATAGCGGACGCTTCTCCTTCGTCAGAACCGGAGACGAATCCGCAAAGGATCACCGCACCGGCGGCGCAACGGTGAGCCGGCCTTCGACACCGTGCTTCTCGATGAGGCTCGCCACCAGGCCACTCGCCTTCGCCTCCTCGACGAATTCGCTCAGGAATGCGGCACCGGCTTTACGGTCCGGGTGCGTACCGATGGCCTGCTGCACGGCGGAGAACTGGCCGTCGAGCAGGCGTGCGCCGGGCAGGCTTTCCATGTCCTTGATAAGCCGCGGTCTGAGGCCCGCCAGCGCGTCGAGCTCTTGCTCAACGAATACATCGAAGGATGCATCCATGCCGTCTGTATTGACGAGCTCCGCATGGCGGATGTTGCTGGCCAGCCACAGCCCGTAAGCCGAGCGCCCGTAGACCGCGATGCGCACGCCCTCACGATCGACCTCCGCGACGGATTCAATGGGTGACCCCGCGGGCACCAGGTAGGTGGCCTCGATTTCGACGTAGGCCGCAGTGAATGTAATGGTCCTGGCGCGTTCAGGTTCGGCGCCGATATTGCCGATGTCCCAGACGTCCTCAGTGGCCGCATCCGCAAGTTCGCCAGGCGTCTTGAAACCGACGTAGCTGACCGGAACACCTAAGCGATCCGCAACAGCGCGGGCCATGTCGGGAGAAACGCCCTGTGGTTCGCCCGCCGCGCTTTCACCCGTGACGAGGAGGAAGTTAGCGAGATTGATACCGGCACGAAGGACGCCGGTGGGTGCCAGTTCCGCGCGCGCTTGTTCGAGCATGGAAGTCGGTCCCGGTGTGAAAGGTGGCTACCTTATTGCCGAAGTGGCGGAGAGTCCAGTGTCGCGTGCGAGCATCACGCACCGCTCGAGATGGTGGTCGGTATCGCCCAGCCAATGGTCGATCATCACCAGACGCTTGGCAAAATGCGCCAGCCCGTACTCCCAGGTCATGGCGATGCCGCCATGCAACTGCACGGTTTCCTCGGCAACCAGGCGGGCGACGCGTCCGGTCAGATGTTTCGCCGCCGACAGTTGCCACTGGCAATCGGGCGCACCGCTGTCGATGCTGCTCGCCGCGTTGATCAACTGGGAACGAACCTGCTCGATCTCGATCAGCAACTCGACGTAGCGATGCTGCAACACTTGAAAACTTCCGATCGTCACGCCGAACTGTTTGCGCGTGCGCAGGTACTCGAGCGTCATGTCGGTGGCCGCTTGCATGGCACCCAACGCTTCGGCACACAACGCGAGCGTTGCCAGACCGACGGCGTTCTCCAGCGCCGCAAAAGCCTCACCGGCCCGACCAAGCGATGCGCTTTCGTCGAGCACAACGTCGTTCAGCGTAATCTCGGCGGCGCGCCCGCCATCCACCGTGGCATAACCGCAGCGCTCCAGACCTGCGGCCCGCGCATCGACGAGGAATAATCCTATGCCCTGCGGTTCGCTTTGCGTACCGTGCATACGCGCGCTGACGATCAGCGACTCGGCTGTGTCACCGTTCGGCACGACGGCTTTGTTTCCCTGCAGCCGCCAGCCACCATGCGGATCGCGTGTCGCGGACGTGGCGACATCAGCCAGATCATAACGGCTTTGCGGCTCAGTATGTGCAACGCTGACCAACCGCGATCCGTTGATGATTTCGGCGATCAGGGCGCGTTGCTCCGGCCTACACAGTTCTGCCAGCAAGCTGCCGCCGAGCAGGCTGGCAAAAAAGGGTTCGACCACGAGCGACCTGCCCAGCGCTTCGAACAGCACTGCGATGTCGAACCCAGTACCGCCATACCCGCCGTGTTGTTCATGAAACAGCGCACCCACCAGTCCCAGTTCCGCGAACCGGGACCACATGTCCCTGCTGAAACCCGCCGTTGCGGCAGCGTGTTCGTGACGTACCCGCAGCGGGTAGTTATCGCGCAGAAAACGCGTCGCCGTTTCCTCGAGCATCCTGCGCTGTTCGTTGTGCGAAAAATCCACGGTAGATCCTACAGTCCGAGCGACTTGGCGATGATGTTTTTCTGTATCTCGTTGGAACCGCCGAAGATCGACAATTTGCGGTTGTTGAAATACTGGTTGGCCACGGGGTTGGCGTAGTCGGGGCCGATCGCTTCTTGGTTGTGCCCCGCCTCCAGGGCTTCGGAAACGAACGGCAGCGCGTACGGACCCAGCGCGCGGCGCGTCAGGTCATTGATCTCCTGCCTGATCACCGTACCTTTGATCTTCAGCATGGAACTTTCCACACCGGGTGCGCTGCCCGTCGCGGCCGCGGCAATGATGCGCAGGTTGGTCGTCTTCATCGCTTCGAGGTCGATTTCGACCTTCGCCATGCGCGCGGCGAAATAAGGATCTTTAGCGAGCGGCAGTCCGCTTTTCAGCTGCACCCGGGCAATGCGTCTGAGGTCGTCTAGCGCGGTAGTGGAAAATCCCACGCCGGCGATACCCGTGCGTTCATGTGTGAGCAAGTATTTGGCGTAAGTCCATCCCCGGTTTTCCTCGCCAACCAGGTTCTCGACCGGCACTTGCACGGCATCGAAAAATACTTCGTTCACTTCGTGCTCACCGTCCAGCAGCACGATGGGCTTCACCTCGATGCCCGGCGATTGCATGTCGATGAGCAGGAACGAAATTCCTTCCTGCGGTTTGCCGTCGGTGCTGGTGCGCACAAGGCAGAATATGCGGTTGGCGTAGTGCCCCAGGGTGGTCCAGGTCTTTTGACCGTCGACTACATAAACATCGCCTTTACGAACCGCGCGCGTGCGTAGCGACGCAAGGTCCGAACCGGCGCCAGGCTCCGAATAACCCTGGCACCACCAGTCGCTGCCGTCCAGAATACGCGGCAGGTAGTAATCGCGCTGTGCTTGCGAGCCGAACTTCATCAGCACCGGGCCCAGCATATTCAGGCCGAAGGGCACGATGCGCGGCGCGCCGGCCGCACAGCACTCCTCCTCGAAAATATGCCGCTGCACGGCATTCCAGCCCGTACCGCCGTATTCCCGCGGCCAGGTCACGGCCAGCCAGCCGCGCGTGTTCAACAGCGCATGCCAGTTTTCGTAATCGGACTTGTTCAGCCGCTGGCCGTTGCGCACTTTTTCACGCAACCGTGAATCAAGCCTGTCTTCCAGGAAACGTCTTATGTCTTCGCGAAATGCCTGTTCTTCCGGGCTGTACCTGAGGTCCACCGATGTTCTCCGGTCACTGTTCTCGGTTAAGCGTCCACGCGCCAGACTATCGGGAAGCTGGCATGCTCCATGGCCTCTCCGGGACGCAATTGCACGTCCGGGAACGGCGGCGATGTCCGCCAGGGCCGGGTGGCAAACACCGCATCGTCACCCAGCCAGCGCACCGAAAACCCGCGCCGACGCGTGGTCAGTGTTGCGGTGTTCGGTGCGCCGTGCAACGTCAACATATGAAACACGATGCAGTCTCCGGGCTGCAGATCCCACGCCAACAATTCGTGGCGCTCGCGCTCGGCGTCGATGTCGGGCACCGCCTCGTAGCCATGCGGGATCGCTGCATAGGCGTCGTGATCGATGAACATCCGCGGCATGAAACGCCTTCCCCAGCGGTGCGAGCCGGCGACGAATTCAGGGCATGCGCTGCGTGGCACCGGGTCCAGCGGCAGCCAGATACTGCAAACCTGTTCGCCGTCCACGCCGTAGTAAGTGAGATCATGGTGCCAGGGCGTTATTTCGAGCGTACCCGGCTCTTTGACAAGCACGTGTTCATGATAGACGCGTACCTGCGTCGCTCCCATCAGTCGGCCCGCGATTTCGGCGGCCGGCGACTTTTCGACGAACGTTCGGTATTCAGCAATATCCTGCCAGTTGCAGTAGTCGTCGTAGAAGCCACCTGGCGCCTCGTCCGCCGTATAGCGCGTTGCATAGCCGCTGGGAGCAGCGAAGTTTTTTTCCATACCGCGTGCCAGATCCTGCAGCCAGAATGTCGCGAACGCTTCACGGATGACAATGGCGCCATCGTGCGCGAACCGCTCGACCTGCTCCGCGGTTATCGGCATTCCTTG
>JAOTYY010000244.1 GCA_029861595.1 Gammaproteobacteria bacterium
TGCTTTACGCGCCGCCTGGCCGTTGCGGATGCGAGTCAAAAAATCAGCGATGGGATCGGACATGCTCATAATTCTGCTCCTTACCAACTCGCTTTGCACAAGCCTGGCACATCGCCGCGCATGGCGGCCTCGCGCAGCTTGTTGCGACCCAGACCGAACTTTCGGTAATAGCCGTGTGGACGACCCGTGAGCCGGCAGCGGTTGCGCTGGCGCACCGGACTGGAATCGCGGGGCAGCTTCTGTAATGACGCGGCCGCCTGCACGCGCTCATCGATCGTGGCGTCAGCGCCGCCAATGATTTTTTTCAAAGCATCGCGTTTTGCCGCGTACTTCTTCACCAGCTTAGTGCGCTTTCGCTCTCTCATTAGCATCGAACGCTTAGCCATCGAACCAATTCCGCCTATTGTCTGAAAGGAAAATTGAAAGCCGTAAGCAGCGCCCGTCCTTCTTCATCACTGCGAGCCGACGTGGTAATCGCGATATCCAAACCGCGCAATGTATCGATCTTGTCGTAATCGATTTCGGGAAAAATTATCTGCTCACGAACCCCGATGCTGTAGTTGCCGCGGCCATCGAAGGCTCTGGGGCTCAAGCCGCGAAAATCGCGGGTACGCGGAATCGCGACGCTGATCAGCCGATCGAGAAACTCGTACATGCGCGAACGCCGCAGCGTGACGCGGCAACCGATCGGCCAGCCTTCGCGAATCTTGAAAGCAGCCACCGACTTGCGCGCAAAGGTCACGACGGGCTTCTGCCCCGCAATCAAGGTCAAATCGTTAACGGCGTTCTCCATGATTTTCTTATCGCCCACCGCCTCACCGACGCCCATGTTGAGAGTAATCTTCTCAATGCGTGGCACCTGCATGGCGCTCTTATAGCCGAACTGCTCGGTCAGCTGCTTCGTCACCGTATCGTGGTAGAAATCGGATAGTCTGCTCACCTGCACACCTATGCGTCGATTACTTCGCCGTCGGACTTGAAGAACCGCACTTTGCGGCCGTCCTCCAGCGTTTTGAAACCGACTCTGTCGCCGGCTTTTTTCTGCGGGTTGTAAAGCATTACATTGGAGGCTTGAATCGGTGCCTCCTTCTCGACAATGCCGCCCGCCACACCGCGTTGCGGATTGGGCCGCGTGTGCCGTTTGACCATGTTTACGTTTTCGACCAACAGGCGTCCGCTATCCAACACCCGCACCACGGACCCACGGCGACCCTTGTCCCGGCCCGCTACCACGATCACATCGTCGCCTTTACGAATTCTTTTCATCGGCCATTCTCAACTACAGCACTTCGGGCGCCAGCGAAATGATTTTCATGAAACGCTCCGAGCGCAGTTCACGTGTCACCGGGCCGAAAATGCGCGTGCCAATCGGCTCCAGCTTTGCGTTCAGTAACACCGCGGCGTTGGTATCGAACCGGATTGCCGAGCCGTCGGGGCGCCGGACGCCTTTACGCGTGCGCACCACCACGGCGTTGTAGATCTCGCCTTTCTTGACTTTACCGCGCGGAATGGCGTCTTTAATGCTGACTTTGATGATGTCGCCGATGCCGGCATAGCGACGCCTGGAGCCGCCCAGCACCTTGATGCACTGCATTTTGCGCGCGCCGCTGTTATCCGCGGCATTCAGAACAGTTTGCATCTGTATCATTGCAGCAACTCCGCTCAGCCGGACTAACCGGCCTGCTCCAGCACCTTGACCACACGCCAGGATTTACTGCGCGACATCGGCCGGCACTCCTCGATCATTACCAGATCGCCCACCTGACAACTGTTTTCTTCATCATGCGCGTGATACTTCTTCGAGCGTTTGATGAATTTTCCGTACAGCGCGTGCTGAATCTGTCGCTCGACCAATACAGTCGCGGTCTTTTGCATCTTGTTGCTGACAACGCGGCCCGTGGCCGAACGTGTCAGTTTTGTCTGCTCGCCCATTAGTTACCCGCCTGTAGCTTTTCAGTCATCACGGTCTTGATTCGCGCTATGTTCTTGCGCACCTTGGCGAACTGGTCCGGGCGCGGCGCCTGCCCACCCCCCTGCTGCATACGCAGGTTGAACTGCTCGCGCCGCAGTGCGAGAAGCTCCTTCTCCAGTTCCGTCATGTCTTTGCCGCGCAATTCGCTAGCGTTCATCACATCAGCGTCCGTGATACAAAAGTTGTCGATACAGGCAATTTCGCTGCCGCCCGGCGAAACGCTTCGCGCGCGATGTCTTCGGAAACGCCCTGCATTTCGTACAGCACCTTCCCGGGTTTGATTTTCGCCACCCAGTACTCGACGTTGCCTTTGCCTTTGCCCATGCGTACTTCGATCGGTTTTTTCGTGACCGGCACGTCCGGAAATACCCGAATCCAGATTTTTCCGCCACGTTTGATGTGACGTGTCATGGCCCGTCTGGCCGCCTCGATCTGCCGCGCCGTGAGCCGCCCACGAGCTGTAGCACGCAGACCGTACTCGCCGAAGCTGACCCGGTTACCGGAGGTGGCCAAACCGCGGTTGCGGCCTTTCTGTTGTTTACGGAATTTTGTGCGTTTCGGTTGCAGCATCGCCTGTTCCTTATCAGCGGCCTATTTGGAGACCAGCTGTTGGCCTTCCTCATGTTTGCTGTGGAGGTCGAATACTTCGCCTTTGCAGATCCAGACTTTGATTCCGATTACACCGTAAGTGGTTTTCGCTTCCGCAAATCCATAATCGATGTCGGCGCGCAGCGTGTGCAACGGCACGCGACCTTCGTGGTACCACTCCCGGCGTGCGATTTCCGCACCATTCAAACGCCCGGCCACGCTGATCTTCACACCTTGCGCACCCAAGCGCATGGTATTGGTCACAACGCGCTTCATCGCACGTCGAAACATCACACGCCGCTCCAGTTGTTGTGCAACACCCTCGGCGACCAACTGCGCATCCAGTTCCGGTTTGCGAATCTCTGCGATATTGATCTTCACATTGTTGATATTGAGGCCGGTCATGCCCGCAACCTCGCGGCGCAACCGCTCGATATCTTCGCCTTTTTTTCCGATCACGATACCCGGGCGCGCCGTGTACACGGTCACCAACGCCGCACGCGCGGGACGGTGGATCTCGATTCTGCTGACCGAGGCATGCGACAGCTTGCGTTTCAAATACTCACGCAGCTGCAAGTCGTTGTTCAGGAAATCGGCGTAATTGGCCGAGCCCGCGTACCACGTGGAGGTCCAGTCTGCGGAAATGCCCAGTCGCATGCCGATCGGATGTACTTTCTGTCCCATTAGCGCAGCTCTCTATTTAGTCTGCCACCGTCACGGTTATGTGACTGGTACGTTTGAGAATTCTGTTCGCACGCCCCTTCGCCCGGGCACGCAGCCGTTTCATCACCGGACCTTCGTTGACGAAGACCGTCGATACTTTCAACTCGTCTACGTCGGCGCCCTCGTTGTGCTCGGCGTTTGCGATTGCCGAGTCCAGCACTTTCTTGATCAGTCCGGCGGCTTTTCTCGGGCTGAACGAGAGCACATTCAAAGCGTTCTCCACCGGCAGGCCACGAATCTGGTCTGCGATCAGGCGCGCTTTCTGTGGCGAGACCCGCGCGTGGCGCAAACTTGCGTTAACCTGCATCTGACACCTGCCTTATTTGGCTCTGCGGTCCGCGGCATGCCCGCGGAAGGTTCGCGTCGAGGCGAACTCGCCGAGCTTGTGGCCAACCATGTTTTCGGAGATCAACACCGGCACGTGTTGCCGGCCATTGTGCACAGCGATGGTCAAACCGACCATGTCCGGAATGATCATCGAACGGCGCGACCAGGTTTTGACCGGCCGGCGACTGTTTGCCGCGCGCGCTTTCTCGACTTTCGCGAGCAGATGCGCATCGACGAACGGTCCTTTTTTCAGTGAACGGGGCACGTTAACCTCTCCGCTTACTTGAGTTTACGACGGCGCACGATGAATCGATCCGTGCGTTTGTTGGAACGAGTCTTGTACCCCTTGGTCGGCACACCCCAGGGCGACACCGGATGGCGGCCACCCGAGGAACGACCTTCTCCGCCACCGTGTGGATGATCCACAGGGTTCATGGCCACTCCGCGTACCGTCGGTCGGCGGCCACGCCAGCGCGTCGCCCCAGCCTTGCCGAGCTTCTCCAGGCTGTGTTCGCCATTGCTCACTTCGCCTACGGTGGCGCGGCACTCCGTGAGGATCTTGCGCATTTCGCCAGAACGCAAACGCATGGTGCAGTAACCACCCTCACGTGCCACCAGTTGCGCGGAAGTCCCGGCGCTGCGCGCCAGTTGCGCGCCCTTCCCCGGTTTCATCTCGATGCAGTGCAACGTGGTGCCCACGGGAATATTCGTCAATGGCAGTGTGTTGCCGATTCTGATCGGCGCGTCGCGGCCGGACATCAATTCATCGCCGACTTTGACTCTCTGTGGCGCCACGATATAGCGCCGTTCGCCATCCGCGTACAGCAGCAGTGCGATGTGCGCGCTTCGGTTCGGATCGTATTCGATGCGTTCCACGCGCGCCGGGATGCCATCCTTGGTGCGTTTGAAATCGATCAGCCGGTAACGCTGTTTGTGACCACCGCCGCGATGCCGCGTGGTGATCCGGCCTTTGTTGTTACGGCCACCCGAGCGTGATTGCGATTCCAGCAACGGGCCATGCGGTTCGCCATGATAGAGGTCGCGATGCGTCGCCGAGACCTTGAAACGGCGTCCGGGCGAAGTCGGTTTCGATTTGACCAGAGGCATGTCTAACTCTCCGCGCCGGTGAAGTCGATATCGTGACCGGGCTGCAGCCTGACCACCGCTTTCTTCCAGGCGTTACGGCGTCCCAGCCGGGCACCGAAACGTTTAACTTTGCCTTTGCAATTGAGCACCTGCACGCGAGCGACTTTCACTTCGAACAGCGCTTCCACGGCGTGCTTGATTTCCCGCTTATCGGCATCCACGGCTACCCGAAATACGTGCTGCCCGGCACCGTCGGCAGCCAGCGTGCTTTTCTCCGACAGGTGCGGCGCAATCAGCACCCGCAGTAAGCGCTCCTGATTCATCCCAGCCACTCCTCCAACCGCTTGGCCGCAGTGGTCGTCATCAACACGTTGCGGCAGCGCAGCAGTGATACCGGGTCGACCGATTCAACCGCCAGGGCTTGCACATACGCGAGATTGCGCGAGGCAAGATATAGATTCTGTTCCAGACCTTCAGTCACGATCAGCACGTCCTCGAGACCCAGATCCTTCAGCTTAGCGGCCAGCATTTTCGTCTTGGGGCCTTCCAGTGTGAAATCGTCGACCAGCACCAGGTTGCCGCGCCGCGCCAGTTCGGAAAAGATCGCGCGCATCGCGCCGCGATACATCTTCTTGTTCACTTTCTGGCTATGGTCTTGCGGGCACGCCGCAAACGTCACGCCGCCCGATCGCCACAATGGGCTGCGGATCGTGCCCGCTCGCGCACGTCCGGTACCTTTCTGCCGAAACGGCTTGGCGCCACCGCCGCGCACCTGAGAGCGATTCTTCTGTGCCCGGGTTCCTTGCCTGCCACCGGCCATGTACGCAGTAACGACCTGGTGTACGAGCGATTCGTTGTACTCGCGCCCGAATGTCGCGTCGGACAACTGAACTTTGTTTTTTCCGTCGTGCAGTTTCAGTTCCATGACTACTACCCGCGCGCTTTCACGGAAGGCGCAACTACCACCTGCCCGTTCCGGGCACCGGGCACCGAACCGCGAATC
>JAOTYY010000245.1 GCA_029861595.1 Gammaproteobacteria bacterium
GAATTGGGGACACGGCGGCGCAACAGGCAGGTTACAGGAGAGGTACCGAAGCGGTCATACCGGCACCGACTCGAAATCGGTTGGGGGCATAACCGCCCCACGTGGGTTCGAATCCCACCCTCTCCGCCAACAATTTAGTGTAGTGAACTGCACGTATATGCTGCCGTGATGTGGGCTGCAAATAGGGATTTTGGCCGGGTTGTTGCTTCATTGACGATCACAAGTCGCGGATCACCGCGGTTGACCTGGCATCAAATTGAAAACGAGAGGCGTATTGGCTCTTTCTGCTACTGCGGCAGTGTTCGCACCGGATTCTGTATGTTAGTGTCCTCCTCTCCCGGTAACCCGTTGTTTTAATGGGACTCCAGCTGTGTGTAAGACATCTTGGGGCTTGGCAGTCAAGAACCTAGCGATTCGGCCGATTGTTAGCGTCAATGGCATCCGATGACCGTTTTCTGTTTGTATTTCCGGAGTGTTGAATGACCGAGATACCGGGCTACAGGATTAAGCGTGAACTCGGCCATGGAGGTATGGCGACCGTTTTTCTCGCCACCCAGGAATCGCTTGATCGTTCGGTAGCGCTCAAAGTGATGGCGCCTTCCCTGGCCGCAGATCAGACGTTCACCGCACGTTTTATCAAGGAAGGTAAAACGATAGCGAAGTTCAACCATCCGCATATCGTCGGCGTCTATGACGTTGGCGTCGCCGAGCAGCATCACTACATCGCCATGGAGCACATCAGTGGCGGTGATTTGAAACGCCGGCTCAAGGCACGCGGTGCGCTGGAACCCGTGGATGCCCTGCGCATCATGATCGATGTTTCCTCGGCGCTCAATTACGCCCATAAACAGGGCTTTGTGCATCGTGACGTGAAGTCCGAGAACATTCTGTTCCGCGACGACGGCTCAGCGGTGCTCACCGATTTCGGCATCGCCAAAGCGGCTGATTCGGGAACGCGTATGACGGGCACCGGTATGAGCATCGGTACCCCGCACTACATGAGTCCGGAACAGGCACGCGGCAAGCCGGTGGACGGGCGCTCGGATATCTACAGTCTGGGCATCGTGCTTTACGAAATGCTCACCGGCAAAGTGCCTTATCAGGCGGACGATTCGGTAGCGATCGGGATCATGCATGTCAGCCAGCCGGTGCCTTCGCTGCCGCCTGATCTGGCCGAATACGACCCGATAATGAAGAAGATGCTCGCGAAAGACCCGCGCGAGCGTTATCAGACAGCCGAAGAGCTTGACGATGCCGCCAACCAGCTGCTGAAGGGCAAGCGTGTTTCGGCGACCACTATCGGTGAGGCCGCACCTCCGCACAAGGTGAATCAGTTCGTGATCTGGGGTGCGTTTGCCGCAGTGCTGTTGATCGGCGTGGGCATCGGGTATTTCACCTTGCAGCCGCCCGGACAGTACGTGGATACCGTCGGCGGTGGGCGCGTGTTGATCAATGAACCAATGGCAGGTGGGCAGAGCTCCACCCTTGCCGAAGGTCGTGCAATTCTGCAGGTGAGGACCAATCCGCCCGCCGCCGAAGTTCAGTTGGACGGACACATACTCGGTACGACGCCGACCCTCAGCGCGAAGTTGCCGGCGGGCAAACACACGCTCACCGTCACTCACAAGTATTTTCGCCTGTATGAGGAAGAGGTCGAGCTGATCGAAGACAAGGTGTTGAAGCGCGACATCACGCTGCTGCCAGGCCGCGGTTCCGTGACGCTGTTAAGCGAACCGCCCAACGCGCAGATCTTCATCAATGGCAAGCTGCAAGCTGAACGCACTCCGGCCACGATCGCGGACATAGTAGCGGGCGACCACGAGGTACTGATGCGTCTGGAACGCTACAAGGACGCGGTGGTCAAGGTGGAAATCCTGGAAGGACAGACGGTACGCGAATCCGTGTCGCTGGCGGGCGGCGAACTCGTGAAAGTCGGCGAACGTTGGGTTGACCCGGCGGAGGCCAGCGGCGCTTTCCTCGCACTTGCCAGTGTGGCCGCCGACAGCGGTGACCTGGAAACGGTACAGCAGTATCTTTCCCAGGCCCAGGTGCACGGTGGCGGCGACATGCCCGAAGGGGGGGCGGCGATTCTGAAGCGGGCCGAAGAAATCAACACGAAGTTCGCCGATGCCAGAAAGGAAGCCGCCGCGCAGCGCAAGAAAGCTGAAGCAGCCATGGCGGTGTTCGACAAGGAAAACGCGATTCGTTTCTTCCAGGCGGCGCTGGCCGCCTATCCGCAGGATAAACAGGCGACGATAGGGCTGGAGAAGGCCCGTTCGCTGCGCAAGCCTGGCAGCGTTTTTCGCGACGTGCTGCGCGACGGCAGTGTCGGGCCGGAAGTGATCGTCATCGGCCCCGGAAGGTTCAATATGGGGTCGCCAGCCGATGAACCCGGGCGCGACAAGAACGAAGGGCCGCAACGCGAGGTCACTATTTCAAATCCGATTGCGGTCGGCAAATACGAAGTGACGTTCGAGGAGTACGATCAGTACGCCAAGACGATGAACAAAACCCGTCCCACAGATCGTGGCTGGGGACGCGGCAGGCGGCCGGTGATCAACGTAAGCTGGAATGAAGCGCAGGGCTACGTGCAGTGGTTGTCCAAGGTAACCGGCGCTACCTACCGTTTACCGAGCGAGGCCGAATGGGAATATCTGGCGCGCGGCGGCACCACCACCACCTACTGGTGGGGCGGCAAGGCGGAACAGAAACGCGCTAACTGCGATGGCTGTCGCAGCGAGTGGGACGAAAAGCAGACATTGCCGGTGGGTTCGTTCGAGCCAAACCCGTTTGGCCTGTTCGACACTGCCGGCAACGTATTCGAGTGGACGGCGGATTGTGCAAACAACAACTATCGCGGTGCACCGACCGACGGCACGGCATGGCTGGAGGGCAACTGCAGCCGGCGCATCATGCGTGGCGGGTCGTGGTATTTTGGGCCGCGCTCAAACCGTTCCGCGGCGCGCTCACATAACACACGTAACTACCGTACGAGCAACGTAGGTTTTCGGGTGGTAAGGGAGTTACCTTAGTGGCAATCCGTTACGGCGCCGGCACGGACGTTGGTTTGGCCCGCGATCACAATGAAGACGCTTACCTTGTCAATGACGAACTGGGATTGTGGATTGTGGCTGACGGGATGGGCGGTCATGAAGCCGGTGAGGTTGCCAGCGCGATTGCGGTACAAACTGTAAACGCTGCGGTAGCGCGCGGCGAACCGCTGGATCGTGCCATGAATCTGGCGCACAAGGCGGTGCTGAAGGGTAGCCGCAAAGGCGGCCCCGGTGTTGCCGGTATGGGGTGCACCTGTGTCGCAGCGCGAATTGCTGACAACGCGTACGAGGTCGCGTGGGTGGGTGACAGCCGCGCCTACCACTGGGACGGCGCGCAGGTTTCGCAGATCAGCCACGATCATTCCTATGTGCAGACGCTCGTCGATCTCGGTGTGATCAACGAGCAGGAGGCGATCGATCATCCGGATCGCAGCGTACTCACGCAATGCCTGGGCAGTCGCAGCGTGGATCAGCTGGAAGTGGGTATAACCACCGGCAGCCTGGCGCCTGGTGACAGCTTACTGCTGTGTTCGGACGGGCTTACGGGCGAAGTCGACGATTCCGGAATCACCGAGATCATGGCCGACAGCGGCGACGAGCAGGTAGCCGTCGATCGGTTGATCATCGCCGCATTGGAAAACGGTGGTTCGGACAACGTCACCGTAGTGGTCGTTTCGGGCGATGCGGCAGCGGCCCAGGTCGGCAAGCCATCCGGTACGCCGGACGAAGCGACCGCCAAGCGCTCGTCGATTCCCAACGGATCCAGCGGTAGGGTCGAGAACCGTTCGGTCGATACACGGGCGCAGCCCGTGCCCACTCCGCTGTCGGCGGCGCAAGTGGCGGCCGCGGCCGGGCGCGGTGGTGCGGCCGCGGCAGGTGCAAAGCATGCCGCTGTGCAAAAGCACCGGGAACAGGAACGGCGTGCCGCGATGGGTCGGCAGCAGCCGGCCAGGAAACGTAGAGGCCTGTTGAGCGAAGAAGACCGCGTGACGATCAAGAAAATATTGTTCATGCGAATTTCCACGGCGCATATGGTCGCCTATGTCAGCCGCCGGATGCGCGAACAACGGCGTGATCTGGCGTCAAAGGTCGCTCCCCTGCGATCACGGCTGGTTATGGTCGGAGTGTATTCTCGCCGCGCGGTGCTGGTGCTCGGTGTCGCAGTGGTTTCTATCGGCATTGCCGGTGGTGTATTGCACACCGGGTAGCGAACGTCAGCTGCAACGGGGCGCGTCCAATGCAGCGTACCCAATAGAACACAGCCGACAGTCCTAACTAAGATCGTCGAAACGCCATAGCCCGGCGGCGCGTGCCGTCGCATAGGCAACTGACAATTCCTGCCCGCGAGGGCGTCGATCGATATCGCGATACTTGTTCTTGAGATCCTGCATGCCGACCTGATACTGCGGTCGATACTGCGCCATGATGTTTAGATAGGTGTCGGGCGACACGGTTTTCGCCAGCCATTCGAAAATAGCCCGTGCTTCGTCTTGCTGGCCGGGCATCACCAGGTGGCGAACCAGTAAGCCGCGCTTTGCCAGACGGTCCGGACCGAAACGAAGATCGCCAACCTGGCGATGCATTTCGTGAACCGCAGCGCGCGCATGTTCCGGGTAATTTTTCGCTTTGGCCAGCCGCCGCGCGCTGGCACGATGCCAGAATTTGAAATCGGGCATATAGATATCGATCAGTCCGTCGAGCAGGCTGAGCGAGTTCAATGCATCGTAAGCGCTGGTGTTGTAGACGATCGGCAGGCGTAAGCCACGCGGTACGGCGGCAGCAATCGCCTCGATAACTTGCGGGGCGACGTGCTCGGGCGTAACAAAGTTGATGTTGTGACACCCTTGTTCCTGCAGCCCCAGCATGTGATCGGCGATCCGCTCGGCGGTGCATTCTTCGCCGGCGCTGCTCTGGGAAATGTCCCAGTTCTGACAGAACACGCAGCGCAGGTTGCAGGCGGCGAAGAAGATCGTTCCCGAACCGTGCCAGCCGCGCAGGCAGTCTTCTTCGCCAAAGTGGGGGAAAACGCTTGCTACGCGCGCATACCTCCCTGTGCGGCAGATCCGCGCTTCGTCCTGCAAGCGGTCGATGTGGCAGTTGCGGGGACATACACGACAGTCACGCAACTCTTCCAGCGCCTGATCGACACGCTGTCGCAACTCACCGCTGCGATAAAGTGCAAGGTACGCCGGTTCGTAGTCTTGGACTAGGAAGCGGCGTCGGGCGTTGGCGGCGGCCTGTCTTGCAAACATGCACTGCCGAAGATATCGGATAAAGAACTCACCCTAACTTTTGCATGAGTAGTAGTCGAGCCCCACCTTTGAATAATTAGTCATCCCCTCTCCCCCTGGTGGAGGGCCAGGGTGAGACCCTAACCCTCTCCCTCGAGGGAGAGGGAATTACGCAAAGGTCTCTGCTGGGAGAGGGGCGGGGGGTGAGGGCTCTGAATCGTCAGGGTTTCTCGCCCCGTGCCAACCGCTCGTTGATATCCTCGATGACACCCGGAAGTTCGTCGAATTCGTCGATGACGTAGTGCGCACCGGTTTTCTCCAGCGCGTCACGCGTGAATGCGAGTCGCCTCGCGATTTCTTCCGGCGGCAGCGTGTCCGCCTCTTCGAG
>JAOTYY010000043.1 GCA_029861595.1 Gammaproteobacteria bacterium
AGAACGACGCACCGGCAGCCGTCACGCTGGAGGAAGCGGCCGAACCCGCCGCGCAGGACGAAGCGGGCGAAGCCCCGGTGCAGGACGACGCACCGGCGGCCGTCACGCTGGAGGAAGCGGCCGAACCCGCGGCGCAGGACGAAGCGGGCGAAGCCCCGGTGCAGGACGACGCACCGGCGGCCGTCACGCTGGAGGAAGCGGCCGAACCCGCGGCGCAGGACGAAGCGAGCGAAGCCGTGACGCAAGACGCTGCCTCCGACGCCGCGAGGCAGGAGGAAGTGACTGAATACCTGCGCAAGGCGCAAGAGGCATTCGATATCGCCGACGTGATCGGCGCGATGTCGCTGTATCGGAAAGCGGCTGAGCTGGGTGATGCTGCGGCTCAGACGCGTCTGGGTTACCTGCTGGACCAGGCGGAGCAGAATCAAGAAGCAGCCGAGTGGCTGGAAAAGGCCGTGGCGCAGGGCCATGGGGAGGCTGAATTCTACCTGGCTAAACTGTACTCGGCGCACGGCGAATTGAAGCAGGATTTCCCGCGTGCTGCGGAATTGCTGGAAAGCGCGGCGCGGCGCGGCTATACGCCGGCGATACGCGTGCTGGCGAAGGCTTACGAGACGGGTGACCTGGAGCTGATCAGAAACTACGACAAGGCGGTTGCCTGGTTGCGCGCCGGCGTGGAAGCCGGCGATGTCTCATCGATGGAACGCCTCCGCCAAGCTTACCGCAACGGCGATCTGGGCCTGCGCATCGATACCGACAAGGCGCGTGAACTGGAAAGCCTGATCGCGCAACAGCGAGCACAAACCGAGTGACAGCTAACCGTATGCAATTCTGGTCCGGTAGATTCGCCTGCCTGCTCGTCCTGGCCCTCGGCGGTCAAGGCAGTGTGCTGGCGGCAGACGTTTTCAACGGCGAGCGCATCTACAGCAGGCTGTGCATCGGTTGTCACGGCAGTGACGGTGGCGGACAGGCCGCAATACCCGGCGCGCCGAATTTCGCGCGTGGTCAAACGCTGATGCAGCCGGACAGCGCGCTGTTACGGACAATGCGTAACGGCAAAAACGCCATGCCTGCTTATCTCGGAGTGCTGGATAATTACGAGATGTTGGACGTAATCGCCTACCTGAGAACGATTCGCTGATGGGCTGGCGGGGAACTATCTGCGCTACGGCGTCCAGCATGTCGTTGCTGCTATTGCTCGGTGCTTGCGGCGACCGAGACCCGGACAAAACGCAGACGCCCCGCAACTTCGTTGGCACGGTCCATGCGGCGCAGAGCGGCCCACCGAAAGTACTCGACAGCTTTGTGGTCGGCGCGGAAGTGTACGTGCGCTCACTCGCCGTGGACCAGGCCGCCAACAGCCTGTGGGTGGGCACGTCGACCGGCGTACTGGAAATCGGTCTCGATGGGCAGGAATTGCGCAACACATTTACCCGCGACCACGGTCTGGCCAACGAGTACGTATTCGCCATCCACGTGGATGCCACGGGTCATAAATGGTTCGGCACCAACGCGGGCGGCGTTTCGCGCTATCGGGACGGCGACTGGCGGGTACTGTTTCCCATGCACGGTCTTGCCGACTACTGGGTCTACTCATTCGCCCAGCAGGCCAAAGGGCCTTTGTGGATCGGCACCTGGGCCGGCGCCAACCGGGTCGATCCGGAATCGCTGCAGTTCGAGACCTTCGTCGAGGAACTGGTCAACGAGTGGGTCTACGGCATCGACGTCGATGCGCAGGACAGGGTGTGGTTCGGCACCGAGGGGGGCGTGTCGATGTTCGACGGCAGCCGCTGGCAGCACTGGACGCACGCGCAAGGTCTCGGCGCGCCGAACGTGCAACAGCGTCCCGCGAGCCCCAACACCGGTCTCGGCACGCGTTCGCGCCATGACGTGAGCGTATTGCTGCAGGGCATCGAAACCTATAATCCGAGCTACGTGTTCTCGCTGATCGTGGGCCCCGACGAGCGTATCTGGGCCGGCACCTGGGGCGGCGGCGTGGCCAGCTTCGACGGCCAGAGCTGGCGTAACTACACGACCGAAGACGGTCTCGCAGGCAACATCGTCTACAGTATCGCTGCGGGTGCGGGCGGTGTTTTATGGTTCGGCACGAACCACGGCCTGTCACGTTACGACGGGGAAAAATGGGTGAACTACGCCCACCGCGACGGTTTGCTGGACGACAATGTGTACGCGCTGGCCATAGCGCCGGACGGCGACATCTGGGTCGGCACAAAGCGCGGTGTGGCGCGTCTGGGGTATTGAATGCGGAGGTTGGAGATAACCGGATGAAAATTGGTCCAGGAACACTCGGTGTGATCGTTGCCGTGGCGCTGGCGGCGGCTGCGCTCGGCTATTTTGCCGGAACCCGCGAGCAGCCCCCGCCGGCAACGGCTTCGGCACCCGCTGCAGTTAAATCGCCAGTCGTTCCCGCGGCCGAATCCACGCCCGCGGCAGCCTCGCAATCGGCTTCCAGCCCTGCCGTCCAGGCCGATCCCCACGCATCGCTGCCGCACGGGGTTCTGCCCGGCGGACCGGCGTCTCCGTTCAACGCCTCGTCACCGGCACCCAATCTACCACCCCCGCAGGCAGGGCGTGCGCACATCGCGGCCGGCGTCGATCCACAAGCCAAATTCACACATTTCCGGGTCGGGCAGCGCAACGTGAAGCAGATCATGTCCGATGGCGACCTCATGTGGGTGGGTACTTCCGGCGGCGTGATCCGCTACAACCTGCAGACCGATGAGTACCGCCTGTTCGATTTGCGCAGCGGTCTGCTGGCCAACGGTATTTTTCATATCGGCAAGCTCGATGACCGCATCGTGGTCGGCACGTACGGGGGCGGCATGGCCGTGTACGACGACGCTGCCGACAGCTGGAAAAACTACAACATCCCGCAGGGGCTCGGGGATGCCTTCATCTACGACGTGCTGCAGACCGGCACCGGTGATGTGTGGGTGGCTACCTGGTCCGGCGCGAACCTCGTTGCCGGCGGTCAATTAGACGACCGCGACAAGTGGCAGCTGTTCACGGTGGCTTCCACGCAGGGCGGTCTGCCCAACGACTGGGTGTATGCGCTGGCAGAAGGCATCAACGGCGAAGTCTGGTTCGCCACCGAGGGCGGCCTGGCTCGTTATCACGAAGGCCGGTGGAGCAACTGGAACCACGAGGACGGGCTGGGCGCGCCCTACGAGCTGGTGAAAGAACAGATCCAGTTCGCCAACGACCCCGCGCAGTACTCGCAACACCATTCGCGCCAGAAACAGGAAATGGGTCTGCAGGACGTGGACGTTGCGTTCAACCCCAACTATATCGTCGCCCTGCATGTCGCTGCCGACGGTAGCGTGTGGGCCGGCACCTGGGGCGGCGGCCTGGCGCACTTCGACGGCCGGCAATGGCAGAATTTCACCGCTGACGACGGCCTGCCGGGGAATCACGTCTTTTCGCTGCACGGCGACGGCGGTGGACGCCTGTGGGTGGGAACCAATAACGGTCTGGCGCGCTTCGAGGGCGACGGGTTTCGCGTCTACACCGTGGCGGACGGCCTGTTTTCGAACATCGTTTTCTCCATGGAAACGGCGCCCGACGGCAGTGCCTGGGTAGGAAGTTTCGGCGGTGTGGCACGTATCGCGCGGCTCGATTGAGCATCGCGTGCGGCGACCCGGCAAGCGTTACCCGTCGACACCAGCCAGGGGACTCTCTGCAGTCGCACTCCTGATTCTGCTTACCTGGCATGTGTCGGCAGATGACGATGCAGCTACCCCGCCACCCGGCCGCGGCGCTGAGATCTACAACTACTATTGTTATCAATGCCACGGTTACTCGGGCGACGCGCGGACACTGGCAAGCACCTATCTCGATCCTCGTCCGCGGGATTTCACCAGCAGTGATTCCCGGGGGTTGCGGCGCGGCGCCATGATCGCCGCGGTTACGCGTGGCCGGCCGGGAACCGCCATGACAGCCTTCGCGAGCGTGCTCGCCGACCCGGATGTGGCAGCCGTGGTCGACTACGTACGGCAAACCTTCATGGGACCCGCGAAGCCCGATTTGCGCTACCACACGGCCGAAAACGGTTGGCACGATCACTCGCGTTACGCGACGGCGTTTCCATTCGTCACTGGCGAACTTGCGCTCAATGTGCGCTGGGAAACGCTGAGCCCCGCGCAGCGGCGCGGTAAAAAGCTCTACCTCGAGGCCTGCGTCAGTTGTCACGATCACGGTGCGCAAAGCGACGATGGACCGGTATGGGAGCTTCGCGCACTTTCCTATCCGCGCAAACACTACAGCCACCGCGTAGACATCATTTCGGGCGCTTCTCCCTATGCCGTGCACGACAGCGTGCCGCACCAGACCAATCTTTCGCCACACGAAACGCTGGGTGAGCAGTTGTACCAGGACAACTGCGCCTTCTGCCACGCGGCCGACGGCACCGCCCGCAATTGGATCGGCAGCTTCCTGCAACCGCGGCCACGCGATCTGACCCGCGTAGACGCGGCGGCCGCAGAAAGCCGGTGGCTGAGGGAGGTTATCCGCAACGGCTTGCCGGGCACCTCGATGCCGGCCTGGCGGCAGGTCCTGGGCGATCATGAGATCGAGGCGATCATTGCCTACTTGCGGCGCGTGTTCGGCGGCGGCAACGCGTCGGGTTAGCCGCGGCCAGGCGTGGCCATCCGCCGGAAGCCGGTCGCCTCGTCACATCCGCCTCGGGCAAACCAGCGCAAAACCCTGTTTTCGATCGATTTATGTGACGCGGGTCATACGCACGCGACATAACAATGGGTCGTGGCGCTCTTGCCGTATTAAGATTCGCCTTGTTGCCCGTGGGCGTCGCTGGACCCCGTGCCGGGCACTCACGCCACGATGCGACCGCTCATGACGACACGCCCGGTCAATCAAGCACGCCCTCCCTCGATCAAGGTCACCGCACAGCGGCCGATACCCCGGTTATGCCTCGGTTTGCGCACTGGCGGTATCGGAGATGACAAAGCGCAAGACGCTCGCGCTGATGATCCTGGTAACACTCTTGTGGGTCGCCGGTGCGCCACCTTCGTCGGCAGCTGCCACGGCCGCGGATACGCCTATCGTTTCCGGCGGGCTGGATACCTTGTCCGTGACCTGCCTGGCCTGCCACGATGGTATCGAGGCACGTTACATAGCGGCGAGACTGGCTGCCATGCCGACACCCTACGACGCCCATCGCAGCCTGGACCACCCGGTCGGCATGCGTTATCGCGATTACCCTGCCCGCAGCCCGAGTTCCTTTCGATACATTCTCAGCCTCGATCCGAGTATTCTGCTTGTCGACGGCAGAGTCGCGTGTGTGTCCTGTCACCGCCTCAAACCGGCATACACATCCGACGCGCACTTTGCACCGATGGGTATCGGCGGTGGCCGAAGCGAGTGCATGGCCTCGCGGGAACTCGCGCACGACGCACGGGTGGGGGGGCTGTGCCTCGCCTGTCACGTGCTGTAGTAGGAGATTAACCTGTGACTAGACTCGAACACAGAAAACGATTGACACCTGAGGCAACCAGCTCTTTCGGAGATTCGGTGCTCGCCCTGGGTGAAGTATTCGACCTGTTGCCGGACGGCGTCGTCGTGATCGATCGACACGGTCACATTGTCTTTGCCAACCTCGCTATGCCGCGCATCCTGGGCTACACACTCGAAGAACTCGTCGCCCACCCGTTGAGCAGACTTGTCCCGGAACGCCACCGGGGAAGGCATGAGCACCTGGTCGAGCACTTCTGCGCCCGGAACAAATCGACGCCGATGGGTGAACGCCCTGTGTTGCTGGCCTTGCACAAGTCGGGTGAAGAAATCCCGGTGTCGATCTCCATAGCCAGCTTCGAGTTGTCCGGCGAACGTTACGGTGTCGCCATCATGCGCGACGCGTCGCCGGTGCGCGATCAGCTCGGCAAGGCAAATGCGCGCGCGGAGTCGGACGCACTGACGGGACTGGGAAACCGGCTGCGTCTGTCGCGGCGCATGGAAACGCAGCTACGATCAGCGCAAGCGTTTGGATTGCTGTTTCTGGATCTCACCGAATTCAAGCCCTTCAACGACCGTTACGGCCATGAGATAGGTGATGAGGTATTGCGCCTGGTGGCGAAACGCCTGCAGGCGCTGGTGAGAAAAGACGACCTTGCCGTGCGACAGGGTGGCGACGAATTCGTGGTCCTGTTGGATCGATTGTCGGATGCCGGCGATCTGCATGCCCGCGCGGCCGGGGTCGCGTTCCGCCTGAATCAGCCATTCCACATACGCGGAATAGCGGCCACGGTCGGCGTGAACATTGGCGGGGCACTGTACCCGCGTGACGGCGAAAGCGAACGCGATCTGCTCGCAGTCGCGGACCGCAACATGTACCGAGCGAAACAAGCCGCGCAAGCCTACTGCGTCGATCCCGCTTTGCAGTAGCGCATTTTACCACTTCCAGTTTCACTGGTGGCCGGCCGGACCATGACGCCGCCGGTATCCATTCTCCATGCAATGGTTTCTGTTTGATCTGGATCACGCGCCGGGACGTGGAAGCGATACATCTTCCTGTCCCCAGCCGATACCTGAATCGTGGACTTTACGGACGTTCGATGGAGGCTTTCATGGGTATATCGTCGTAATGGTGGCAAAAGCGGCAATTCCGATCGTCGTGGCCTTTCTCGCGGTGAGCAGCTTTGCTGCGGAGGAACCGATCCGTTACGGCGGATCATCCACGATCGGCAGGTTCATCACCGATGCTGCGGCGATCTACGGCAGGGCGGTATTCCGTGTACACACGCTTATCGAAAGCGCCGGCGGTGAACGCTGCGCGGCCGACGGCTCGTGTGATATCGGCGGGGTTGCCAGAGAGGTCGACGACAAATGGCTGGCGCAAGGACTGATCAAAACACTGATCGGCAGAGACGCGGTCGCGGTGATCGTTAACAACGACAATCCGGTCGACGCGTTGAGCCGCGGTGATCTCAAGGCCATCTTTACCGGCCAGCTCACGAATTGGTCAGAACTGGGCGGATCCGATGTACCGATTACACCGTACATCGTCGCCGAAGCTTCGGCCACCCACACCGTGTTCAGCGATGCGATACTGGACGGCAGCGACTACGCCGGTACCACACCCATCGCGCCCGACAGCAAGATAGTCGGCCGCGTTACCAGCGACCGAGGGGCGATCGGGCAGATCAGCTTCTCCTTTTTGAGGCACAATTCGACCGTGAAACCGCTCAGCGTGGACGGCGAGTTGGCTAGCGTGGGTAACGCTACGTACCCGATCAGTCGTCCGCTCTACCTGCTTACCCGCGCTGATCCGCCCGCCCACATCCAACGGTTTGTCGATTGGGCGCTGACGGACGAGGGCCAGGCGATCGTGCGTTATCGCTTCGTCGGCGTGCGATGATCAGCTGACGCTACGGTGTGCGCGCACCATCCCTAACAACCATGCTGTTGGTCGACGGCGTTATGAAACGCCTCGAGTCGCGCTCCTACGGCAGCACATCCGGTTCCGCCGCGGCCACTGGATCGAAACTCTTCGCCTCGATTCGGTAGTAGCCTTGTTTCCGGATGGCACTTTTCGCGATATCTTCGTTGAAGGCAACTCTATCCTCACCCAATTCGGAGAACTCACCGAGCCTCTCCAGCTCGCCGCCATTGGGGCACTCGCTGCCGCTGAGCGCAGCGGCATTTTCAGCATTGGTGATCAGGAAATAGTCGGGATCTTTAACGCAACGGTATACGACAAATTCCATCTCTTTACTCCTTTTCCGCGCCTGACTGTGGCGTACTTACGTCTTGCCGAATAACCTAGCACTTCCTGGAAACGAACGTCTGATGTGGGTCAACAAGCAGCTTGCAGGGTTCTACACACTGCGACCAGGGAGATGCAAAGATCTTGCGTAAACCACCCGTCAATCACATCGCACTCCGGCCGATCGACACCAACCAGCGTAGCGAGCAGCAGTGAATAACAAAGTTCTACTCACCGATCTTTACGAGCTGACCATGTTGCAGGCGTACGCCGAACACAAACTGTCGGCGACCGCGGTGTTCGAGTTCTTCGTGCGCAAGCTGCCGCAGCAGCGACATTTTCTGCTCGCGGCCGGCCTCGAACAGGTGGTGACTTACCTCGAAGAGTTGTCGTTCACCGCAGCCGACCTCGAATGGCTGGCGGGCGAAGGGCACCTGGGCCAGGACTTTGTCGACTCGCTTGCCGATTTCCGTTTCACCGGCGACGTCGATGCGATGCGCGAGGGCACCGCGTTTTTTGCCGACGAGCCGATTCTGCGTATCACCGCCCCGATTGCCGAGGCACAACTCGTCGAAAGCAGGGTCGTCAATATCCTGCATCTGCAGTCGCTCATCGCCTCCAAAGCCGCGCGCTGCGTACTGGCCGCACCCGATCGTATGCTGGTCGATTTCGGTATGCGCCGCGCGCATGGTGCCGAAGCGGCGCTGGCAGCCGCCCGCGCGAGCTACCTGGCCGGTTTTTCCGGTACCGCAACCGTGCGCGCCGGACAGCTCTATGGCATTCCGTTGTACGGCACCATGGCCCACTCGTTTGTTCAGGCGCACGATTCGGAAGTGGCCGCCTTCCGCGCCTTCGCGGAAAGTCATCCGCAAAATTGCGTATTGCTCATCGACACCTACGATACGCTGCAGGGCGCCGGCAAGGTCGTTTCCATCGCTCAGGAACTGGCGAGGCGGGGCATACAGATCAAAGCAGTACGACTGGACAGCGGCGACCTGGCTGCGCTATCGCGTGACGTCCGCCAACTGTTCGATGAAAACGGATTGTCCGATATCGGGATTTTTGCGAGCGGCAGCATCGACGAATACCGGCTCGCAGAGCTGGCGCGGCAACAGGCGCCGATCGATGGTTACGGCATCGGTACGCATCTGGATGTGTCAGCCGATGCACCCTACCTGGATTGCGTCTACAAGCTTCAGGAGTACGATGGCATAGCGCGACGCAAACGCTCGACGGGCAAAGCAACCTGGCCCGGGCGCAAGCAGGTGTTTCGCGAGTATGCGCCGGACGGCATCATGGAGCGCGACGAACTGGCCCTGGTTGACTGCGTGTGCCCCGGCGAGCCGCTGCTGCAGCCAGTTATGCGAAACGGCCGGCGCGTTGTCGAAATTCCGGGTATCGAGCAGGTTCGCGCGCACGCCGCCGCGGAATTGAAGCTGCTGCCGGCGTCCCTCAAAGGCCTCGAGGAGGTGCAGCCCTATTCCGTCAGCGTGCATGACGCGTTGCAACACCTGGCCGCCGAGGTCGATCGCCGCACCGCGCAGCACGCGTAGCGACAAGTCGGCGTCGAGGATCCCGTCGACGCGCGGCGGTAACCAGCGCCGTCCACGGTGTGCGTTGCCGCAGGGCACGATTGTTTCGCAACGACGGGTTGTGCGCGCCGCTCACCGTCCCCATATACAGCGTTTGCTGTTATAACCCGCCCTATGAACGCCGCAAGCCAGCCACTGGAAGCCACCAGCGAACTGCAAAGCAGCGAGTACGGCTTCACCTTCACGCAATTCCCGCACCATGTGCGCGTCGAGGCGGCCGGGATCGCGATCGCAGACAGTCGCCAGGTGATGATAATGAAAGAAACCCGGCTGCCGCCGGTATTGTATTTCCCGCGCGCGGATGTGCGCATGGACCTGATGACCCCGACCCGGCTTCGCACGATCTGCCCGTTCAAGGGCAACGCCAGCTATTGGAGCCTTGGAACCGGTGCCGTCGACAACCTGATGTGGAGTTATGAGGATCCACCGCCTGAAGCCGAACAGATCAAGGGCTACGTCGCATTTTACTCCGACCTGCTCGACAAGCTGATCGTCGACGGCGAAACGGCTGAGACACCTCATTTACCGCACGCCGAGTCGGTATACAGCAATCCCCTGCTCGGCTGGCTGCTGCGCGATGCGCCGCAGTTAGAAACGGCCAGGGCATTGACCGAGACGCTGGCCGAGCAGATGCTGAGCGCGGGGATTCCGCTGTGGCGGCTGGCGGTAATCATCCCGACGCTGCACCCGCAGGTGAACGCGCTCGCTTATCGCTGGTGGCGCAAGGACGACACTACCGAAGAGATCCAGATTCCTCACGGGGTGCTCACCGATCCGCGTTATCTGAACAGCCCCCTGGTGCCGATCTTCGAAGGCGCCGGCGGCGTTCGCAGGCGGCTGGATATCAGCGAGCCGATGCTCGATTACGGGATCCTGGAGGATCTGCTCGCCGAGGGCGCCACCGATTATGTGGCGATGCCGATGACGTTCACGGACGGCCAGATCAACGTCCTCACCCTGGCCGCCGATCGCCGCGGCGGGTTCACGACCAGCGACCTGGGCCACATCCACGAAATCATCGCGCTGCTGGGGCGCCTTTACGAAGTGCACGCCATGCGCTTTCGCGCGGCCAGTCTGCTCGATACCTACCTTGGCAGCCATGCCGGCGCGCGCGTGCTCGATGGTCTGATCAAACGCGGCGATGGGGAGAATATCGAAGCCATCATCTGGTTTTGCGATCTGCGCGATTCGACACCGCTGGCCGAAACCATGCCCCGCGAGGCGTTCCTCGCCCTGCTCAACAGGTTTTTCGATGCCATGGCGGGCGCCGTGCTCGACAACGGCGGCCAGGTATTGCGTTTTATCGGCGACGCCGCCCTGGCGATCTTTCCGATCGGGGGCTCGGGCGGAAAACCGGCTGAGGCGGGCGCGATGACACCGCAGGAGGCACGCGAGAGAGCGCTGGCGGCGACCGACGACGCGGCGCAACGTATCGCCGCAATAAACACCAAACGTATCGACGCGGGAGAAGCGCCGATACGTTACGGCATGGCACTGCACCCCGGCGCCGTCACTTATGGCAACATCGGCACCGAAAACCGCCTCGAGTTCACGGTGATCGGCGATGCTGCAAACACCACCGCACGCATCGAGGCGTTGTGCAAAACCCTGGACCGGCCGGTGCTGGTATCGGCGGCGTTCGCGCGTCATTTCCCCTCGCGCGTCGAGTCGCTTGGCCGGCATGCCCTGCGCGGCGTGGCGGACAGCCAGGAAATTTTCGCCCTGCGCGTATAGCGGGACATTCGGATGCTGTTTACTGAAAAGACCGCTGCCGAGAAACGTGCCGAGCTGCGCAAGGCGCTGTCCTCGGGCCGTTTGCTGCGCTTTCCGGGCGCGCACGCGCCGCTCGTCTCGCTGGAGATCGAACGCCACGGTTTCGAGGGCATCTACATATCCGGGGCCGCGCTGTCGGCCGATCTCGCCTTGCCGGATATCGGGCTGACAACGCTTTCGGAAGTTGCTCAGCGCGGCGCCCAGATTGCGCGCGTGACCAACCTGCCGGCTCTGATCGACGTCGATACCGGGTTCGGCGAGGCAATGAACGCAGCCCGCACCGTCCAGGCGCTGGAGGAATCCGGCATCGCCGGCTGCCACATGGAGGACCAGGTGATCCCGAAGCGCTGCGGCCACCTCGACAACAAAGCCCTGGTCTCGCGCGAGGAGATGGTGCGCAAGATCCAGGCTGCCGCGACCGCCAGGCGTGATGCCAACTTCCTGCTGATGGCGCGTACCGATGCGCGCGCCGCCGAAGGCATGGACGCCGCCATCGACCGGGCGAAGGCGTATGTCGACGCCGGCGCGGATGCGATCTTCCCCGAGGCGATGCTGGACGCGAGCGAGTTCGAAGCGTTTCGTAAGGCTATCGACGTGCCGTTGCTGGCCAATATCACCGAGTTCGGTAAGACGCCGCTGCTGACGATGCAACAGCTTGCCGGTCTCGGCTACAACATCGCGATATTGCCGACCACCGCGCTGCGCCTGGCCATGGGTGCGGTGCGCACCGGCCTCGCCGAGATCGCCGAGACCGGCACCCAGTCGGGAATACTGGACAGGATGTTGACGCGTGCCGAACTCTACGAGTTGCTCCGCTACGAAGACTACAACGCGTTCGATCAGGATATCTTCAACTTCAAACTCTGAGAGGGGCGCGGGCAGACGGCGCTGCTTTCCAGCAAACGGATCGACACCGATCGTGCGCGTGCATCGCTCAACTCATCGGCCTGTCAACCCGAGATCTTCGAGCGCGGCACGTATGCGCGCCTGCTGGTCCGCTTCCGGCATCACCATCGGCTGCCGGGCGACACCCGTTTCACAGCCCTGCACCGACTGCGCGTATTTGGTCGCCGCGGGGAGATTGTCGTGCGGCATCATTGCGTTCCACAACCTCAACAGTTTGAGATGCAGCGCAAGCGCCGTTGCATGGTCGCCGCTTTGCACAGCGTCCCATAGCGCCACCGACGGTTGCGGGGCGGCGGAAAGAATCGCGGCGATCGAACCGTGCGCGCCGAGCACATAGGACGGGTACATCAGGGCATCGACGGCGCTGAAGATCAGCTTACCCGGTTGCACGTCGGCCATGAGGTCCGCGAACAGCTTGAGATCGCCGGCCGACTGTTTCACCCCGATCACCTCGGGTACCTCACGCATGATGCGCAGCAGCAGCGCCGGCGACAGGTAGGTCCAGGGCACGACGTTGTAGATGATGATCTTCTGCCCGGTCTCCCCGGCAAGCGTACGGAAGTGCTCGACCATGGCGTCGTCGTCCGGGCGGAACAGGTAGTGGACCGGCGTCACCTGGAGCGCGGCGACACCGAGGTCCCGAACCGTCTTGCCTCGCCGGATGGCATCGCGGGTGCTGTCGGTGATGATGCCGGCGACGACCGGAACGCGATTCGCAGCGGCATCCACCGCGGCGGCGATCAGGTCACGAAACTCCTCGCCCGTGACCGTGTGGCCTTCACCGGTCGAACCGCCGACCGCGACCCCCCGGACGCCCGCGCCGATCAACCAGTCGACCTGTCCGGGCACGGCCTTCAAGTCCATCTCGCCACTCGCATCGAACGGCGTCGTGGCCGGGGGAATCACACCGCGCAGCTCAGTCATGCTCCACTCCGCTCATTCGCTCACTGTGGCCCGCTATTCTGCACCAGGGAGTAACCCGGGACGCACTGTTTTTTCAACCCCGCGAAATCGGGGTCGACCTGGGATTTCCAGAACCACCGGCTCGACCCCGTCATCTACGTCAGTCAGTAACAGGTTCCAGTATTGTTTGGATGACTAAGCGAACTCCCTCTTTGTTCCGGAACAGTAACGATTCGGCTCCATAAACCGCCAAATCGTGTGGAAGTGCCGGCGGCCAGGTCGATGGCTATTCCGGGGAGCACGATGCTCGCAATATCTACTCGGGATCCAATTCGATCTGCGCCACCGCAACCACGTAGTTCTTGCCGTAAGTGCGCGCACACTTCGGACAGGTTGTGTAGAAAAAGTACATCCTGATCAAGTCCTTGCCGTCGTCTTTCAGGGTCTGTTCCATCTCCATTTGCCACTTGGGCGCATTCTTGTAGGGTCCCTCGAAAACTTTCGTCACGTAGTCGCCGTTCAAGCGAGCCATCTCTTGACCGGGCACTTCCCTGGTGACCGAAAACAGGTGCTCCGCAGACCACGCGGACTTTTCCCGGCTCATGACAATGAAGTCAGCGTCGCTGAATGCTTGCGCGTCCTCTATGGCCTTGGACGTCCTTGAAAACACAGCACCCATGTTTAAAGGAATATGGGCCGCGCTTCGGGTTTTCACTTTGACGAACAACTTATCGCGAAAATGCAGCGCTTGATCATCCCACCCCTGGGCGTGGAATCGAGGGCAACAACCGGTCGGATTATCGGTCATGTCGTACTTTGGCAACACATTGGTCTGCATCGCTTTACTCCCGGGCTTCATCGTGCACAGCCATGCTCCGTTGGAACACGGTTCACTACAACATGCAGCACCCAAACGACGCTTGATCTCCGTCATCACCGCACCGGGGCATTCCGCCACAGGCTGCACACAGGCACGTGTGATCGCCCCGAATCCAGCCTAATCACTGTTTGTGAGGTACCTCCTTAGCGGTGATCGCCCTGCGTCATTCACCTGCCCTGCAGTTTTCTTTTCTCTTCCCTGCGTTTGATACGGTTCTGGTCGCGGATTTTCTTGTACTCGATTTTTATCTGCTGGTTCTTCTTGTTGAGCTCGGTCATCCTGGCCATGATCTCCTGTTGATCCACCTCGCCTCCCTGGGTGGCCTGCATCAGCATCGTGTTGTGTAACAACGTTTCGGAATTGACGGCATGCAGTTCGGCTTTTTCCCGCCACTGCAGCTGGAAATCCTGCTCGAGATTGCCGAGTTCCCAGGCGCGCAATTTCTCCCCGTTGGCGAACTCCGCGACAGTCCTGAGATTTCGCTCTTTCAGCCTGGCCACTTCTTTCTCTTGCCGTGTGTTCCAGCTCTCCTCCTGTTGGGTGAGACCGTCACCGATGGCCGTGGCGAGAATCGGTGAATAGTCTTCGGTCAGGCCGAGTGCCGCCGCTTCGTCCAATGCCCGCTGATCCCTTTCGGCGAGCAGCTCGTGTTTGCGTCGCTCGTTGGCGATCCGCTCCTGGTGTGACTCCGCGGCGAAGCGCTTGCGTAATTCGAAGGTTTCATCGGCGTACGCCTTGTGATCCTGTTCCAGCTGCTGGGGAGTGGTGCCGCTCGCGCCCGGCGCGGTAAACAGGCTCATCAGCTTTTGCTGATAGTCGGCTTCGACCGCGGCGATTTCAGCATCCCTTGCCGCACGAATCTCGACTTGCGCGAGCTCGAATTCGGTATCGAGATCGCGCAGCATGGTCTGGTATTCGGTCTTGAGTTCGCGGCTGAAAGTCTGGAACGACCTGGTCGCCTCGTTGATGCGCCTGGCACGCTCGTTCTTCTCCGCCTGGCGTTCTTTTTGCGCCGCCTGCCGCTGTTTGCGCAATTCCTTGGCATCATCGGCCATTGCCGGGTTGACGAGCACGACCAGTGCGAGAGTAATGAGTGATAAAGCGGTAGTTTTCAAGAGTCGCCCCTTTGCCCGAGTTAACAAGAGAGTCTCAATATACGACACCCGGCTGAAATTCACATACTGCATCGCGAATCGACGCCGTAAACGTGGACTAAAGTGCCTCGTCAGCGATGAACTCGGCGACATGGTGAGTCCAACGCGCCGGCAGGGGCTCGTGCAGTCCCGTGGAACGGGCGAAATCCACGGTAAACACGCGGTCCTCGCGCCGTCGACCAGAAAGTCGACCTTTCCCAGAGAGGCCTTGCGCACCGGTATCTGAATGGTGCGCAACAAATGTAAACTGCGACCAATGGACATCGTGACGCAGGGCTTGCTTGGCGCGGGTCTGGCGCAAAGCGCAGCAGGAAAGGATTTAAGGGCAGCGACCGCGGTGGGATTTGCGGCGGGGCTGTTGCCCGACGCAGACGGCCTGATCCGCAGCGGCAGCGATCCGTTGCTGTTTCTCGAGTTTCACCGGCACTTCACTCACGCCCTGGT
The DNA here is from genome assembly GCA_029861595.1 of Gammaproteobacteria bacterium. Taxonomy (GTDB): domain Bacteria; phylum Pseudomonadota; class Gammaproteobacteria; order JAHELT01; family JAHELT01; genus JAHELT01. The sequence continues at coordinate 15,391 of JAOTYY010000043.1, forward strand.
GTTCGTACCGATCGGGGCAGCGCTTGCCACACTTCTGCTCTGGCCTTTTTTCCGGCGGCGCATGTCGCTCATGCGGCTCTATGTTTACGCGTTCCTGGGTTACTCGCTGGCCGGTGTGCTCGATGCCTGCACCAGTTACGGTACTCATCTGCTTTGGCCGTTTTCCGATACGCCAGTGGCCTGGGGCATTGTTGCGATCGTCGATCCGGTGTTTTCACTTATCCTGCTGGCGGCTGTCGGCATCGGTATCTACAGCCGCCACAACACCGCGGCGCGGACCGCGTTACTGCTCGCCGGCGCCTACCTTGTGTTTGGCGCCTGGCAGCAGCAACGTGTGGAAGCTGTGGCGCTTGCGTTGGCCGCCGACCGCGGCCAAACGGTGGAGAGGCTGCTGGCGAAACCGACCCTCGGGAACCTGGTGCTCTGGCGCACGCTGTATGTGGCAGACGGAACACTTCATGCGGATGCCGTGCGCATGGGGCTCGTCGGAGACAATCGTATCTACGAGGGTCAGAGCCGGCCGTTACTGCGACCCGAAGACGTTCGGCACTCGTCCGAGATGAGCTTTCGGTCGCGAGACATGCTTCGTTTTGCGAACTTCGCCGACGGCCTGCTCGTTCGCCATCCGACCCGTGCCGGGATGATCGGCGATGCCCGCTTCGCTATGTTACCCACGCAACTGCGTCCGCTCTGGGGAATCGAATCGGACACCGCTGCACCTTCCGCCGGTGCACGCTTTGTGACGGACCGATCGATGAGCCGGCACGAGCGCCAGCAGTTCATCGACATGCTGCTCGGGCGATCGCTTACACCTTGACTGAAATCGATCACCCGCGACGCTCGCCCCTCGGATCCCGATCGGTGCGCCGCAGAAAGTAGATCAACCCGGCAATCCAGGCCGTATACAGCGTCACCGCCAACGCCGCCAGCGCCAGCGCAATGTAACCGAACAGGTTTGGCGCCTGCATGAACGTCGACATCAGCGAGTCCTGATAATAGAAGAACCACTGATGATCCGGCGGGAACACCCATTCGTGCATCGCATAGAAGACATCCTCGGTGCCGAGATTGAGCGCCAGCGCCGCGGCTGCCGCCAGCACAGCGGCGGCGCCAACATGAGACCGCATCAGCGACGGGGACGGCAGCCGTCGCACAACGATCACTGCAACCAAGACCAGCACCACCACGACAGCGGCCGCGCCGGCGGCGTTGACTTTGTTGATCAGCATCGCGACGTCCCGCAAATGCACGATCTCCGCTTCGGTGAGAAAGCTGCTGGAAACGCCGCTATCCGTGTCGAAGTATTGCAACTCCTCGAGCCCGGCGCCGTCGTCGTGAATCGCAGTGACGATTGCCGCGAACAAACGTTGGTGTTCGCGCTTGTCGGTATTGGCGAATCCGTGTCGGTAACGGTTCCGCGGACCGTACGTCGCCACCGTTTGATCGATGTCCAGCACCTCGTACCAGGTGGCGTAGAAGAAATCGGCGCGCGCCAGCAGATGCCAGGCGAGAAACAGGGCCACCAGAAAAGAAAGCACGAATAATCCGGCCCAAGACAAAGCGGCGGCGGGGCCGGGGTAGCGATCTGCGCCTGCGGTTTTTGCCGGCGCTGACTGCAAAGCAAGAAACGCCCGCGTGTATCGGCTTCCGCGTTTGCGTTTCCTGGCCACGATCAGGGCCACCAGCGCAACGGGAACCGGCCGCCCTGCGCGAGCGCGAACAGATCCATGCTTACCGCGACCGTGGCATGCACGGCCACCCCACCCCAGATCGAGCGCGAACGCAGCGCCAGCACCCCCAGCAGCAATCCGAACGGGAAAGCGCCCAGCGCCTCGAGCCAGGGTTTCGGGAAATGAATCATCAGATAGGGCACACACATGACGAAAATCGCGCCAGCTCCGAACGCGGGTTTCAGTGCGTGCAGCATGAATCCGCGGAAAAAAAATTCCAGCGCAATAAATTGCATGATGTATAAAAGCTCCCATGCGAGCAGGTCGAAAACACTGCGTCCAGCCAGACGGTAGAACGGGTAGTGGGTAGCGAAGTCAGCGCGAAAGCTGACGACAAACGCGAAACACACGATGGGCGTCGCAAGCGCGACATAGTACTTCCAGTAGGCAACCGTCTTGCCCATGCCAAAGCCAAAGTTCGCGAGGCGCTCACGCAACGCAAAGCGGATCACCAGCGCGGGAATCGCGACGTAACCTACCACGTGCCACAAGGTCCACCATACTTCGCCCAGAAGTTCGCGAAACGCACTCTGCTGAAAGGCGCGCAGCAAGGCGTGGTCGTTCAGCAGGCCGATCGACACGTGTGCTGCAAACTGGCCAAGCACACGGTCGAACTTGAGGTAGTGAATAAGGAACAGGCATACCGCCACGGTGCACATTACGATTGCCGGCCTGGCGTAGCCGATGGTCGAAGCCGGTTCACTGCTCGCCTCACTGCCGATCGCACGCAAGGCGTCGAGAAATCGCCGTGGGTGCCAGTCACTCATCGCAATCGTGGAAATGCCCGTTGTGATCCAGGCTGACGATGTCGAACGGTATGCGGTGTTCGCAGATGCTCACGACGCCGGCGTTTCGCTGGCTTGTTCGAAACCGACAACGGCATCGAACTCCAGTGAGCGTGCCAGGTCTTTCAGCGACAGTTGGTCGACGACGGCCTGCCGACCCTGCGCCAGTTGCTGATGCAACTCCGCGATCGCGGGCTCAGGCGGCAGTTCCGGCTGGTAGGTATTCTCAGGTTGATAATCGGCGATCGCGAGCACGACTTCGGCAACGGTTGTCGACTCGAAAGGCACATTCGGCACATACATGGTCGGGTCATCACCTGTGCGCGTTAGAATGCCGATTCCCGCCAGCACAACGAGAACGTGTTCGATTGCAAAACTCGGCATCCGATAGGCCTCGACCAACCCCCGTAACGTGTATCCGGGCTGCGCGGCATAGAACCGCTTACCGACTTTGTGCAGAATAGACAGCGCCAACTGTTCGGTGAATGCCGGGCTCAGGTAAATCTTGCGCCGCCCCATGTAAACGACTTCGGGGTGCTGGCGATAAAAAGCAACGCTGGCGCCCACCAGTAAGATCAGCCAGTTCATGTACAGCCAGATCAGAAAGAATATCACCGAGGCGAACGTCGCATATATCGCCTGGTATTTCGATGCACCCGAGGCAAAATACGCAAACGCGAAACTGAGAAGCTCCCACAATACACCCGCCACTAGGCCGCCGGCGAACGCCGCGCCGATGCTGACACGCGTATTCGGGATAAACGCATAGAGGAATGTAAATGCCGCGATGATGAAAATAAAAGGCGCGAGATGGGCGAGCATCTTGATGAGCGCACCGACGAGCTGGATGGACTGCAGATAGCTCATGGCGGCCGTGTTCATGACCGAGCCGGTAAGTGCAAGTGCAGAGAAGACCAGTAACGGGCCAATCGTCAGAACCGAAATGAACGTGGTAAACCGTTCGCCGAACGAGCGTTGCTGCTCGACGCGCCAGACATCGTTGAATGCACCTTCGATTTTCTGCATCAGCGAAATGACGGTATAGAGAAGGAACGCCAGGCCGACAGCACCCAGCACGCGAACGTTCATGTTGTCGACGAAACCGATGATATTCTCGGCGATCTGCGCGCCCTTCTCTTCGCCCAACGGCGCGAGATAACTCTGCAACGTGCCTTCCAGGCGATTATGCACACCGAAGCCTTTGAGAATCGAGAAGCTGAGCGCCAGCAGAGGCACCAGTGACAACAACGTCGTATACACCAGGCTCATCGCACGCAGATTCAAATCCCCGTCGAGGAAATCGTGAATCAAGAGGATAAGTGTGCGGATCACGTGCACCGAACCGCGCACCCAGAAGGGCTCGCCGCTATAGTCGCGCTCCCAGATATAGCGTTGCTCCAGTTCGCGAATACGGGCTATGAGCATGTGCTTCACACTCGCTTTCGTTGATTCAAGACAGGTGACGCTGCCAGTCGCAATTGTATAGGATCTGCTGCGCTATTGGCGCGTGTCGGACACAGCCCAGGGCTCGCTTGGTAAACACTCTCACCTGCCACGACAGCCGATTCTCCGTGCGGAAATGATCGTATGAGTAGTACAACTAAACACGGCCTTGCTCCACTGGGGAGATCTTTGCGCAATCCCCTCTCCCCCTGGGGAGAGGGGGCGTAAGCGGGCAGGAGACTAACGAACTCAGGAAAAGGTGGCGTGGCGCCTGAGTGTACGCCGGGCGCGCTCGATCACCGGTGCGTCGACCATTTTCCCCTGGTACGAGAATGCCCCGACGCCCCCCGCGGACCGAGCCTCGGCCGCGTCCACCAGAGCCTGGGCGGCCGACACTTCATCGACGGAAGGCCGCAACGTGTCGTTCAGTATCTCGACCTGATTGGGGTGAATACAGAAGCCGCCTTCGAAACCGAGTGATTTTGCTCGCGCCACCCATTCAGTGAAGCGATCCGTGTCCCTGTAGACGGCGATGGAACCCAGATAGCCGACCGGAACCACGCGCGCTTCGCGCGCCGCATACAAAGTCTGCATCGAAGGAAAGTAGAGCGCATCCGCGGCGACGGTCCCGCCGACATCGGCTATCAGGTCTTCCATGCCGACGCCCATCGCTGCAAGCCTTGGGGAAGCAAGCGCGATCTCGCGAGCGCTGAGGATACCTTGCGCGGTTTCGATCTGCGCGATCAGACGAATGCCGCCGGCCGGAAGACCGCGATCTGCCTCCAGTTTCGTCACGATCGAATCGATCGCAGCCAGCATTGGCCCGGACTCGACTTTCGGGACTGTCAGCGCGGCAAGGTTTGCACAGACGACCGCATTCAGATCTTTCTCCAGCAGATCGTCCTGCACATTTATACGAACCGCGGCCACCCGGCCGGCAGCGGCGATCGCCTCGACGGCAGGCCTGGCGCTGTCTCTCGCTTCGCCCTTGCGATCGGGCGCGATGGCGTCCTCGAGATCGATCTGGATGACGTCCGCGGTTCCCCGCAACGCGCTGTTCAGAAAGCGCTCGTTGCCGGCAGGAACGAACAGCAGCGAGCGACAGACGTCAGGATCGAGTTTCACAGGTATTCGAGCTACCGGTTCCGGCCTTCGACCAGATCCAGTATCTCGTCAGTGTGCTCACCGAGCTTCGGTGCCGGCCGTGACACGCTGCCGGGTGTTCGCGTGAGTCGCGGAACCGGCATCGGCACGGAGCACGAGCCGAGATCTGCGTCCGCCGTTGCAACGAACAGGCCTCTTCCCTCGGCGTAAGGATGGTCGACCAGATCGCCCGCCGACAGCACCGGTGCGACAGTCACGCCGGCCTCCTCCATGATCGCGAGGTTCTCCGCCAGTGATCGGGCACCAAAGTAGTCGCAGAGGATCGCGTTGAGCGCATCGCAGTTGCCGGCGCGGTCCTCGTTCGTGACGAAACGCGCGTCCTCGATCAGTTCGGGGTGTCCGATAGTCCTGGCCAGACGTTCGAACATCGACTGCACCGACGCTGACAACGCCAGGTATTTTCCGTCGGCGCTCGCGTAGACGGAAAATACCTGGCGTTGTCAGCG
>JAOTYY010000246.1 GCA_029861595.1 Gammaproteobacteria bacterium
GCCGAGGCGGATACTTTCGAGTTTATTCACGGTCTGGTCGAGGCTACCAAGCAGTGTTTTCGGATTCGTGATCGCCATGTCAGCGATCCGCACTACATGCGCGAACCGGCGGCAAAGTTCCTGCGACCCGCAATGCTGGACGAATTGGCACACGGCATCGATATGCAGCGTGCCCAGCTCTGGCCGGATGCCGATCGCGGCGGCGACACGGTATGGCTGGGTGCGATAGACAGGTACGGTCGCGCCGTCAGTTTCATCCAGAGTATCTACTGGGAATTCGGTTCCGGCGTGGTGCTGCCACAAACCGGCATTACCTGGCAGAACCGGGGCACCAGTTTCAGGCTTGATCCCGCGCACCACAACTGTCTGAAACCGCGCCGGCGCCCATTCCACACTATTCAACCGGCACTGGCGCTGCTCAAAGACGGGCGTGTGATGCCCTACGGAACGATGGGTGGCGACGGTCAACCGCAAACACAGGCGATGGTGTTTACCCGCCACGTACTGTACGAGCAGTCGTTGCAGGCATCAATTACAGCGCCAAGGTGGCTGCTGGGCAGAACCTGGGGCAAAGACGTAACCAATCTGCGTATCGAGAATCGGGTCCCCGCGGATGTCGTTGCGGGCTTACGGAGCGCCGGTCACGATGTCGAGGTGATTGGTGCTTTCGACGAAGTGATGGGTCATGCGGGCGCACTGGTCCACCATCCCGATGGACTGATCGAGGGTGCTGCGGATCCACGCAGCGACGGCGCCGCCAGTGGTTGTTAGCCGCGAGGCCGGTTGTGTAATGCAGATACCGAGTTATGACGACGTGCTCGTCGCCGAGCAACGTATCCGGCCGCACATCCACCGCACGCCGGTGCTGACCAGTTCATACATGAATTCGTTGAGCCGCGCCGAGCTTTTCTTCAAGTGCGAGAACTTCCAGAAAGCCGGTGCGTTCAAGGTGCGCGGTGCCTGCAATGCCGTATTTGGTCTCGATGAACATACCGCCGCCCGGGGCGTTGCAACCCACTCATCCGGCAATCACGCCCTGTCGCTCAGCTATGCTGCCGGCAGACGCGGGATTCCGGTAACAGTCGTGATGCCGCGCACGGCCCCGGAAGTGAAGAAAGCGGCGGTGCACGGCTACGGCGGGGTCATTGTCGAATGCGAACCCAGCACCTCTTCGCGCGAAGCGACACTGGCGGAAATCGTAGCGGAATCCGGTGCCGACGTCGTGCATCCGTACAACGATCCGCGAGTTATTGCCGGACAGGCGACCTGCTCCAGGGAGCTTGTGGAAAAGCTCGGTGAACTCGATGCGGTAGTAGCGCCTATCGGGGGCGGCGGGATGATTTCGGGAACCTGTCTCACACTCGCCAGCATTGCGCCGCAGACCAAGATCTACGCCGCCGAGCCTGCCAATGCCGACGACGCCTGCAGGTCATTCAAAGCCGGCCACATCATCGCCGACGACGCACCGCAAACGGTTGCCGACGGTCTCAAGGTGCCACTCAAGGAATTGACCTGGCACTTTGTGTCGAACCACGTCGAAGACGTTCTGCTTGCCAGCGAGCAGGAAATCGTCGATGCAATGTATCTCACCTGGCAGCGCATGAAGATCGTCATCGAGCCGTCTTCCGCGGTGCCGCTCGCGGTGATCCTGAAAAATTCCGATATTTTCGCTGGCCAGCGGGTGGGCATAATCATTACCGGTGGCAATGTCGATCTGAAAAAGCTGCCGTGAATGATCACTTGACCTGGTGTTCTGTCCCGCACAGCAAAAAAGTATGGTTTAAATGAACACCACGAACCAACTCGCAGAGCCCGTCCTCGGCCTCAACGTACCGGCCGCACCGGGCATGACGCTGGCGGATGTTTCCACGCCTGCGCTGATCATCGATCTCGACGCGTTCGAGCGCAATGTCGAACGGCTGAGGATATTCGTCAAAAAGAACGGCGTGCGCCTTCGCGCACACGCGAAGACCCACAAATCCGCCGACATCGCGCACTACCAGATGAAGCATGGCGGCGCGTGCGGGATTTGTTGTCAGAAAGTGTCCGAAGCCGAAGCGATGGTCGCGGGCGGCGTTCAGGACGTGCTGGTCTCTAACCAGGTGGTCGATACGAAAAAAATAGATCGGCTGGCGCGGCTGGCCGGTCAGGCCCGCCTGCTGGTCTGCGTCGATGACCTTGGCAACGTGGACGATCTGTCCACTGCCGCCGCCAGTCACAACGTCACGATCGAATGCCTCGTCGAAATCGATTGTGGAGCCGGGCGCTGCGGCGTGCAGTGGGGAGAACCGGTCGTCGGGTTGGCGAAAAAAATCGCCGCCTCAGCGGGACTGCAATTCTCCGGCCTGCAGGCTTATCAGGGCGCGGCCCAGCACGTGCGCGATTACGACGAACGCAAAGCGAAAATCGAAACCGCGATCAGGCAGGTCGCCGATACGCTCGCGATGCTCGCCGCCCAGGAACTGCAGTGCGATATCGTCGGCGGCGCTGGCACGGGAACGTACTATTTCGAAGGTGCAAGCGGTGTCTACAACGAGCTGCAATGCGGTTCGTACATTTTCATGGACGCCGCTTATCAGCGTGTGCTGGACGAGAGCGGCAATTGCGTATCGGAGTTCGAGAACAGCCTGTTCATCTATACCTCGGTCATGTCACACGCCACTGCCGCCATGGCCATCTGCGATGCCGGACTCAAAGCCCAGAGTGTCGACAGCGGTCTGCCGGTAATTTTCGGGCGAGACGACGTCGAATACGTCAAGTGTTCGGACGAGCACGGCGTAATCGACGATCCCCAAAGCGCGCTCCGCCTGAATGAGAAACTCAAGCTGGTTCCCGGACACTGCGATCCGACCTGCAACCTCTATGACTGGTACGTCGGTGTGCGTGACGGCAATGTCGAGTGCGTGTGGCCAGTGACCGCACGTGGGATGGTGCTGTAACGGAAGGCGCGCGGCAGCACTCGGAGATAAGCGCCGGACTTTGACTCAGTCGGCAGCGGCGTAGATCGCAGTTGCGGCATCCACGCCTTCTCCCCACGCCGCTTTGTGGCCATGCTGGCGCAGTGTCGCTTCCAGCGCCGCGAGACAGCTCAGAACGTTTCTTCTACTGCAGCCGTAACCCATTGTACCGATACGCCAGATACGACCATGTAACGGACCGAACGACGTGCCGATCTCGATGCCGAAGTTGTGCAGCATTGCGGCTCGCACTTCCTCGCCAGGGACACCGTCTGGAATATAGACGCCGGTTACGTTAGGCATTTTGTGCACCTGATCACCGAACAGCGATAATCCCATCGCGGTCAGGCCCGCGCATAATGCGTCGCTGGCAAGCACATGGCGCGCGAAGCGCGCTTCCCATCCTTCGGCAACGACGATGCGCGCGCACTCATGCGCAGCGTAAAGCATGGAGGTCGCTTCGGTGTGATGGTTCAGGCGCTTATCGCTCCAGTAGTCCATCAGCATCGGTAGATCGAAATAGTTCGACTGGATGATTTCGCCGTCCGCGTCGGGCGCGGACGCGGAACGAATGCCCTCTTCCACGTGCTTGCGGCGCAGCACAAGTTGCTCCACACGTTCGTTGAACGTGATCGGTGCAATGCCCGGAGGACCGGACAGACATTTCTGCAATCCGGCACTCACCGCATCGATCTGCCAGTCGTCAGTGCGCAGATCCATGCCGGTGATCGACGCCGTCGCGTCCACGTAAAGCAATACATCGTGTGCACGGCAGATTGGACCGATCTCGGCCAGCGGCTGCGCCATGGTCGTCGAGGTGTCACCCTGCACCAGGGCCAGAAGTTTCGGTCGGTGCTGGTTGATCGCGTGTTCGATCCGTTGCGGATCGAACACGCTTCCCCATTCTGTTTCCAGCGGGATCACTTCGGCGCGGCAGCGCCTGGCAATTTCGCAAAGCAGTTGTCCGAAACGTCCAAGCACCGGTACCAGTACCGTATCGCCCGTTGAAATGACCGATGTCAGTATGGCCTCGATACCGGCGCGCGCCGTACCATCGACCAGGAATGTCCAGTGATTGCGCGTTTGAAACACGTGACGGTACAGCGTCATTATTTCGTTCATGTACTCGGTGAATTGCGGATCGAACTGGCCGAGTAACGGCATCGACATCGCGCGCAATACACGGGGATCGGCATCCACGGGCCCGGGGCCCATCAGAATACGCGGCGGTGGATTTATTTCGTCATGGTTTTTCTGCATTGCATCGACTCTAGTGCCCTGTCCCATAAACAATTTGCGTGCCGGCGTCGCCGTACAGCGCCGCTTCGGCATCATCGAGGTGCGCAATCACGGCACGTTGCCCGCCGCCGGTCAGGAATCGAATGGCGGCGTCGACTTTGGGCGCCATGCTGCCCGCTGCAAATTCTCCGGCATCATGTAAAGTCTTCAACTCGGCCAGCGTGATGTGGCGCAAGCCACGCTGCTCGGGCGTGGCGTAGTTCACACAGACGTTTGCCACGCCCGTCAATATCATCAGGACTTTCACGCCAAGCACGTTGGCCAGCAGAGCGGAACTCAAATCTTTGTCAATCACCGCATCCACACCGCGCCGCGTGCCGTCCGGGGCGCGCACCACCGGGATGCCGCCGCCCCCGCCGGCAATGACAACCGCACCTTCTTTCGCCACCGTTTCGATCAGTGAGACGTCGACAATATGCTTCGGTAGCGGTGACGGGACCACATAGCGCCAGCCGCGGCCAGCGTCTTCGCGCATTTCCCAACCCAGCTTATTGCTAATTTCGCGTGCCTCGTCCTCGGTGTGAAAAAACCCCACCGGCTTGGTCGGTACCGTGAAAGCAGCATCATCGGGATCCACTTCCACTTGCGTCAGCAGACAAACCACGTGGCGCCGGCTGCCGTGCGTGCGCAAAGTATTCTCGCACGCCTGCATGAGAATGTAGGCAATACCACCCTGACTGTGCGCAACGCAGATGTCCATGCTCATCGGCGGAATATCGTTTCGAGCAAGCGCCTGACGCATCAGAATCTTGCCCACTACCGGTCCGTTGCCGTGGGTAATTATCAGTTCCGTGTCCATCAACATGATCGGCAAAAGACACGCACCCGTGTGCGCCGCGATCGCGAGTTGCTGATCGACGGTGCCGTCGCTGCCGGCCGGGTGGATAGCGTTGCCGCCCACGGCGATCAGCAGTCGCTCGGGTATATCGCAACGCACGTCTAGCAGGGTTCCCGCTGGACGTGGCGGTAAGATCCGTCACCGGCGGTACCGGTCACTGGATGCCGCTCACGAGTTGCAGCGCCCACTGCGCTGCCTCGGCGTTGCTCTGCGCCACCGCCACGTCGTGCTGCCGGAGGATCGACACTTGCGCACTGCGATTCTGGGGATCCGCGTCGGTCCCGCAAACGGATGCGATTATCGGTGGCCGACGCTTCGCGGGCACCGTTGCAATCGATTCGAGCATCGCGGCGGCCGGATCCGCATGTGCACCGTAACCGAGCACGATGTCCAGCAGGATCGCAGCCACCGCTGGATCGCGCAAACTTTTCTGCAGTTCAAGGTTACGCACATGCGGGTCGATCATCGGGTGCGGACGGCCGACGGTGTACTCATCGGCACCCAGATCAATGAAACGGTGTATGGCGGCGCCGCCATCTGACGTCTCTGGTCCGAGCGTCACGTTGCTGGA
>JAOTYY010000247.1 GCA_029861595.1 Gammaproteobacteria bacterium
CGGTGAAGAGTTGACGGCGCTGGCAACCGGCAACACCGTTATCGCCAAGCCGTGAACTACGGGAACTGAATGTGTTCAGCATAGATATCCACACCCACATCCTGCCGAAAGACTGGCCGGATCTCAAACAACCTACGGGTATGGTGGCTTCATTCATCTCGACCATCACAAGACCGGCTGCGCACGGATGATGCAGGATGACAGGTTTTTCCGCGAAGTCGACAGCAACTGCTGGGACGCGGACGTGCGGCTTGGCGAATGCGACCGGCACGGTGTTGACGTCCAGGTGCTTTCGACGGTTCCGGTGATGTTCAGTTACTGGGCAAAGCCCGAGCACACACTGGATCTCTCGATGCTCCTCAACGACCATCTGGCCGAGGTCGTCAGGCAACAATCCCGGTCGCTTCGTGGGTTTGGGCACGGTACCGATGCAGGCGCCGGAGCTCGCCATTCGCGAACTGGAGCGTTTGATCGGCGAGTTGTCGCTGGCCGGCATTCAGATCGGTTCGTACATCAATGACCGGAACCTGTCCGATCCGAATCTGTTCACGGTGTGGGAGGCGGCGCAGAGCCTGGGCGCCGCGGTCTTCGTGCATCCGTGGGACATGATGGTTGCGGATCGAATGACCAAATACTGGCTGTCGTGGCTGGTTGGCATGCCCGCGGAAACCTCACACGCTATCTGCTCGATGATATTCGGCGGGGTGCTGGAGAAGTTTCCCCGTCTGCGGGTAGCTTTCGCACACGGTGGCGGCGCGTTTCCCGCCACCATCGGACGCATCGAGCACGGCTTCAACGTGCGCCCCGATTTATGCGCCGTCGACAATTCCGTCAGTCCGCGCACCTATCTTGAGCGGATCTATCTTGACTCGCTGGTACACGATCCCCTGATGTTCCGCTACCTGCTCGATCTGATGGGACCTGAACGCATCGCGCTGGGCACCGACTATCCCTTCCCGCTCGGGGAACTCGAACCTGGCAATTTGATAAGAGGCATGAATCTGGTAAAGCCGGTTACCGAACGGCTGCTGCACGGCACTGCTCTGGAATGGCTCGGTCTGTCGAAAGCGCAGTTCGTGTGACTTCTTTTTTCACTCAAGATTGTTCCTTGCCGCGGCGAGAAAAACTATGACATCCGTAACCCATACGCAGGCTTTCGAAATGGCGCAACCCGTTGCCGAGCTGTTTCCGTTGTTCAGTCCCGAAGGGGAAAAACACTGGGTACCCGGATGGGACTACGACAACGTTATGGGCACGACCGAGCTTTGCGAAGACTACGTATTTGTCACGCAAACACATGATCACGGAAGTACCGACGCAGTCTGGGTGGTGAAGCACTATGACCCCGCAACCTGGCGGGTGGAGTTCTACAAAATTGAACCCGGTGACAAAGTGGGTGTCGTCACCGTCAAATGCACCGAGTTGGGCGCTGTCAGCACCAAGATCGAGGTGACGTACAAATACATCGCACTCTCGACGACCGGCGAACGCTTTGTCGCGGAATTCACTGAGGCTGCCTACGCAGAATTCATCCGTGAATGGCAGACGCTGCTGACGGATTATTTTGCGCCTGCAGGCTAAAAGGACAAGAAGCGCGGAGCATCGACTTACTACGCGGCTCGCCGGTTGCCAGCGTATTTAGAAAGCTTCGATCCCAACGACCTTGTGGCAGCCGTGGAGGAATTGTCCAGGTCACGCTGAGTTGCGGGCGGCATAATCCCCGCTGTCTTTTCTAACCCGGGACAAGTGTGTAGGGTACGCTCTTTTGTGCCACTCAGATCCACACAGAAGACCAATACCATGGCCACATTGACCTTGACGGTTAACGGGAAGCCGGTGTCCGCGCAGGCGGAAGCGAACACGCTGCTGGTGGAGTTCCTCAGGGAGACCCTGGGCCTGACCGGTACGCACGTCGGTTGCGACACCAGTCAATGCGGAGCCTGTGTCGTGCACCTCGACGGCCTGGCTGTAAAAAGCTGCACGATGCTGGCGTTGCAGGCCGAAGGTACCGAGGTAACCACGATCGAAGGCCTGGCACCGCCAGGGAGTCTGCATCCAATGCAGGTGGCGTTTCATCAGAATCACGGTCTGCAATGCGGGTTCTGCACACCCGGCATGGTGATGGCGTCGGTTGCGCTGGTCACCGACAATCCCAACCCCAGCGAGCCTGAAGTGCGCCAGGGACTCGCCGGCAACCTCTGCCGGTGCACCGGTTACCAGAATATCGTCAAATCGGTAATTGCCGGGGCGCGGGCGATGGAGCGCTGAGCCGATGCAAGACTTCAGCTATCAACGCCCCGCAGCGTTAACCGCCGCCATCGAAGCTTTCGAGCAGGCGGAAGACGGCCGTTTTCTCGCCGGTGGACAGACGCTGCTGCCAGTTATGAAGCATCGGCTTGCCACGCCCTCCGACCTGATCGACCTCGCCGGAATCAGCGACCTGGAGGGAATATCGATCGCTGGCAGCGCCCTAAGCATAGGTGCCATGACCACCCACGCTCGAGTCGCGTCGGCCGCTGAAGTACACGATGCGATTCCCGCGCTTGCCAAGCTGGCTGGGTGCATCGGCGACCCGCATGTGCGCAATCGGGGCACTCTCGGCGGCTCCATCGCCAACAATGATCCGGCGGCCGACTATCCGGCGGCGGTTGCGGGCCTGAACGCCACGGTGTACACGGACAGGCGCAGGATCGCCGGCGACGATTTTTTCACCGGTTTTTTCGAGACCGCGCTGGAGGAAGGCGAATTGATCACCCGGGTCGAATTCCCCGTTGCCGCGGCCGCCTGTTATCAGAAGTTCGACGATCCCGCATCGGGCTATGCCGTGGTCGGCGTGTTCGTTTCCCGCGGATCGCAGGGCGTCAGAGTCGCCGTAACCGGTGCCACTCCCTGCGTGTTTCGCATGCGCGACCTGGAGGCGGCGCTGAACCGGAAATTTACACCGGAGACGGTCAGCGGATTTTGCGTTCCCGAGGAGGAATGCAACGATGACTTGCATGCTACGGCCGCGTATCGGTCACATCTGGTTGGTGTGATGGCTACCCGCGCGGTGGCCGCGATAACCGATGGAGAAATGTGATGGCGGTACCGGGCATCGGTGACGCGGTCAGCCGCACCGAGGACCAGCGATTTCTTACCGGGCGCGGTAATTACGTCGACGACATCACGCTGGAAGGTCAGGTTTATGCCTTGGTGTTGCGCTCGCCTGAAGCGCACGCGCGGATCGTCAGCATCGACGTGTCGGAAGCCTTGGCGCTGTCTGGTGTGCTGCTGATCGTCACCGGCGAGGATTGGCAGAGGGAAGGCTTCGGACACATACCGACCAAGTCTGCGGTACGCACCAACCGTGACGGTTCGCCCATCGCCGAACCGCCCCGGCACTGCCTGGCCATGGATCGGGTTCGTTTCGTAGGCGAGCCGGTGGCGCTGGTGGTTGCCGAAACCGCGGAGGTTGCCGCCAGCGCGCTGGCATTGATCGAGGTCGATTACGAATCGCTGCCGGCTGTGGTAGATCCGGTGGCGGCGCTCGCCGACGGTGCGCCGCAGTTGTGGGACGATATCCCGAACAACCTCTGTGCCGACTTCGAACTCGGCGACGCCGCGGCGACCGATGCGGCGTTTGCCGAGGCCGATCACGTGATCGCCATCGACATCGCCAACAACCGCGTAACCGCGGTGCCGATTGAACCGCGCGGAGCGATCGCGCGCTACGACGCGGACAGCGACAGTTTCGAGCTCTACAACGCTACGCAGAACGTGCATGCCAACCGCGATACCTTCGCCGAGCAGGTGCTGGGTATCGACAAACGCAAGCTGCGGCAGATCGCACCAGACGTCGGCGGGGGTTTCGGCGTCAAGAACGGCGTGTACCCGGAACCGGCGCTGATCCTCTACGCGGCCCGGCAACTGCGCCGCCCCGTCAAATGGATCAATACTCGCTCCGAGAGCTTCCTCGCCGACACCCACGGCCGCGAGCAGATCAGCAAGGTGGAGCTGGCGCTGCGCGCGGACGGCACATTTCTCGCCCTGCGCACGACGACAACCGGCAACATTGGCGCCTTTTGCTGGACGGTCGGTCCGTTTACCCCTACCGGCGGTTCGGCCCGAACCCAGGGTGGTCCCTACGCGATCGGCGCGATGCACTATCAGGCCAAAGCGGTGTTCACCAACACCCAGCCGCTCGATCCCTACCGCGGCGCGGGCCGGCCGGAAGCGTCGTTCCAGATCGAGCGGGTCATCGAGCTTGCCGCACGCGAGCTCGGTTTTGATCCGGTGGAGCTGCGGCGCAAGAACCTGATTCCTCGCGCCGCGCTGCCCTTGCGCACACCCATGGGACTCGAAGTGGATTGCGGCGATTTTCCGCAAGTGTTCGAACGCACGCTGGCGATGTCCGATCGCGGCGGTTTCGCCGAGCGTGTCGCGGCGAGCCGCGCGCGGGGCCGGCTGCGGGGTTTCGCCATCGCGCCCTACCTGGAGTGCACAGGCGGTGCACCCAATGAATATGCCGGTATCACGTTCACCGCCGATGGCTTGATCGAACTCGCTGTCGGCAGTCAGTCCACCGGCATGGGACACGAGACGTCGATGCCACAGATTCTCGCTGCCCGGCTGGGTGTGCCGCTGGAGGATATCCGCTATGTGCAGGGCGATACCGATGCGACCCCCATTGGCGGTGGCCACGGCGGTTCGCGCAATCTCGAAGTTGGCGGCAATGCGGTCGCGCAGGCGGCCGATGAGGTGATCGACAAGGGCAAGGCGATTGCCGCGCACCTGTTCGGCACACCGCTCGACAGGGTTTCTTTCGAAGACGGACGTTTCCTGGTACCGCAGACCAATCACGTGCTCACCATGCCCGAGGTCGCTGTTGCTTCCCTGGATCCAGGGCGGCTACCGGAGGACCTGCAACCCGGCTGCCTGAATACCGGATCCACATTCGCACGCAGCGCCATCGTCGTCCCCAACGGCTGTCACGCGGCGGAAGTGGAGGTGGACCCGCAGACCGGCATTATCGAGATTGTCGGTTACTGGGTAGTCGACGATTTCGGGACGATCGTCAACCCGCTGCTTTGTGACGGCCAGGTAATGGGCGGCATCGCCCAGGGTATCGGCCAGGCGCTGCTGGAACACGCGGTCTACGACGCCGACAGCGGGCAGCTGCTTACCGCTACATTGCTCGATTACGCACTGCCCCGGGCGGGCGACATCCCCGACATGGCCATAGAGTATTACGAGGGCGCACCGACGGAGAAAAACCCCCTCGGCGTGAAGGGCGCCGGCGAGGCGGGCTGCTGCGGTGCGCCACCGGCAGTCGTCAACGCGGTTCTCGACGCCATCAAGGAATCGGGTGTCACGAATATCGACATGCCGCTGAAGCCCGAGAAGGTGTGGCGGGCGATCGAAGACGCGCGGCGTGCCGGTTAGCCATCCTCTCCCGTCCGGGGAGAGAATCAGGGTTCCTTATTCCCTCTCCCCTCCGGGGAGAGGGCCATGTTTCCTTATTCCCTCTCCCCTCCGGGGAGAGGGCCAGGGTGAGGGGGATTTATTTCAATCGTTGATTACCCTCACCCTAACCTTCTCCCTTGAGGGAGAGGGAATTACGCAAAGGTCTCCGTAAGGCAATACATTGCATTGGCGTAGCGCACTGGCTTACGAAGCATGC
>JAOTYY010000248.1 GCA_029861595.1 Gammaproteobacteria bacterium
GGCGAAAACGCTCCGTCAGGTTACCAGTTCCGTAACTAATAAGGAGATGGGAAGGTCTGTTCTACAAGCGGAACCGTTGGTCGAGTGACCATGGCTTGCCTCGAAAAACTCGGTCCGGCACGTGGCGATCACACGCCCGGGGCTGCGGGCGGATAATCGTTCCCGATCGGTGGCCCGGCGACCGGTTGCCGTGTTCGTGGTCCGGACGTCCCGCCGGATGTCTTTTATGGACGACACTTTCTTTTAGCACTAAGCTCGGACGATAAAGGCCGGAAAAGGCGTTCACAACCAAACACCAGCCAGCTTGGAGGAAACGAGATGCTCCGGAAGAAAGTAGGACTTCTTGTCGCTGCGGCGCCTTTGCTGCTTGTCGGCATGATGGCAGGGCTCAAGGCGACGTACGCAGCCGTGCCCGAATCGCAAGACCCGATCAAACTCGCACTGCATGAGTGGACCGGTCAACACATATCCAGCTACATCGCCGGCGAAGTGCTTAAGAAGATGGGTTACAACGTGGAATACGTGACCGCCGCCTATCTGCCGTCGGCCACCGGTCTCTCGGACGGTAATCTGACTGGCAGTCTGGAGGTCTGGGATAACAACCTCGGCGAGTTCTTTCCGAAGCTGATGCAGGAGGGAAAGGTCGAAAACATTGGCGACTTGGGACTGGATGCGGGCGAAGGCTGGCTGTATCCGAAGCATGTCGAAAGCATGTGTCCGGGCCTGCCGGCCTGGGAAGCTTTTCTAAACTGCGCGGACAAGTTCGCCACCGCAGAGACGCTGCCGAACGGGCGTTTTCTGGAATACCCGGCAGACTGGGGCGATCGCGCCGCGCAGTTGATCAAGGGTGAGGGCCTGCCGTTCGAGCCAGTGCCTGCCGGCAGTGAGGGCGCCCTGGTTGCCGAGCTGAAAAGCGCCGTGCAGAAGAAGAGCCCGCTGGTGATGATGTTCTGGGCGCCGCACTGGGCGTTGTCCACGACCCAAACCGGCTGGGTGAGCATTCCACAGGATCTGCTCAAGAAATACAGTCTGGAAAAACCGAAAGTGTTCAAAGCGGTGTGGCCGGGCACGAAGAGCAAGTGGCCCGTGGCCTACAATTTCATGAAAGCCTTCAAGGTCAGCAATGAGATTCAGGAGCCGTTGATGGACCTGGTGGACAATCAGGGGCAGGATGCGTTGACCGTCACCAAAAAGTGGGTCGAGGACAACCAGAGTCATTGGCAGCCCATGGTCGACAAGGCCAAGATGGCCAATTGATCCCGGATCAAACAGCAGCCGGGCCCAGGTGCTTGTCGAAAAAGTACATCCTGTGACTTTTGCAACGCGCTGCGTCGAGAATGCGATTATCGACTTGCTACATAATTCAACGACTCGGGGTCGTTGAATTATGGCGGCACATCCCTGTACCGCCGGCTGTTTGCATATCGCGCAAGCATCAGCTTCCGAGCTGCACCTCTCTAACCAGTCAATCTGAGTGACCATGACGCAAACGGCCCAGAGCTCGCGTGAGGTAAAACTGTCGTGCCGTAACGTATGGAAAGTGTACGGCGACAACCCGAAGCAGTTTTTCACGGGCGGCGAGTCGGCCGCCGAGCGCAAGCAGGAGATCTACGCGCGGATGCGCGAAACCGATCACATCGGCGCAGCGTGCGATGTCAGTTTCAACGTTCACGCGGGCGAGATATTCGTCATCATGGGCCTGTCCGGTTCGGGCAAGTCGACGATGGTGCGCTGTCTCTCGCGCCTGGTCGAACCGACGGTGGGCGAAATCCTGTTCGACGATATCGACCTGTTGCAGGTCTCCGAAGCCGAACTGATCGACATGCGTCGTCACAAGATGGGCATGGTGTTTCAGAACTTCGGTTTGCTGCCGCACCAGACGGTTCTCGAAAACGTCGCGTTTCCGTTGCGGGTCCAGGGTATAGGCAAATCCCAACGTGTCGCACGCGCCAGGGAGATGGTCGAGCTCGTCGGGCTGCAGGGTCGCGAAAACGCATTCCCGCGTGAGCTTTCGGGCGGCCAGCAGCAGCGGGTCGGTATTGCGCGCAGCCTGGCGGTGGAACCGGAAGTGTGGTTCCTGGACGAGCCGTTCAGCGCACTGGACCCGCTGATCCGCCGGCAGATGCAGGATGAGTTTTTGCGCCTGCAGAAGATGCTGCACAAGACTATCGTTTTCATCACGCACGATTTTCTCGAAGCGCTGCGCGTTGCCGATCGCATCGCCATTATGAAAGAAGGAGAGGTGGTGCAGATCGGCACACCGGCTGATGTGGTAATGCGTCCGGCCGATGCATACGTCACCGAATTCACCAAAGACGTGCCGCGCGTAAAAGTCATCAAAGCGGAGGACTTCATGCAGCCCGTTGCGGCCGACTTGAGTGGCGAAGTGAGCGTGCACGCCGAGGCGACGCTTGAAGAGTTGCTGCCCAAGCTTGCCAGGAGCGCGGGTCCCATCGCGGTCAGCAACGGCGTCGAGTTGATCGGCCAGGTCACTGCACTGGATGCAGTCACGGCTCTCGCCAGTGCGGAAACTCGCGAAAGCTTTGATTGACGAGCCGCGAGCTGGAGCGGCAATCACCTCAATGAGTACGTCCCCCGCGGCAATAGGCGCGCGAGTACACCCGCTGAGGCCGCCGGCCGGCGCGACTGCCTGGATGATCGTCGGATTGATCGTCCTGATCACGCTTGCGCTCAGAGACGACTACCGCTGGCTGGTAGATTATCCGAGAGACTGGATCGTTCCGGTGGCGGACTGGGTCAACGTCTTCATGACCTGGTTCATCGATGTTTTTCGCTGGCTTTTCCGGGCGATCTCGTGGTTGATTTCCTGGCCGATGGAAGGGATCCGCGTCACGCTGCAATGGCTGCCATGGTCGGCAACGATCAGCGTGATAGTCACGCTCGCGTATGTGGGCGGCGGTTGGCGGCTGGCGTCGTTTTCGGCCCTTGCTCTGCTGTACATGGTCGTGGTGGGCTACTGGCCGGAGAGCGTGGCGACCTTGTCGCTGGTTGCGATGTCGGTGCCGCTGTCGGCGTGTCTCGGGCTGTTTATAGGCATCGCCGCGTACACGTGGCGTTCGGTCGATCGAATCGTGCAGCCGACGCTCGATCTGATGCAGACCTTTCCGACGTTCGCCTACCTGATCCCGATTCTTTTTCTGTTCGGTTTCGGGCCTGTCGTCGGGCTGATTGCCAGCGCGATCTATGCTGTGCCACCCATGGTGCGCAACGTCATTCTCGGACTGCGGCGGGTAGCCCCGGAAATCATCGAGTCGGGGAAGATGTCGGGTGCCAGCCGGCGCCAGCTGCTGTGGTCGGTCAGGATCCCCTCCGCCATGCCCACCATTATGATCGGGGTCAATCAGGCTATCATGGCCGCTTTGTCCATGGTCATCATCGCCTCGGTCATTGGCAGTTCCGCGGACATCGGCTGGGAGGTGCTGAGCATGATGCGCAAGGCGCTGTTCGGGCAGAGCTTTCTCGCCGGCATCGTGATCGCCCTGCTGGCGATGGTCATGGATCGCATCAGCCGCGAGTTCGCGCACCGCGGACCGGTGGAACACGACGCGCACGCTTCATGGTTGACGCGGCACCGTTTTCTTGTCATCGCGCTCGGGTCTGCGCTCGGGTTCGTGGTGCTGGCGCGTTTCGTTCCGGTGCTGGGCGCCTATCCCGACGAGTGGAGGTTCTACCCTGCCGATCAGCTCAACCAGGTGGTGAACTTCATCACGCGCGAATACGGTGCCGCCCTCGATGCGTTGAAGAACAACACCTTGTTTTATTTTCTGTTGCCGGTGCGTGTGGGTCTGGAAAACACGGTCAAGCCGTTCACCTGGGGCTTTGAGCTGACGCCTGCCTTTATCGCGTTCTACTCGGCGGGCGTGGCGCTGTTGGCGGTTCTGGCGGGTTGGCGGTGGAGTTGGCGGGCGAGCGTAATCGTCATCGCACTCGGACTGGTTTACTACTACGGGACCATCGGCATTCCCTGGGCGGCGTTCATCGCGGTGACTGCGGTGCTGGCGTATCAGGTTGGCGGTTGGCGCACCGGGCTGCTCGCGGTGCTGGGTCTGGGATTCATTGTGACCACCGGCGCTTGGGCACCTGCCATGCGTTCGGTGTATCTGTGCGGCGCGGCCGTGTTCATATCGTTCGTGGCCGGCGGTGCACTGGGCGTTTGCGCCGCACGCAGCGACCGGATGTCTGCAATCCTGCGGCCGATCAACGATACTCTGCAGACCATGCCGCTGTTCGTATTTCTGATTCCGGTGATCATGTTTTTTCAGGTCGGCGATTTCCCCGCGTTGCTGGCGATAATGATGTACGCGATCGTGCCGGCGATACGCTACACCGAACACGGCATTCGGAGCATTCCGGCACATATCGTCGAAGCAGCACGCGCGCAAGGCTGCACCAGGCGCCAGATCCTGTTCGACGTGCAATTGCCGCTGGCGCTGCCCGAGATCATGATGGGCCTGAATCAGACCATCATGTTCGGCATGGCCATGCTGGTTGTTGCAGCGCTTGTCGGAACGAGAGGGCTAGGGCAAGCCGTATATCTGGCGCTTAATACCGGTAACGTCGGGGAAGGCTTCATCGCCGGCCTGAGCATGGCTTTCATTGCCATGATCGCCGACCGCATTACGCAGGCCTGGAGCGCCCGGAAAAAAGCCGAACTAGGTCTTTAGAGCCTTTCAGCGACAGACGCGACAATTCCGTCCACGACGCGACGGGGTTCAGTCAGCGACCATGCCCGGGCTCGCAACGCTGGTGATTGCGGCTCTGGTTGCGCAAGTCAATCCGGTTCTCGAATGAACGCGAGACTGCTGTTCTGATACTCAGGTGCAACGATCATTTGCCGCAGCCCCTGGAGGGTCTTCAGTGGCGATTCCCACAATACCAGATCGATCGCCCAGCGCATCAGCACGGAATCGAGGTTGCCGCCGGCATCACCGTAGCCCTGGAACGCAACTTCCACGCTGCCGTCGGCCTGCGGTGAAAATGCCCAGTGCGAGCGGATTTTGCGCACACGCACGTACTGGCTGCGCTCGGGAAAGCGGCCGCCGACGTTGGCACCGCGGATTGTTACCGCCAGCGTGCGAGGGTCCTGTTCCAGGGTCGAATGCACCAAGACGTCCCGGTTCCTGAATGGCCAGGGCATGCGAATAGCGATGTAAGCATAAGCCTCTTGGGCACCGATCTGTTCCAGCTTTCTGGCCTCGAGGATCCGATGCACCCAATTCGGCATCGATTGCACGTCGTAAAACAGCGCGACCAGCGCGCTGAGCGAAGTGCGCACTCGGGTAACGCCGCGGAATTCCGTGTAGCCGTCATCGGTGGTGCGATAGTAGATCCGTATGTCGTCCGTTGATTTTTTGAGCGTCCATTCTCCGCTGCCGTGCGCGGCGAGTGACGCGGTGGTCAGCACGAAAAAGACAACTGCGCGAGCAGCGAGCATCGGTGGGCCTGTGACGTGGAAGAGACGGCTACAGCCATGATTGTGCTATCTCCACGGCTTTGCAAGGCGGCACATCATTCGCCGGCAGCGAGTCC
>JAOTYY010000044.1 GCA_029861595.1 Gammaproteobacteria bacterium
CACGAGGTTTTCGAGCTGGTCGCGTATATCACGCGCCGCTTCCACCCGGTTGAGCGGCAATTCGCCCGACAGTCGATTGCTGATCTCGTGGTGGAGCTGCAGGATTTCGCACGCCGAATCCGCCAGCTCATTCACCACTCCGGCCAACGCACCGCGGCCCGCGTCGAGCATCGCCTCGAAAGCCTCGCGGTCACGTGGCACCGGCCGGCCGGCGAGCAGTGCCTGCACCAGCGCGGCGTCGAGCAGGTCTTCACGCAATTGTCTGCAGCTTCCGGTACGCACATACCAGATACACATCTCGTCCAGGTGCGGAATGTTGCGCCGCAGGTAGCGCAACTCGGGGTGCAGACGGTGTTTGAGCAACTCGCGCAACCCCTCCGGCAGCGCCGCGCGTGCACGCCCGGGCGAGGCGAAACAGCGCAGCGCGACGCCGCCTTGTTCCGCGACCAGCGTTGGATAAACGCGCACCGTCATACCGTTGTGCACCGATTCCAGATACTCGGGCAACTCACCGAAGTCCCAATCGCGCAGGCCTTCGCGCTCCAGCCCGGCAGCGTCGAGCGGCGCTGGCGATTCATTGCATTGCTGTTGCAGCGCCCCGAGGTCCCGACCCTCGGCGAGTGTGTCGCCTCGCTCGTCCAGTACCCGGAACAGCAGACGCAGATGCGCCGGTAACTGCACGGCAACCAACTCCTGCACCGGGCACTCGACGCCGGTCATTGCCTGCAGCTGGCGGCTGACGCCGGTGTACAAGCCGTCGCTGGCGGACAGACTCTCCACGCAAGCCCTGGCGAAATCGGGCGCGGGCACGAACCGTTTGCGCAGCTGTTTGGGCAGGCCCTTGATCAAGGCGGTAACTTTTTCAAGATACAGGCCCGGCACCAGCCATTCCCCGGTGTGGGGATCGAGTTCGTGCAGCAACGCGAGCGGAACGCTGACGGTTACGCCGTCTTCGCGATGACCGGGTTCGAAGCGATAGCTGAGTGGGAGGCGATTGGCGCCAACGGTCAGATGGCCGGGGAACAATGCGGTAGCATCCGGCAGCGGCTCCTGCTGCCGTAGGTCGTCCCGCGACCAGCGTAGACCCGCAACCGTTTCCGGCGCGGCATGGCGCAACCATTTGCGCAGCGACGCCGCGTCGTGCACACGCGTGTCGAGACGCGTCGCGTAATGCTGCAGGCGGGTTTCCTCGTCGACCAGGATGTCACGCCGACGCGATTTTTCCTCGAGTCCGTGGACTTCCTGTTCCAGCGCAAGATTGTCGCGCAGGAAAGCGGGCGGGTCGTGAAACTCACCGCGCACCAGCGCGTGGCGGAGAAACAGTTCGCGCGCCAGTTGCGGATCGATGGGTGCGTAGTTCACCACCCGGCGGTTGCTGACGATCAGCCCGTACAACGATGTCTGTTCGTCGGCCACCACGCGCCCGCGTTTGACATCCCAGCGCGGATTGCGCTGGCTGCGCTTCAACAGGTGCGGTGCCACCGTTTCTATCCAGGCCGGCTCGATTTGCGCGACACAACGTGCGAACACGCGCGAGGTCTCGGCATATTCAGCGGCGAGCAGCCATTTGGGTTTGCGCTTGTGCAGACCAGAACCGGGGAAAATGTGCACGCGGCGATTGCGCGCACCCAGATAACCGTCCTCGTCCTGTCTCGCCACCAGGGTGATAAAACCGCTCAGCAACGCTTTGTGCACGGCCGCGTAACCAGCCTCCCCTCGGTTGGAGTGCAGTTGCATGTCCTCGCAGGCATCGCTGAGCTGCGCATGCACATCCAGCCATTCGCGCATTCGCGACGGGGAGACAAAATGTTCCCGGCACCAGCGCCGCAGGCCGTTGCGTGAGAGACTCGCCCGCTGCTCCCGGTACGCTTCCCAGAGACGCAGAAAGGCGAGGAAATCGGAACGCCGATCGCTGAACTCGCGGTGTGCCTGATCGGCAGCCTGAGCCTTGTCCAGCGGTCGTTCACGCGGATCCTGCACCGCCAGTGCAGCGGCGATGATCAGCATTTCACGCAGGCAGCCCCAACGGCGTCCGGCCAGTACTATGCGTGCCAGGCGCGGGTCGACCGGCAGGCGGGCGAGCTGCCGCCCCAGATTGGTCAAGCGGCGATCTTCATCCAGGGCGCCGAGTTCCTGCAGCACCCTGTAGCCGTCGTTGATATAGCGGCTCTGCGGCGCTTCGACAAACGGAAAGTCTTCGCAGTCGCCGAGCTTCGCGGCGCGCATCTGCAGGATCACCGACGCCAGATTGGTGCGCAGAATCTCCGCTTCGGTAAACGCCGGGCGTGCCAGGTAATCGGCTTCGCTGTACAACCGCACGCACACCCCTGGCTCCAGGCGCCCGCACCGCCCGGCACGTTGAATCGCCGAGGCCTGCGAAATCTTTTCGATCGGCAGACGCTGCACTTTGCTGCTCACGTTGTAGCGGGAAATACGCTCCATACCGGTATCGACCACATAGGTAATACCCGGCACCGTGAGTGAAGTCTCGGCGATATTCGTGGCCAGCACGATGCGCCGTTTGCGGTGAGCCTGGAATATCCGCTGCTGATCGGCACTGCTCAAGCGCCCAAACAACGGCAATATATCCGTGTCCGGAAAACGTTTGTTCAGTCCGGCCGCGGCGTCGCGTATGTCGCGTTCGCCCGGCAGGAACACCAGCACGTCACCGGGCCCGCCACGCCACAACTCGTCAACGCTGTCAGCTATCTCGCCTACCGTGTCCTGGTCGTCCTCATCGCGCGCCTGCGCTTCGCGGTAACGTATCTCCACCGGGAAGCTGCGTCCCTCGACGGAAACGACCGGCGCGCCGTCGAAGTGCGCCGCCAGGCGTTGCGGATCGATAGTCGCCGAGGTAATGATGAGTTTCAGATCCGGGCGCTGCGGCAACAGGCGCTGCAGATAGCCGAGCAGAAAATCAATATTCAGGCTGCGCTCATGCGCTTCGTCGATGATCAGTGTGTCGTATTGCAGGAATTGCGGATCACCGTTCAGTTCGGCCAGCGCAATGCCGTCGGTCATCAGTTTGATATGCGCCTGCTCGCCGACCGTGTCGGCGAAACGGATCTTGAAACCTACAGCGGCGGGTGCACCCAACTCGTCTGCAATGCGCTGGCTCACACTGCGCGCCGCTACCCGGCGCGGTTGCGTGTGGCCGATAAAACCGGCCACCCCGCGGCCCAGCGTAAGGCAGATTTGCGGCAGCTGCGTGGTTTTTCCGGATCCCGTATCGCCACACACGACGATGCACTGGTGCGCCGCGATCGCATTGGCTATCTCCCCACGCGCTTTCACTACCGGCAGGTCGGTGCTGAATCCTGGCGTCGGCACGACATTGCGGCGTTGCTCACGCAGCGCCGCGGAACGTGCGATGGTCTTCTCGAGTTGCGCGGTCAGACGATCGTGCGGTTGCCCATAAGCGGCGCGTTTCTGCAGCCTGCCCAGCAGGCGCCGCAACAACGGCTGGTCGACCAGCATGCAGGAGTCGATGGCACCGGAATAGTCGAGTTCGGCGGCGGCCCGATTCTCTTGCTTAGGCTCCCCGGTGCGGACCTCGATTGGCTTATCTAACAAGGGAGACCTTTGCGTAACAACAATGATCGAACAATACCCCTCTCCCAGAGAGAATGAGAAGTACGGGGTAATGCACTACTGTGAGATTGTGCGCAATACGGCGTGGTCGCTCAAGCCGACGTACCGCCGGCCGATACAAGCGCAGGCCCAACCGTCAGTGACGGGATGCATAGAGACGCCGAACAACTCATCGAAAATGTATCGCAGCTGGTTTCTCCGCCAGAGGTGTACTACCAGTTGGAAAGCTTGATTCACAAGCCCCACACTTCGCTGGACGATATCGCCAACGTTATTCGCACCGACCTGGACCTCTCGGCGCGCCTGCTGCGCATCGCCAACAGCGCGTTCTATGGATTCCCCGCCAAAGTCGAGTCGATTCCGCGCGCGCTTGCGACAGTCGGTACACGCCAGTTGCGTGATCTGGTGCTCGCCACCACCGTGGTGAGGTTGTTCAGTCAGATACCTTTCGAGCTGATCAACATGAACCTGTTCTGGCGCCATTCCATGCACACCGGCCTGCTTGCTCGCAATCTGGCGAGCCTCGCAGGCGAACCGAACGAAGAACGTTTCTATCTGGTCGGCCTGTTACACGACATCGGGCATTTAGTT
Source organism: Gammaproteobacteria bacterium (assembly GCA_029861595.1). GTDB lineage: Bacteria > Pseudomonadota > Gammaproteobacteria > JAHELT01 > JAHELT01 > JAHELT01. The sequence goes on from JAOTYY010000044.1 coordinate 4,183, forward strand.
CTGTATCTCAAGCTGCCCGACCAGGTCCAGAAAATACTTCTGCAGGCCAGCGAGCAGAAACTGCCACGCTATCAGGTGGAAATCGACAATCTCGGCTACGAGCATGGCGAGCTCGGTGCCGCGTTGCTGACCAGCTGGCGCCTGCCCGCGGCAGTCATCGAACCTGTGCGCTACCATCATTTCCCGTCGTCCGCGAGCAACTATCCTATCGAGGCCACGCTTGTCAGCGTCGCGAACGCTCTGGTGCACGAAACAGCCGACGAGCAGACCATTGCCCCGGGAGCTCAGCGAATGTTGATGGAACTGGGTATCGAAGAAGAGCAATGTGCACAGGCGCGTGCGTCTGCCGAGGCGCAACTCGGCGAAGTGATCAGCATGTTCACGTGAGTCGGGAGCGTGCCGCCGCGACTCGGCGTCGCCCACGCAACAGCAAAGCAGTACCCAGCAATCCCAGCAGCGCAGAAACGCCCGCGACTTTAGGCGCGGGTTCGGCCGCCGTCGGTGCGGCAGAGACCAGCAACGCGGTGCCCGATGCCGGTTCTTGCAGCGACGCCAGTTCCTCCGGCGTAAACACCAGACGAGGCTTTTCATAAAGACGTTGCGCCGGCACGTCGGGCGACGCTACGTAATAGAAATCTCCGCGTGCTAGCGTCTGCCTGGCCGGGCGGGTGCGTAATTCAATTTCGCCCTGCAGAACGGCAACGTACAGACCCGGTGCGGCGGTCACCGACAATCCTTCACTCACCGGGCATTCGCTGCGCCGGCACAAGCGCACACCGTATTCGGTACCACGTATACCTATCGTCGCCATGCGCGTAACCAGGCGGTAACGTGACGGGGAGTCGCGACCGATACGGCCAGTGATCGTGCGCATTCCGCCGCGCAGCAGCTCGAGCACGCTTTCGCCGTCACCCTGTTCGCGGTATGCGTAGGTGACGAAACGCAAAGTTGTGTCGGCGCGCAACGCGACTTCCGCGTCGTCCTCAGCACTGATATTGATTTTTGCGTCCTTCCCCGTAATCACCTCGTCGGCCAGATGGATCGAGTCGCCAACCTTCAGCGTGCGGCGGTTACCGAGAAAGTTGATCGCCCAGGCGCTACCGCGCAGATCGCGAACAAAACCAACCTCGCGCAATTGCGTGGGGATAGCCAGGCGGGTGCCCTGTATCAGAGTCGTACGATTGTCTTGGAAAACGTTTGGATTGAGGGTGACGAACTGCTGGGTAATTTCTTTCCAGTGCTGCTTTTGCTCGGGGAACAGCGAACGCACCAGATCCAGTAACGTCTGGCCCGGCATCGAGTAGATATGCCGTTGCTCGACTGGGTACTGCTGCCCGGATTGCGCGTGTACCGCCGTGAATGCTGCCAGCGCCAACAGTACAACCAGGCCGTTCACCCAAATTCGCAGCATGAGTTTTTCCATTGCATCGAACCGTGTATTTCGCAACACATCGCTGGTACATGTTGTGATCTGATCCGCAGATCCATTCGTCTCGTCGGCGCCGGGTTGCGATTCAGCGCCGGCCGGAGGGGAATCGTTCGCAATCAACATCGTTATCGGACGCAGCGCGCTTTCCTGAACCGTCGGAAAACTTGCACCAACTGAGACGGATATCGCGCGTTCAACCACCGGTTTTCAGGAGCATGAACTCAATATCGTTTTCACGCAGCCGTTCGCGCGCCTGGCGCAACGCCTGCGCGGTGTGCAAAGGCCCGACGCGTACGCGGTGCCACTCCACTTTGTTGACGGTCACCGATTGCACCACAACGTCCAGGCCCAATAGCGCGAGGTTCGCTTTCATGCGATCGGCTTCGCCGCCGTTTTTAAACGAACCAGCCTGCAGATAGTAGGTGGGCTCGCGGTCGGCGGTATCAGTGCTCCGCGCGGGCGACGAATCCGGCACGACATTCTCGAGAATATCCGGCACCACGATTTCCAGTTCCGGCAGAATGCTGTAGAACTCGAAACGCGGCTTGACCGCCGGTTCCGGTGCTTCGCTCTGCTTTTGTGCAACGGGAGCGGTGCCGAGACGATCCAGGTAGACCAGGAATGCAATAAACAACCCGATAACGAGTCCGATCAGCAGCATTCCCCAACCCGGTATGGCTTGACCGCGGTTGCGGGCACGGGCCATGTCGCGCATCACATGGACTCCGGCGCGCTGACACCCAGCAACTGCAGCCCGTTAGCCATGACCTGACGGGCAGCACGTGCCAGAGTAAGCCTGGCATTGCGTATCGGCGCGTCGTCCACCAGCAGTCGCTGCCCGTTGTAGTAAGTATGAAAAGCGTTCGCCAGCTCACGTAAATAGTTCGTCAGTTGATGAGGCTCCAGGCGCAGCGCCGCCGTCTCGACAACACCTGCGTAGCGATCCAGCGTTCTCAACAGCGCGGTTTCCTGCTCGGCTACCAGCAATTCCAGGTGGGCCAAACCGTCTTCCTCGTCATAGTGCAATGACTTCTGTTCGCACTCACGCAGTACGCTGCAGATGCGCGCGTGCGCGTACTGAATATAGAACATCGGGTTCTCGTTCTTGTGTGCAGTGGCCAGATCCAGATCAAAGTCCAGGTGTTGCTCGCAGCGGCGCATAACGTAGAAGAAACGTGCCGCATCCGCACCCACGTCTTTGCGCAACTGTCGCAGCGTGACGAACTCTCCGGAACGAGTGGACATCTGCAGACGGTCGCCATGCCGATACAGCACGGCAAACTGTACGATCAGGAATTCCAGTTGCTCGGGGTCCGCGCCCAGCGCCCGCGCGACCGCCTTCATGCGCGGGACATAGCCGTGATGATCGGCGCCCCAGACGTAAATAACGCGCTCGAATCCGCGTTCGAGTTTGTTCAACACATAGGCAATGTCGGAAGCGAAATACGTGGCCTGGCCGTTATCGCGAATAACCACGCGGTCCTTCTCGTCGCCGAATTCGGTGGAGCGGAACCAGGTCGCGCCGTCGCGTTCATATAGGTGGCCGCGCTCGCGCAGCTGCGCTATGGCGCGTTCCAGGCCGCCACTGGTGGTCAGTGAGCGCTCGCTGAACCAGACGTCGTAATCGACACCAAAGTGGGACAGGTCGTCACGGATATCGCCGAGGATAGTATCCAGCGTTTGCTTGTGGATCACCTCGTAGTCGGCGCCCAGGAGTTGTTTACCACGCAATATCAACGCGTCGATGTGCGCTTCCTGGTCGCTGGACTCCGGTGGCAGATCCGTGAATACCGTCTGCGCGGAGTGGCGCAGGGCGTCGCCGCGCTCGCGGTGCAACGTTGCGGCGATGTCCCATACGTAGTCGCCCTGGTAAGCGTTACGTGGAAAAGGCAACTCTTCGCCGGCGAGTTCCAGGTAGCGCAGCCAGGTGCTGGTCGCAAGAATATCCATTTGCCGCCCGGCGTCGTTTACGTAGTACTCACGCTGCACGTCATACCCGACCGCTTCGAGAATATTGCCGATAGTGGCACCGTAAGCAGCGCCTCGCCCGTGGCCGACGTGCAACGGTCCGGTCGGGTTGGCGGAAACGAACTCCACCTGAACCTTGCGCCGTTCACCCAGCGTGGAACGGCCGTAATGTTCCCCGCCGGCGAGAATCTCGCCCACGATTCTGAAGCGCGCATCCTGCGCGGCAAAAAAATTGATGAAGCCCGGCCCGGCGATTTCAACTTTTTCGAGCAACGCGTGCGCCGGCAATGCCGAGCTGATCTGGCGTGCCAGTTCGCGCGGATCACGCCCCGCCTGTTTAGCCAGCGCAAGCGCCAGATTGGTGGCGAAATCGCCGTGCCCGGGATCTCTGGATTGCGTCACGTCGATGCGCGGATTCAGCCCCTCGGGCAACACACCGTCGGCGAGCAGCTTGTCCAGCGCGCTTTGCAGTAACGCGGGTAATTCGTTTTTCAGTGACACTGTATCGTTAGGTAGAAGTGCGACATGCCCGCGGTCTCAGGATGCCGTGAGCGGATGGCCGCGGATTCTAGCGGTAATTCGCCGGACGTGCACTGTGCATCGTGCAAACCACAAAAGCCTTTCTCCCACAGGGCAAGAGGGGCGAGACGTTCACAAACTGTCCTGTGGATCTATGTCCAGTGACCAGCGTACACGCCGGCTTTGCGCGTGTTGCTCCAGATCTCTGCGCAGCGTCTTACAGAAATCGTGCAGGGCGCGGCGCGCGGAGCTGTGTAACAACAGTTGCGCGCGATAACGTCCCGCCATGCGCTCCATCGGTGCGGGCACTGGCCCCAGCAACTGCACGCCGCCAGCGCTTGCCGGCGCGGCATAAGTATCGCGAACAAACTGCAGAAATCGGCTGGGGTGCGCGACCGTGTTGGCTTCCGCCCGCAGCAGCGCTATGCGCGCAAACGGCGGCAAGGCAGCTGCACGGCGTTCCCGCAATGCGGCATCGCTGAAGCCCGGATAGCCTTTGTCGATGAGCAGCGTCAGCAGCGGATGCTCGGGATTGTGGGTTTGAATCAGCACCTCGCCCGGCTTGGCGGCGCGGCCGGCACGGCCGGCGACCTGGACGATCAGTTGCGCAAGCTGTTCCGGCGCGCGGAAATCCACCGAATAAAGGCCGCGGTCCGCATTGATCACGCCCACCAGCGTGACCCGCGGGAAGTGATGGCCCTTGGCCAGCATCTGCGTGCCCACCAGAATGCACGGCTCGGCAGCGGCAACCTGTGCCAGCACCTGTTCCAGCCGGTCGCGGCCTCGCACGTTGTCTCTGTCGATACGCAGCACCGGTGTACCGGGGAATCGTTCACGCATCGCGGCCTCGATGCGTTCAGTGCCTTCGCCCACCGGGCTCAGTGCCTCGCTCGCACAGTCCGGACATTGCGCCGGGACAGCGGTCGAGTGTCCACAATGGTGGCATTGCAATTTTTTCTTACCACGATGCAGGGTGAGGCGCGAATCGCAACGCGGGCAGTCGGCTGCCCATGCACAATCATGGCACAACAGAGTTGGTGCGAAGCCGCGGCGGTTGATGAAAATCAGCACCTGGTCGTCGTTTGCCAGATGTGTCCGGGCCGCCTCCAGCAGCGGCTCCGACAATCCCTCGCGCAGCGGGCGGCGCTTCAGATCCACCAGTTTCAGAACGGGAAAGCTGGCGCTTCCAGTGCGCTGCCGCAAACGCAGATGCCGGTAGCGGCCGCGCTGCGCGTTCGCCAGGGTCTCCAGGGACGGCGTCGCCGAACCGAGCACGGCGGGGATGCCTGCGTGCTGCGCCCTCACCACTGCCAGGTCACGCGCGTGATAGCGAAATCCATCCTGCTGTTTGAGTGATGCGTCGTGTTCCTCGTCAACGATGATCAGTCCAAGATCCGGTAACGGCGCGAATACCGCCGAGCGTGTGCCCAGCAACACCCGCGCGTGTCCTTCGCGCGCTGCGAACCAGGCCCGGTAGCGTTCGCTGTCGGTCAGCGCGCTGTGCAGGACCGCCACCGGGTAACGGAAGCGGCTGCGCACGCGCGCCACCAGTTGCGGCGTAAGACCGATTTCCGGTACCAGCAACAATACCTGGCAGCCGCGCTGCAACACCTGGTGCATGACCTGCAGGTACACCTCGGTTTTGCCGCTGCCGGTTACACCTTCCAGTGCGAACACCCCAAACTCATCCAGCGATGTGCAGATCGCCTCGATAGCCGCGGCCTGCTCGGCGTTCGGCGTAACCGGCGGGTCACCACCGGGCGCTTTCCCGAATCGCGCCGGTGGCGCATAGTGGCGGCTGACCTCGACCAGACCTTTATCCACCAGCGCCGCCAGGGCGCGCCGCCAGCCGCCGCCGCAGGCCGCCAGTCCGTCGGCATCGAGCCCGTCTGGCGCGCCGGCCAACTGTTCCAGTAGACGCGATTGCAGAGGAGCACGGGATTGGGGTGCCACCGCATCGCCGCCGGCAAGGCGCCAACGGTGCGGGTACGGCGACGGCAGCGGCTTGGCGAGTCTCGCGGGCGGTGGCAATATGCCGTGCATGACGTCGCCCAGAGGATGTGCGTAATAGTCCGCGGCCCACTGGGCCAGGCGCATGATCGGCCGGGGTACGGTAGGCAATGAATCCAGCAGTTGTATTGCGGGCCGCACGCGGGCCGCTGCGACACCCGGCTCGGTGCCCGTCGCCACGACGACAGCGACTTTGTTGCTGCGTCCGAACGGCACCAGTACACGTACGCCAGGCTGTACCGCCGAACCATTGTGTGCGGGCGGCGGTAGATAGTCGAACAGCTGGGACAAGGGTGCCGGGACGGCGGTCCGCAGGTAAATCGGGCCTCGCGAGGTGTTGGGTTTCGGCATCCCGATACTGTAGCTTTGAGCTACCTCGGACGCACGCCCCGGCGCGCGGTGCTTTGCATAAGTTGTTGTCAAGATTGGGAAAAGTTGTTATCCACAAATTCTGTGGATAAGTTTGTGGAAAATGTGGGGGAGTGGAGCCGCGAGACTTCATAACGTCGGGAATTGTTACAAACTGGTTAAACTTTAACCAATTAGATAAAACCATACTAAATCATAAAGTTATAATGAAAATCTATCGTAGATTCGAGATACTTGCTTTAACTTAACGTGACACAAATCACACTCTCGCCGCGCTGTGCATAATTACACGGTCTGGGGCCTGCGAAAGCCTTCAGGAAGAGCTTGAAAACATGCAAGAAACGTCTCATGAAACCGCCCGGGAGATACCCTGGTCGACCCTTTCGCAACTGCGTTTGTTCGACCGGGTGGATATCGATGTGGTGCACCATCTACTCGAGGAATGCACGCTTCGCGAACTGCGCCCGAACGAGACGCTGATCGAGCGCGATCAGGAAAACGCCAGCCTGTTTTTGATCCTCGAAGGTGTTTTGCGCATTCATCTCGATCCCAATGGGCCGGCGATAGCCAAACCGGCGGCGGGCGAGGCGGTGGGTGAATTATCGGTGCTGGACAAGCGCAAGGCGTCCGCCACGGTGATCGCCGATTGCGAATGCCTGTTGTTGGAACTGGACGAGACGCTGGTCTGGTTGATGGTGCACGCGTCCCACGACTTCGGCCGCAATCTGCTGATCCTGTTATCGGAACGCATCCGCAGCGTCAACGGCGTGGTCGACAAGTCGATGCAGCTGCAGCGCGAATACCAGGTGTACGCGACCGTTGATCCGCTTACCGGTCTTTACAACCGGCGCTGGCTGAACGATGCGCTGGCGCTGGAGATGACCCGCTGCCTGAGCCGCGAGCAGCCTTTCAGCGTGCTGATGCTCGATATCGACCGGTTCAAGAAATACAACGACCGGCACGGCCACCTGGCGGGGGACACGGTCCTGCAGGCAGTGGCGGCGGCAGTACGCGGTACCATCCGCGATCAGGATATGGCGGTGAGGTTCGGCGGCGAGGAGATGCTCGTGCTGTTGCCCAACGCCGACTGCGAACAGGCGACACGGGTCGCCGAACGAATGGCAGACAACGTACGGCACAACCCGGTGCGGCGTCAGGCTGACGAGACGCTGCCCGGCGTCACCGCATCCATTGGCGTGACCAGCATGCGCGGCCGCGAAACCTCACGCCAGTTGCTGGAGCGGGTTGATCAGGCACTGTACCGCGCCAAGAGCAGCGGTCGCGACCGCGTTGTGGTCGACTGACCAGTGCGGCGCTTGTGCAAATGCAGAGCGACCGGGGCGGATCGGCACATCCACGGCCGAGCTGCACAGTGACCTCCCCCGCTAGTCCACAACCGGCACGCTGCGGGGTACTGCTGGTGAATCTGGGCACGCCCGACGCACCCACGCCGTCTGCCCTGCGCAAGTATCTGGCGGAGTTTCTTGTCGATCCGCGGGTTATCGAGGTACCACGCTGGATCTGGTGGCTGGTGCTGCACGGCGTGATATTGCGCATCCGTCCACGCCGTTCCGCACATGCCTATTCGCGCGTATGGAGCAGCGGAGGCTCGCCGTTGCTGAGCAACTCACGCGCCCTGCAACAAGCATTGCAGACAGCGTTGACAGGCGGCGATGACGCGCCGCCCGTGGAACTGGCAATGCGCTACGGTAATCCATCGATAGCCGATACCGTAGAGCGCCTGCTGGCCGCCGGCGTTGATCGTCTGCTGGTGGTGCCGCTATACCCGCAATACTCCGCCACCACCACCGCGTCGGTATTCGACGGCCTGGCCAGTTACCTCGCCAGCGTTCGAAACATGCCGGCATTGCAGCTGGTACGCGGTTATCACGACGATCCGGCGTATCTGAATGCGCTCGCGGAGTCCGTGCAAACGCACTGGCAAACCGCGGGACGCGGCGAGTTGCTTATTTTCTCCTTTCACGGCATCCCGGAGCGCTATGCCGATGCGGGCGACCCGTATCCGCGCGAGTGTGAAGCCACGGCGCGCGCCGTTGCGGCATTGCTCGGACTCGACGAAACACAATGGCGCCTGTGTTTTCAGTCGCGCTTCGGCCGCGAGCCCTGGTTGCAGCCTTACCTCGACATTACGCTTGAGGAGCTGGCGGCGGGCGGACTGCGCAGCGTGGAGGTGATCTGTCCCGGATTCGCCGCGGACTGCCTGGAGACGCTGGAAGAGATCGACATGGAAAACCGGGAGCGTTTTCAAACCGCCGGCGGCGAGACCTTCCACTATATCCCGGCCCTGAACGCGAGCCCGGCGCACGTGGACTCATTGCGGCGCCTGGTGGAACGGCATCTACTGGTATGGCAAGACAAGCGGAGTCCTTAATTCAGGGCCGGCCGCAACCGGATGTCAGCGTTTTACTTACGGGCGATCAGGTCTTGGCGGACTACCTGCTCAAGAGCCTCTCACCGAGTTGCGGGTGTCAATCGGTGCCGCTGCACCGATCGAACGGCACGGCGTCGCCCACCCTGCCCCGCCACCAGGCAGTTGCAACCGTGGAGGCTGTGCTGGCTGACCCTGCTATGGTGGACTGGTTCCTGCACCCTGTTCCACGAAACCCGGAGGAGGCATGAGTTTCGGTTTGATCATCGTTGGCGACGAGTTACTGCGTGGCAAACGTCAGGACCGACATCTGGGCCGCGTCGTGGAAATGCTCGCGGCGCGCGGCCTGGAACTCGCCTGGGCACAGATCCTCGGCGACGACATGGCGCTTCTGGAAGAGCGTTTCCGCACCACTCTGGCAAGCGACGATGTCGTACTGAGCACGGGCGGCATCGGTGCGACGCCCGACGACCTGACCCGCGAAGCTGTTGCGCGCGCCGCGGACGTCGGCCTGGCGTTACACCCCGAAGGCGAGCAGATCCTGCGCGAACGCTTTGCCGAACGGGCCACACCGCAACGCATGAAAATGGTCGAGTTCCCGCAGGGTGCCCGCTTGATCCCCAATCCGGTGAATCGCATACCGGGTTTCAGCCTGGGTGATCATCATTTCGTGCCCGGCTTTCCCAACATGGCGTGGCCGATGCTGGAATGGGTGCTGGACACCTATTACACGCACCTCCAAGACGATACCGCGAAGCACGAATACAGTTACAAAGTACTGGCGCCGGAAAGCGAACTGATTCCCGTCATGAAAACGTTGCTCGCCATTCATACACAGGTAAAGGTGTCCAGTCTCCCGAGCACCGAACGCCACGGCGAAGTGGAATTGTCAGTGCGCGGACCGGCCGAACAGGCGGATGCAGCGGCAGAGCAGCTCACCAGGCAGCTGTCTGCGGATGGCCTGGAGTGGCGCTTACTGGATGGGGCACCGGGCGACTGAACAATGCCCGGCGTCGCTCGCCGGCGGTGCCGCCACTTCGCCCAGTTCCTTCCAGGAACGGTTGATTTCCGGGTCCTGCGGCTGCAGTGCAACCGCGCACCGCAACGCGCGTCGCGCGTCGTCCGGGCACCCACTGGCATGCAGCGACCAGGCAAGATTGTTCCACGCCGATGCGTTGCGCGGTTGCAACGCGACAGCCTTCTCGAACGCCGTTAGTGCGTCGCGGAGTGCGCCGAGGCGGTAAGCGGCATTGCCGAGCGCCAATTGCGTGGGCGCGCTGTCCGGCCAACGCACGGCCGCCGCCGCGTACGCGCGCCGCGCTTGCGGCAACTGATCGGTACGTTCGAAATCTAGCGCGGTTTTCAGAAACACCTTGAGATCGGCCGTCTCCGGCACGGTACCCGGGGATGCGACGACCAATGCCCAACGGCCGGCGCGTGTCCACGTGCGCTCGAACGTGGACAGCGCGAGCACGTGCCGCTCGCGGGTTCCCGAGCGCAGCACGATATGGCCGGCGTCCATGTCGTAACCAATTGCGACCGCGTAGTGCCATTGCGGCCACCAGTCGAGGCCGAGGTTCTGCATCACCAGCACCGGATTACCAGCGTCGATTTCGCGCAGCAGCGCGTGGAGACGATCGTCCAGCGGGTAGGCCAGCATGCCCCGGCCGCGCGCTGCGGCAATCATTTCGGTCTGCAGGCTACCCTTGCGCCCCGGCAGGTAAACCTCCTCCACCAGATCGTCGGGCAGCACGTCAATATCTCGAAACTTCAACACGGTGGCCAGCGCGGCCGGCCCGCAGTGATAGCGCGTCTGGGGGAAAAACGGGGTGGCGAGTATCTCAGTGCTGGCTGACAACACCGATGGTTCGGCCTTCAGGGCGCGCGTCTGCGGCGCACTGCAGCCGACCAGCGCGAGCGCCAATATCGCGCCCGCGGAGCACCTTGCATGCTCGCGGAAGCGCGTAACGCTATTTATCCTTTTTGACGAACGGAAAAATGTCGGTCAATCCGGCAATATCGGTAGCCAGCAACACGAAAAACACGATCAACGCAGCGGCCAGTACATCGATACCGCCGGCCGGCAAGGTTTCCAGGTTGTTCTGCAGCTCCAGCAACTCAGCGTCGGTGAGATTCGCGACGCGCTGTTTCACACTCTCCGGATCAACCCCCTGGGCAAGCAGCTGATCGGCGACGACCTTTGTGTCGAGCATCGACAACACGTTCTGCTGCGCGCTGGCGACTATTTCGGCATCCTGAAAAAAGATATCCGTGGAAACCAGGCCCGCCTGCGCCTGACCTGCCTGCAAAACGAACACTACCAGGACAGCAACTGCATGCGTGAGAGTCTTGATTCGGCGGCTGACGTGCATGGTTCGGGGCTCCATATCTCTAGGGTTATTCGCGAGCGTGCCTACCCTAAGAGAAAGCTTTCGGATGCGCAAGACGCACAGTGTGATGGAGTCTTCATTGAACTGTACTACCCCTTCCCGTACACTTCCGCGTCCGGCGTCTGTAACACTGCATCGAATATCGGGGTGTAGCTCAGTCTGGTAGAGCACTGTCTTCGGGAGGCAGGGGCCGGAGGTTCAAATCCTCTCACCCCGACCAAATAAGTCCTCTGCTTTCAATCAGTTAAAAACCACGACAGTCGTCGGCACGGTTCCCGACTGATTATTTGCCACACTATTGCCACACTCGTTCGCGAATAAGCGAGACGCGAGCGTGGCGAACTTCCGAAAACGCGGTCCTCACCAGTGGCAGGCTCAGGTCCGAAAGAAGGGTCATCCCACCCAGAGCAAAACATTTGCAACGCGCTCCGCCGCGGAGACCTGGGCGCGTTCAATTGAGTATGAAATGGACCAGGGGCTTTTCGTCTCACGCGTCGAAGCGGAGACGACTACGCTCAACGAACTGCTCCAACGCTACCTTGAAGAGATCACGCCGCAGAAGAAAGGCGCCGAACCCGAAGCGGCTCGCGTTCGTGCCCTGCTAAAGCATTCGCTCACGCAGCGAATCGTTGCCGGTATTCGTGGCGTCGACATCGCGCGTTATCGCGATGAGCGCCTGCGCAAGGTGTGTCCGGCAACAGTCAAACGTGATTTAGTGATCATCTCGCACCTGTTCGAGATCGCCCGCAAGGAATGGGGTATACACGTACAGAATCCGGTGCGCGACATAAAGCTGCCGCCACACGCCAAAGCCCGGGAACGCCGACTTGAAGCTGCGCGTGACGGAGAAGCGAGTGAGGAGACTCGACTGTTGAATGCCTGTCGCGAAGCACGCAATCCATACTTGTTACCGGTCGTACGTCTCGCGCTTGAGACCGCCATGCGACAAGGCGAACTCGTGAGCCTGCGTTGGGAGAATATCGACCTCAATCAACGTATTGCGCATCTGCCGGATACCAAGAACGGCGAATCGCGTACGGTGCCACTATCGACCACCGCCACCAACGTCTTGCGTTCACTTCCGCGGAGTCTCAGCGGCGAGGTGTTTCCGAGTCTTACCACTGAAGCGGTCAAACGATCCTACATCAGGGCTCGTCGACGTGCTGGTCTGGAAGATCTGCGCTTCCATGATCTACGCCACGAAGCCACCACCCGGCTATTCGAGAAAGGGTTGAATATCATGGAAGTAGCATGCGTTACAGTGCACAAGGATCTTCGGATGCTACGTCGATATACCCATCTCAAAGCGGAGGATCTTGCGAGAAAATTGGGATAGTCGCACTCGAGATTTTCGGTTCGCAATTGGCCGCTTCCGGGCCAATGCAGACCAACGCCTGGTCATATGCTTTGGCAGCAACGCCGACTTTGCTGACAATCGTTTGAGCTTGCTGCGTTGCAGCACAGGATTTCCGCGTTCGGCCAGAACTTGCCCTATGCCGATACTATTCCCATGGCAGTCGTGCCGAACATAAGGGTGCTTCTGGCGCTTGCGTCCCGCCAACTCGCCCTCCCATCGCGATCCGCTACTCACTGATCGTGCTCGGATGATTGCCCATTGGGCCGCAAGTGGGTATGTTCGAAACACTTGCCCCGAGTGGTGGGAGCCGGGCGCATAGTGTGAACACCTCGCAACCGAACTCAACGACCGCTGACCGACCGATCGGGTGGGAGCTCGAGGTCGCTGGCTGGCAGGTACATATCACCCTGCTGCGTCTGATGCGAGGCGAGCAGGTTAAGAAACTGGAACCCAAAGTCATGCAGGTGCTGACTTTGTTGGCTTCACGCCCCGGTGAGTCCTTCACGCGGCAAGAGCTAGCGGCAGAGGTATGGCCAGGCGTGATCGTCGGCGACGACGCCATAACGAACACCATAAACAAGCTACGCAAAGCATTCGAAGACGATCCCCGTGATCCTCAGATCATCGAAACCATTCCGCGCGTGGGCTACCGCCTCATAGCTGCAGTTAGCCGCAGGCAACAAGGGGAGGAACCTAAGGCAGCGCATCTGGATCGTAAGCTAGCCGCGATCTTCTACGCCGACATAAGCGGTTACAGTCGCCTTATGGGTGAGGATGAGGAAGGCACTCATCGGGTGGTGAGTGAATACATGGATTTCATGACCGATTCCATAGTGCGCAACGGCGGAACGGTGATGCATCTTGCCGGCGACGCCGTCCTAGCGGACTTTCCCACAGCGCTGAGAGCGATGGAGTGTGCGCTTCAGATCCAGCGTGCACTGCTGTCTCGAAACACGTTGCGTCCTAAAACGGCCAAGGTGTTGTTTCGGGTAGGAATAAACCTGGGCGACGTGCTAATAGACCGCGGTGAGATATACGGAGACGGCGTGAACGTCGCTGCCCGTCTGGAAAGCCTGGCCGAGCCTGGCGGTATATGTATCTCCCGCGCGGTATTCGATGCGTTGGGCAGCAAGTTGCCCATCGATTACCGTTACCTTGGCGAGCAGCAGGTGAAGAACATCGCTACGCCGGTCCACGCTTATCAAGTGCTGCTTACGCCACAGTTAGACGGACCCAGAAAGGTAAAAAAACCGGGTTTCTGGGCCTACGGAATTGGCGCTTCGGCGTTATGTCTGCTGTCACTGGGTGTTTATCTCTACTTCGAATCGCGCAAAGATGCAGAGTGGATTGACCAGGGCCAGGTCCAGCTACCGCAGGAGGTCAAACCATCAATCGCGGTGTTACCGCTCGAGAATATCAGCGGCGACCCGTCGCAGGACTACTTCAGCGATGGCTTGACCGACGACCTGATAACCGACCTGTCAAAAGTATCCGAGATGCTGGTGATTTCCCGCAACTCGAGTTTTCGCTACCGAAAAACGGATTTGAGCCCTTATGAAATCTCCGACAAGCTCGGCGTGCGGTACTTACTGTCCGGAAGCGTAAGGCGGCTTGGTGACCAGGTCAGGGTGAATATCGGACTGACCGACAGCCGGAGTGGGCAGCAGATCTGGTCGGAACGTTACGATGGGAGGATGAAGGACGTGTTCGCCCTTCAAGACAACATAACGCGCCGCGTGTCGGCTACCCTGGCCGTGCAATTGCAAAACGCTAGCGCAGATGCCGCAATCGGAGCTAGTTCGCTTGACCCGAAGGCCTATGACGAGTTTTTGCGAGGAATGGAATATTTTCGGCGACTCACCCGGGAGGACTTCGAATTCGCCGTAACACACTTCGAGAAAGCGCTGGAGATTGACTCTGAGTACGCCAATGCGCACGCTGCGCTTGCGGCGACGTACTGGGAAGGCTGGAAGGCGGATCTGCACGCGGGAACGGGATGGCCGATGGCTTTCTGGCAAAAGGCGGACGAGCACCTTTCACATGCACGCACAAATCCCAGTCCGTTGATGTATCGTGTAAGGGCCGAGATGTTGCTCTATTCCAGGCGCTTCGATGAAGCAATCGGGGAGGCGCGAGAGGCCATCGCGCTCGATCGCAACGATCCTCTTGGGTACATTGTCCTTGCTGACGTACTGGTCTTTTCCGATCGGCCTCGAGATGCTCTGCCATACGTCGAAACGGCTATGCGCTTCGATCCGCATTATCCGGGATACTATCTCACCGTGCGGGGGCGGGCGTTGTTTTCGCTTGGTCGCTACCCCGAGGCCGCGGATGCGTTCCAGCGTGCGATCGAGCTCGATCCTCAGGACCCGGCGCCCTTGATCATGCAGACAGCCGTGCATGGACAGGGGTACGAGGCGATGCAAGCGAAGACCCGGCTGCGCCAGCTGGAAACTTTGTATGAGAACAGCGGCCTAGGCCGGTTTAGCCTAGACCGCATTCGGAACCGCTGGCAGTTCAAGAATCTCAGCGTGCGCGAAGCTATCTTTGAGGGCCTGGGAAAAGCCGGCGCCCGGGGCTGGTAGCCATGTCAAAGAATGGCTGAATCAATCCGGCTGATTTGCGACCTCCTCGACAAATGGAACGATCTCATCTATCGCGTCCTCGAGATTTAGATCCCTGAAGAAATGGCCTGCGTTTTCGACCACAAATAAACGGATTCTCTGACCGTCGACAGCGCCACGCACATACGCCGCCACATTAGGTTGCCGTTCATCGGCGCTCGCTGCAACCACGAGGACCGGTGCTCCGCTCTGTTGTAGAAATCGTATAAGGTCGTTTCTGACCGGGTTGTCGCGAAAGAAATCGTAGAAGCTTGCTGCACTAACTTTGGTTCTCGGACACAACAGCACGTCGAGCTCCAGAAGGTGCTCCCCTTTTCCTTCGTCCACCAGGTCTTTGGCCTTTGTCAACAGCGGCGGCAAAGACACTTTGTAGCGCGTCTCGTACGCGGAGGTTTGAATTGCATATCCCGAAGTATTAGGTGCCATGAGAACCACGCCGTTAATCAGCGTATTATTCGCCTGAGTCGTTGCGGCCATCACCCAGTTGGCGGCTAGCGAGTGCCCGAGCAGCACGATGGACTTCGTTCTTGGCTCAAGCCAATCTACCCAAGCAACAATTTCGCTGATCAGACTAGCATAAGTGTAGCGGTGGGGAGACATACAGTCGTATTGCCCGTGACGATTATCTATGCCGTAGCTCAGATTGATGGCCAGGCTGTTAATGCCGTTTTCAAAGAGCAGGTTCTGTGTGCTCTCTATGATCTCCATCCGGTTGTGTTGCAGGTGGCCGTGCACCAGCAACACCGCGCCGGCGGACAAGCCCCGGTTATCAGCGACTCGCAACTCCCCATTCAAGGTCAGGCCCTGATGCTTAATGGTCACTTCATCCGCCAGGGCCGGGGTGGCGGATTTCAAAATGAGCAAAGTACCGAAGAAGAACCGCGCTAGCGTTAGAGCCCGATAATTAGGATTGATTTTCATCACTGAACCTCCCAATTTCGGGGTGCTGCTCCTCAACTCGTCGCATCACCCCAGTTTGCCTTATCCGGACTGACAAGCGCCAGGCTATCAGGGTCCGGGCTGGAGCACTATTTCAACCCTGTTGCGGTGCCCATGTACGGACCGATTGCCGACGGTTTACCAACGAATATCTAACGGCTCCCCTGTCATCGGGTTAACAATATGATTTTACTCGACAATCATGCAGGGCGATTAATGATGCCCAGAAGGGAGCAGCAGATCTATATGTGGA
>JAOTYY010000249.1 GCA_029861595.1 Gammaproteobacteria bacterium
GATGACGACGCCGTGCTTCGCGAACGTCGCTCCACCGCGTCGGACAGGCGCAGTGGCGAGCGGCGTCTAAGCGAGCACGATGTGTAGATGTGTGCCGCGATCCACGGCGTTAATCAGCAATCCTCCCGGAACGCCCGTCAGCAGATCGCAAGCTATACCGCTGGACGACGCGGTGTCGCTCGAAGTCGACGCGCCGGCAGCGTGGTCGTGATTCACGATCACCTGCCGCACTACAGCTCGCACAACTATTTTGAGTGGCTGCGTCACGCGCTGTCGTTGCATGTCAAGGCAGGTGCTGCGAAATGGTCGCAACGAAACTGGCTGCATCGCAAAATCCTGCAAACCTTCCGGCTATAACACCCCGAGGTCAAACTGATTGTGTGGGGTTACATACACCGGACGTTGTGCCGGAAAGTCCGCCAGCGGTTAACAACGAGCCACCGGCATCGAAATTGCATTATTGGTACAACACGGCGTTTGTCAGTCACACGGCGTACTTTGAATTTCCTGCCGAAGCGATTGACCTGACTCGTTTTATGGATTGGGGAAAACGTCGAAAAATTATACGCAATGGGCAGGGCGCACCGAAGCAGATTGGCTATTGACCCGCGTCATCGCGTTGCGGCAACCAATCGAACAGTGCGATGATCGAAACCGTATTCGTGCCAATGCGTGATCGGCGAATCCGCTCACAAATCGGAAGACATTATGCAAAATACTGATGCTGTGATTCAGCAAGGCCTGGCTTTTTTTCAAACCGGAATGGGCCTTGCGATGCTGTCGCTTGTTGCACTTCTGCTGCTGGTTTGTGTGCTGCTTACCGTTCTTGTGGTGTCGCTGGGCCCCACGCAACGAACACTTGTCGCGAGTGCCGAAACGGCGAACAAGCTGCTGGCACAGATTCGCGACAGTCTGGCGGCCGCCGACAATCCGCTACCGATCAGGCATCGGCCGGTGCTCAACGAGCCGAACTTGCCGCCGAGCCGCTTGGCCGATTCCCCCAGACGCGGCGATTCCGTGAGCCGGGGAATCCGACCGACTCGCAATCCGCCGGCTGACGCCAGTTCTGATAAACGCAAACGCCGGGATCCGGGCGAGCCGGTCGATCGCCCGGCTCGCAGTGCCCGCACCGATGGTAAAACGGACGTATACGTGAGTGCCGATGCCGGCAATGCCCGAGTTCGGCCTGCAGCCGATGCTCGTACGGACGTCCATCAGAGCGCCGACGAAAACCATCGAGACGCGGCGCAACCCAAACGCAAAGCGCGCGCCGGTGCCAGCACGGACGTGTTCAAAAGCATAGACATTTAGCTTCCCGCGGTCGCGTGGATGTAAGAAAAACTGACATACGAACCGCGACCTTTTGGCTGCTTTGCCGCTCGATCGGAAGCGACCACGGCAACACTACTTCTTGGGCCGAACAGCGAGTTGCTCACGGCACACCCGTCTTAGTCCACGGACTGTCGAGATGCTGTCGAGCACCGTCACGTTTTCTATCGTTTGTGTCAGCTGACTGCGCGATCGACCAGCAGTCCGGAATTGCATCTACATTACCGGTGTGGGTTTGCGCTGCAAACCGGACAGGGCGTTGCCGGCGATGGCGGCCAACAGTATGGCACCGCCGAACAGTGTCAGCGCGTCCGCCGTTTCACCGAGAAAGATCCACACCCATAACGGCCCCAGCACAACCTCCGTCATCGACATCAGTGCCAGTTCCACGGCCGGTACCGATTTCGAGCCAATCGTGTACAAAAACAGCCCGGCGCCGAGTTGCAGGACGCCCATCGCCAACGCTATGTATATATCGCGCGTAGGGATGGCCAGGGGGTAACCGGATATCCAGCACACCGCACCCGCGATTGCCACCGCAAACACACCCGAAAACAAAACTGCCGGCAGCATGTCCTCGAGCTTCCGCCAGCGCAGGGCGATGGTAAACGCTGCGAATCCCAATGCCGAGAGAATTGCCGCCGCGTTGCCGGCAGCGTGCCCGAGAGAGACACCCTCAGCTACCATGATCGCCATTCCCAGTGATGCCGCTGCCATTGAAACCCAGGTGGCGTTGCGCACTCTTTCGCCCAGTAACAGGTGTCCGAACAGCGCGGCGAAAAACGGTGCGGAAGCAAACAGGAACATGGCATTGGCGACGGTGGTCGCCTGGATTGCGAAGATGCCGCCGGCGAACGCAAGCACCAGGCTCAAACCGCCTGCTGCGCCGGCAACACCAGCCCTGCGAATCACGTGCATCGGCCGGCCGCGTGAGCGAACGCCGATAATCAGGAACAGGAACGGTACCAGGGCGCAGGATCTGTAGAAAAGGATTTGCCAGACGTTGGCCGCTTCCATCAGGCGAATACCCAGCCCCATCGTCGACCAGCAGACGCCGGCCATCAGTACCAGGAGTAGTCCGCGGCGGTAGGCAGACGCGCCGGCGGTGAGTGAATTGCCCTCGTTTATTGTGTCGACCATGTCGAACGCCGTTTGCCAAAATCCTATGCTGTCTGCATCGAGCAGACTAGTACATGCGCCGTGATGGGCGATACCATTTCGCGGGCGGCGATGGTTCGAAAAGGAGGGGAATTGGATCGCCCGCGTCGAGCGGTTTGCTCAGGCGACGGCCTCTGAGCTGCCGGGCATATCGATGCGCAGGCCTTTGTTCATGTACTCATGCAAGTGGACACCGAAACTGCCGTCGGGATGAGTTTGTTTGATACCACACTTGTTGCCGGCAAAATCGGAATCGTCCCAGCGCAAATCGATCACACGTTCCGTGCATGCTTGTTTCTGCGGATCGCGCACGACGATAATGCGTGGTTTGAGCTTCTGCGTCGGATGCGCCGACAGCACGATGCCCACCTCGCCGTTGCTCATTTCAACGATACTGCCTGCCGGATATACGCCGACGAACTCGATAAACAATTCCGCCAGCTTGGTGTCGAACTGCGTGCCACGATTATCAAAGATAATGGTCAGCGCTTCGAACGGTGAGCGAGCAGCTTCATAGCAGCGGGTACTGGTCATCGCATCGTAGGCATCGGCCAGCGCCACCACTTTCGCATACTGTGGAATGTGTTCCTTGGGCAGACCACGAGGGTAACCCTGCCCATCCAGGCGTTCGTGATGGCTGAAGGCGACATCCAGGGCCGGCATCAAAATGCCGTTGCTGGCGAGCAGAATCTGGCGGCCGTGACTGGTGTGCTTGCGCATCACCGCCAATTCGGTCTTGGTGAACTTGGTTTCCTTGTTGAGAACCGTGTCCGGTACCCGAATCTTGCCCACGTCATGGAGCAGGCCGCAGAAAGCCAATTCGTCGATATGCTTGCGTGGCATCTTCAGGTGGCGGGCGAACGCAGCCGTCAGAATGCTCACGTTCATGGAATGTTCGGCGGTGTACTCGTCTTTGTTCTTGATCTGGCTGAGCAGCATCAGCGCATTGGGGTTGCGCAGCACGCTGTCCACCGTGTCGAGCACCGTTTCCTGCACCGCGTGGCCGTCCAGCTCCTTGCCAAGTTCGATTTCGTGGAACAGCCGTTTCACCATGGCCTTGGTGGTATCGCGGATGCCGTTGGCCGCCTCCAGCTCCTCCTCCACCGGGACCGCGTAGGTCTCCATGCCGCGTTCGGTGTTCTTGTTAGTGCTCTTGCGGACATCAACCAGCACGTAGTTGCATACTTCCTGCAACTCGGCAATCTGGTCCTTGGATTCGATTTCGAATCCCTGATACATGAACGGCGATTTAAGCCAGGGGATGTCCAAGCCACTGACATACATGCCTTTCTCCAGTCCGCTGACTGGGATTTCCACAGTAGTCATTGACGTGTTGACAGTCTTCTGCATCCGAGAGCTCTAACGCACGGGCAACTGGTCAATTGTTCGCAAGATACGCACCAAACAATGGCAGATTTTGCGCGATCTCGCTTGTTTCGATGCGATTAAAGTGAATTTCGTCACATTATACGCCAGCCGGCTGCCGGCGAGGCCACGCAGTGCGACGCCCGGTGTCGATTCATTTTACGGCGGCTCGGCAGCGGTGCGAAAAATGGGCTATCAGCACAGCGTGGGGAGCTGCTTGAGCCGCTGTCAGCCGCACTGGATTCTAGGCTTGCCTTGTCAGGACGGGGCGGCAGTGCATGCATAAACTGTTTGACGCTATGATAGCCGCCGATCGTTGGGTTAATGGGAAACGAGGAACGAGTAATGGCGACCGGAAGCTGCTTATGTGCAACGCTGCGTTGGCAACTGGACGGACCGTTCGGCGATATGCGCCATTGCCACTGCACGATGTGCCGTAAGGCCCATGCGGCAGCGTTCGCCACCTACGTCGATGTGCCAGGCGATTCGCTGGCCTGGACCGCCGGTGAACGGGCACTGGTCACCTACTCCGCGTCACCCCAGTTCGAACGGGCTTTCTGTGGCACCTGCGGCTCGGTGGTGCCGTGCAAGGGCAGCGACGGCAGGTTCTTTGCGCCGGCCGGCTGTTTTGACGACGATGCAGGGATTCGCCCCGTGGGGCACATATTCGTTGCGTCGAAAGCGCCCTGGCATAACATCGCGGACGATCTTCCTCAGCACGCAACCTGGCCGCAGGCACATGCTGCGCCGGTTTTCGAGCTGGAGCGCGACGGCGCCAGCGAAGCGGGCGTGTTACGTGGCAGCTGTTTGTGTGGCGAGGCCGTGTACGAAGTAACGGGTGAAATCGAATTTGTGCACAATTGCCATTGCTCGCGTTGCCGCAAGGCGCGTGCGGCCGCGCATACCACCAATGGTTTTACGGTTGCCGGCGGAGTGCGCTACCTGCAGGGCGCGGAACTGTTGCGCAAGTACAAGGTTCCCGATGCGGAGTACTTCACCCACACGTTCTGCAATGTGTGCGGATCGGGAATGCCGCGCCCGGACGCAGCGACGAAATACGTGTCTATTCCCTTTGGCACGCTGGACGACGATCCGGGGCGTGGTGCCGACGATCACATCTACACGGCCTACAAGGCTGGCTGGTATGATTTCGACGATGGGCTTCCGGTATACAAGGAGCGCCCGAACGCATGAACTGCCAAGTGCCTCAGTTCACGACGAATCCCTCAACCTTGTCCACCACGTTGTGCAATGGCTGCCCGGCGCAGTAGCGGTTCAGGTTGTCGACGAACAGGTCAACCACCTCGCGCTGATGACCGATGAAGTCGCCTGACATGTGTGGCGATACTATAACGTTCGGCATGTGCCACAGCGGACTTGTAACAGGCAATGGCTCGGTGGCGAATACATCCAGTGCGGCGCCGGCGATGGTGCCGTCAGCGAGCGCTGCGCACAGCGCGGTCTCGTCCAGAATGTCACCGCGGGCAAGATTGATCAGCCTGGCCGTGGGCTTCATCGCCTGAAATTCACTGGCGCCTAACATGCCCCGTGATTGGGTAGTGCTGGGGACCACCACCACCACATAGTCGGCGAGGGGCAGCGCAGTCGACAATTCGTCGCGGCCATACACGGTGTCGAAATCCACATCCTGTGCG
>JAOTYY010000250.1 GCA_029861595.1 Gammaproteobacteria bacterium
CGTTCTCGTCAACACGTATTGAAGCCCGATCCACATTTTCTGCAGCGGGTTGTTGACCTCGTCGTTCAAGGTGCGCTGGTTGGTTTTATACACGAGCCGCACCTGCAGATGGTCCTGCAGGCCTTGCCCGACACCGGGCAACTCATGCACAACGGGAATTCCCAGCGACTGCAGATGCTTCCCGTCACTTATGCCCGAACACTGCAGGATCTGCGGAGAGCCGATCGTACCCGCACAGAGAATCACTTCACGGCGCGCATCGGCACTGCACAAGCTGTCGTCTTTACGGTATTCGATGCCGGTAGCACGACGGCCGGCAAAGCTCAGCCTGGTAACCTGCGCTCGCGTTTCGATGCGCAGATTTGCACGTTTTTTCGCCGGTGCCAGGAAGGCGCGCGCTGTGCTCCATCGAAATCCCTTGTAAGCGGTTTGCTGAAAGTACGCTACGCCCTCCTGATTGGCGCCGTTATAGTCCGGATTGCGCGGGATGCCGCTTTGCTCGGCCGCGGCGATGAACCGGTCGGCTATCTCGCGCCGCAGCCGCAGGTTCGACACTTTGAGCGGCCCGCCGACGCCGTGATAATCGTCGGCGCCGTTCTCCTGGTCTTCGGATTTCTTGAAATACGGCAGCACGTCGTCGAAAGCCCAGCCGACGTTGCCGAGCTCGCGCCAGCGGTCGTAGTCTTCACGTTGACCGCGCACGTACAGCAGACCGTTCAGTGAACTGCTGCCGCCGAGGACTTTGCCGCGCGGCCATTGCAGTTGCCGCCCGGCGATACCCGGGTCGGGGTGGGTAACGTAGCACCAGTCGGTTGCGGTGTTGTGCATGATCTTGAAGTAGCCGACCGGTATGTGAATCCAGGGATTGATATCCCTGCCGCCGGCCTCCAGCAACAGCACGCGGTTGGTCGGATCCGCCGACAACCGGTTGGCCAGCACGCAGCCTGCGGAACCCGCACCGGCAATGATGTAATCGTATGCTTCTGTCATGCGTTGCGCACTTTAGTCTGTTTTCATCCGCGTCGCTAACGTTCCAGCGCCACGCGGGTAATCAGCAGCCCGGCCGCTGGCGGAAGTGCCAAACATGCTCGACAATGCTGGGAGAGAGGCTGTTCTCCTTTGCAGCCATAGCCCGCTGCTTCGTTATCTCACATACTATCGATTCCATTGCTGAGATTTAGTCAGCCAGAGCAGGCTCCGATGCCGACCGATGATACCCGCGAATATTTCGAGCGGCGCGTGACCGACGCGCTGGATGTTTGCCACAAACAAGGTAGAGAAGTTCGATTCTGGTGGCGGGACGACGACGCCGTTCGCAGCGGACCAATGTTGCGGCGTCTGTTCAAGGTCGTTGAAGGCGCTCCTCTGGCGCTGGCCGTGATTCCCGAACCCGCGCAAACGGACCTGGTGGAAACAGTTGCCGGCGCGCCGGGTATCGCCGTATTCCAGCACGGTTGGGCGCACGTGAACCACGCGCCTCGCGGCCAGTCTCTGGGTGCCTGGGAGCTGGACGGGTTGCGTCCGGCGGAGCAGGTGCTGGCGGAAATGCAGAGTGGAAAAACACGCCTCGAAACGCTGTTCGGCGACCGCTTCAAGCCGATTATGGTGCCACCCTGGAATCGTGTTCACCCTTCGCTGCTGCCCGGACTTGCGGCGCAAGGTTTCGTGGGTATCTCGGGTATCGGTGAGGGCGTCGGCACGGAACCGGTGCCGGGACTGCGCTGCTTCGATTGCCAGTTCGATGTTCTGCGCTGGAAGGGTGGCGCCAGGTTTGCCGGCTGGAAAAGGTCCGCCGGCGAGCTGGTAACGCTGCTGATGGATCCTGCCGATGAAGGTATTATCGGTATCAACACCCATCACGCCGCCACCGATCGCGAAGGCTGGGCGTTTATCGCGAGTCTCAACCGTTTGGTGGCCGATCACCCGGCGGCGGCGTGGGTGCCGCCGCAAAGTCTGTTTGCCAGACCATGAACGCACAGGTCCGCCCGGCCCTGCAGTCCGACGCCGACGCAGTGGCGGTGTTTCTCAATCGCTATATGAACGCCAGGATCCCCGTCGAGCGCTGGCACAAGCTGTTTCATCTACCCTGGGCGATGCCGGCCGACGCTCCGGACTATGGACGCGTCGCGGTGTCACGCGGCGAAGTGGTGGGATTCGCCGGCCGGATATACTCCGAGCGATTTATCGAGGGCCGGCCCCATCTGATCGCCAATCTCAACTCCTGGTACCTGCGCAAGGACCACCGCAGTGGCAGTCTGGGATTGCGGCTGCACAAGGAGATGCTGGACACCCGCGGGCAGGCTTCTTTCACGGTGCTCAGCATCG
Source organism: Gammaproteobacteria bacterium (assembly GCA_029861595.1). Classification (GTDB taxonomy): domain Bacteria; phylum Pseudomonadota; class Gammaproteobacteria; order JAHELT01; family JAHELT01; genus JAHELT01. Next base: position 2,326 of record JAOTYY010000250.1, read on the forward strand.
CCAGGCGGACTTACCCGATCTATGACCGCTGGGGTTTCGGCATGCTGGACGAGCACCGCTGGCTTTGGCGGCGGAGTGCGTCGTCGATGAATAGCGTCGAGGTGTTGACCGATCGTAAGAGTATCGAGAGGGAGTTGGACGCGCATCAGCAGCAGATGCTTCACGACCATCGCCAGGCCGATCTCTGGCCGGCGCTGATTCGCACGGATGCAGGCGATTGTCTCGCGGTAATCACCGCGAAGCGCAAGCGCGATCATGTGTTGTTCCTCGACGTGCTGCACCTCAGCCGGCCGGGACTGTTCGAAGAGCACGCCACGCAGATCGCCAATCTGCTGTTGCGTGACGACAACTCAGTCCTGGCAGTGGACTCACGCTTTCTGTCGGCAGATCCTCCGGGCGGCGAGCGCGTGCCGATTCCTGTTCCGCGCCGGTATATATCCGACCGGCTCTCACCCGCCTCACTGGATATCATGTACTCGGAAATCGTGCTGTTGAATCACAAGCTGAGCTGAATGCGGAGAAAGAGAAATGGCGAATAGACTGATTTTGATCTCGTGCATTCTCGCCTTGCTGGTCCCTCTGGCGTGGTCGGCGAGCGATCCGTACGAAGATCTGCACACGGCCATTCGACGCCAGTCCATCGATGAGGCTGAGGACGCCATCAAGCGCGGCGCGAAGGTGGACGTGCTCGTGTTGATCAACTGCATCAACCGGTCGACCGACATGCTCAAAGCGATGCTGAAGCACTACGACGGCGACATCGACGCGAGCCATGGCCAGATCAACATGAGCGCACTCGGGGCGGCTACCGTCGCCGACAATGCGGTTGCCGCCGAGATCCTGCTGGACGTTGGTGCCGACATGGACAAGCCCGCAGCGTACGGCCGCAGCGCCTGAGAGACCGCCTCGAGCGGATCCCGATTACTGAGCCGGGAACGTTCGAAGCGAAGACGGCAAATCAGACTGGTACCGAGGGCCGGACTTGAACCGGCACTCCCTTGCGGGAACCAGATTTTGAGTCTGGCGTGTCTACCAATTCCACCACCCCGGCACGGGACTGGTAACTTAAAGCAAATGTCACTCCCCGGCAAGAACCACCAGGTGCCGGCACGTGCACGACGCAGCGGCGCCAGGGGCATGGTACTATCCGCGCCTCATGCGCAAGAGCGACTTTGCCTACAGCCTGCCGGCCGATCGCATTGCACAGTTGCCGCTGGCTGAACGAACGGCGTCCAGACTGCTGGTAGTGAAACCGGGCGGCGGAACACCAGTCGACGGCCAGCTGCCTGACCTCCTCGATCACCTTCGACCAGACGATCTCATGGTGCTCAACGACACCCGTGTGTTACCGGCACGGCTGCGGTGCCGCAAGGAGAGCGGAGGGAAGGTAGAGCTGTTTCTCGAGCGTCTGCGCGATACCCACACGGCGTTGTTCCAGGTACGAAGCAGCAAAGTCCTGCGCGACGGTCAGCGGCTGATAGTGCGGGACGGGGCGAACGCATCGCTGGTCGAGCGTGCACCACCGTTTGCGCTGGTGCGATTCGACGCGCCGGTGATGGAAATTCTGCAGACTTATGGCGAAACACCGTTGCCGCCGTACATCAAGCGGGCGCCTACGGCGGCGGATACCGAGCGGTACCAGACTGTTTACGCACGCGTTGATGGTGCGGTCGCCGCGCCTACCGCGGGGTTGCATTTTGACGCGCAGTTGCTGGATCGGCTGCGGCAGTCCGGAATCGGGACCGCGTTTGTCACGCTGCACGTTGGCGCGGGTACATTTAAACCGTTACCGGACGGCGATGTCGAACGCCACACGCTGCACGCGGAGCGTTTGCTAGTGGATGCGGCGGTGTGCGACAAGGTAAACAACAGCCGTGATCGGGGCGGGCGGATCGTCGCGATTGGTACCACTGTGGTGCGGGCACTGGAAGCGGCCTGGCGGAATGGACGCCTCGCTCCGTTCCAGGGCGAGACCGATCTGTTCATCCGGCCGGGCTACACCTTTCGCGCGGTCGATGCGTTGTTGACCAATTTCCATTTGCCGGAGTCGACGCTGCTGATGCTGGTTTGCGCATTCGGCGGCTACCAACGTGTGATGCGGGCGTATCAGCACGCGCTGTCAGCGGGCTACCGGTTCTACAGTTACGGTGACGCGATGTTTTTGGATCGCGCGCAGGGCAGGGACGCATGAAGTTTACCGTCGATACGCGGGACGGGGAGGCGCGGCGCGGGCGGCTGGAGTTCTCGCGCGGCGTGGTGGATACCCCGGCCTTCATGCCGGTCGGCACCTATGGCACGGTCAAGGCGATGACCCCGGAGGAAGTGCGTGCCAGCGGGGCGCAGATTCTGCTGGGGAACACCTTTCACCTGATGCTGCGGCCGGGTACCGAACTGGTGCGCAAGCACGGCACTCTGCACGACTTCATGCACTGGCACGGGCCGATTCTCACCGACTCCGGCGGCTTTCAAGTGTTCAGCCTGGCGGCCCTGCGCAAGCTTGAAGAGCGCGGCGTCGAGTTTCGCTCGCCGGTGGACGGGACGAGCGTATTTCTGGATCCCGAGCGCGCCGTCGCCATTCAACAGGCGCTGGGTTCCGACGTCGTGATGGTGCTGGATGAATGCACGGCCTACCCGGTGAGCGAAACACAGGCCGCCGAATCCATGCAGCGCTCGATGCGTTGGGCCGCGCGCAGCAAACAGGCCTATGACGGAGGCGGCGCATTGTTCGGCATCGTGCAGGGCGGCGTGTATCCCGAACTTCGGCAAAGCTCGGCGCATACGTTGCATGAGATCGGTTTTGACGGCTATGCGCTGGGTGGCCTGGCGGTAGGCGAAAACGCGCAGTTGCGAGAATCGATCGTGGATGCCACCGTCGCGCACCTGCCCGAGGACAGGCCGCGCTATCTAATGGGCGTCGGGCTGCCCGCCGACATCGTCGAGGCCGTCTGCCGTGGCATCGACATGTTCGATTGCGTGCTGCCGACCCGCAATGCGCGCACCGGCTTTCTGTACACCGCCGCCGGCGTGGTAAAAATCCGCAATGCACGTTATCGCGACGACACAGGGCCCCTGGAGGAAGGCTGCGACTGCTACACCTGCGCCCACTACAGCCGCGCGTACCTGCGCCATCTCGACAAATGCGGTGAGATTCTCGGTGCCCGGCT
>JAOTYY010000045.1 GCA_029861595.1 Gammaproteobacteria bacterium
GCTGCTTGCGTCCTCTTGCGGGGGGCAGGATTCTGACTAAATTGCCGGGAGCAATTTGAACAGCAGCAGCTGGCCCCGCAGGGGCGGAGGACAGGGATGTTCGGAGTAAAGTGAATAGGTACAAAGTGCAACCCGCTACTTGTTCTCAATTGTTACACAACACATCGAATGAACTGATGATAGTAGATAGAAGTGGCCGCCGTCGTGCAACATAGGGGCTAGTTGGAATCGATGCCGAGCGCGCTTTCCACCAGCGCATTCTGCTGTTGTGAGTGCAGTTTGCCATAGCCGACGGCGGGCGAAGCCGAATGCGGCCGTCCGGCGTAGCGCAAGGGCAGGTCGCCGATGCAGCGGCGCATATGGTGATTGCTCGAATACCAGCTGCCCTGGTTCATCGGCTCTTCCTGGCACCAGCAGTAATCGTCGATTGTTTCGTAACGTTCGATCGCCTCCTTGAGCTCGTTTTCCGGAAACGGGTAAAGCTGTTCCAGGCGCACAATCGCCACGTCGCGAATCTCCTCGCGGCGGCGGCGTTCCAGCAGGTCGTAGTAGACCTTGCCGCTGCACATGACTATGCGGCGTACTTCGTTACGATGCAGGTCATCGATTTCGGGGATGACCGCCTGAAAGGTGCCTTCGGTCAAATCCTCCAGCGTGCTGGTGGCCAGCTTGTGGCGCAGCAGACTTTTCGGTGTCATGACCACCAGCGGTTTACGGTACGGGCGCACCATCTGACGGCGCAGCATGTGAAACGCCTGTGCCGGCGTGGTCGGCACGCACACCTGAAGGTTGTGTTCGGCGCACAATTGCAGGTAGCGTTCCAGGCGCGCCGAGGAGTGTTCCGGCCCCTGGCCTTCGTACCCGTGCGGCAGCAGCATCACCAGACCGCAGAAGCGGCCCCATTTGGCTTCACCGGAACTGATGAACTGGTCGATCACGACCTGCGCGCCGTTGGCGAAGTCACCGAACTGCGCTTCCCAGATCACCAGTGCGTTCGGTTCCGCGGTGGCGTAACCGTACTCGAATCCGAGAACAGCTTCTTCGGAGAGTACCGAGTCGATGACCAGAAATTCCGCCTCCTCGCTGGCCGGCACGTTGCGCAGCGGGACCCAGGCCTGGCTTTCCAGTTGATTGTGCAGCACGGCGTGGCGGTGGAAAAACGTCCCGCGGCCACAGTCCTGGCCAGACAGGCGCACCGAGAAACCGTCGTCCAGCAGCGTGGCGTAAGCCATGATCTCCGCGAATCCCCAATCCAGCGGCAGGGCACCCGCTACCATCTTGCGGCGGTCGTCCATGATTTTACTGACGCGCGGATGCAGTTCGAAGCCGTCGGGCAGGTGCTCGAGATGCTGCCAGAGTTCGCGCAGTTTCGCGATCGACACGTGGGTGTCGTAGTGGTCGTTCCACTGGTGACCGAAATACGGCGACCAGTCGACGGTGAATTCCAGTTTGAACTCCGGGTTATCGATGACATTTGGAGCGATGCCTTGGCCCGCATCGAGTTCGTCGCGGATGCGCTGGCTCATGGCAGTGGCCTCGTCGGCGTCGATAACGCCTTCACTTTCCAGTTTCGCCGCGTAGAGTTCGCGCGTGGTTTGCAGCTGCTTGATGATTTTGTACATCATCGGTTGGGTGGCCGACGGCTCGTCAGCCTCGTTATGGCCATGGCGCCGGTAACAAACCAGGTCGATGACCACGTCCTTGTTGTATTCCATGCGATAGTCGAGCGCCATCTGCGTCACGAACAGCACCGCCTCTGGATCGTCGCCGTTCACGTGGAAGATCGGCGCGTTCACCATTTTTGCCACGTCCGTGCAGTAATAGGTCGAGCGCTGGTCTTCCTGATTGCTGGTGGTGAAACCTATCTGATTGTTGACGACGATGTGCACAGTGCCCTTGGTGGAATAACCGCGTGACTGTGACATGTTGAAGTTTTCCATCACCACGCCCTGGCCGGCGAACGCGGCGTCACCGTGGATCACTATCGGCAGTACCGTGTTACCTTCCTTGTCGCCATGACGCACCTGGCGCGCGCGTACCGAGCCTTCCACCACCGGCGCCACGATCTCCAGGTGCGAGGGATTGAACGCCAGGGTCATGTGCAGGTGACCGCCGGAAGTCTGCACGTCGGAAGAGAATCCCATGTGGTACTTGACGTCGCCGGAGGCGAGTTCCTGGCTGTGTTTGCCTTCGAATTCCTGGAAAAGTTCGCCGGGCGTTTTTCCCACGATGTTGACCAGCACGTTCAGGCGTCCACGGTGGGCCATGCCGATCACCACCTCGCGTGCGCCGTGCGTGCCGGCGCGGTCGATCAACTCGTTCATCAACGGTATCAGGCTTTCGCCGCCCTCCAGCGAGAAGCGCTTCTGGCCGACGTACTTGGAGTGCAGGTAGCGTTCCAGGCCCTCGGCCGCCGTCAGGCGTTGCAGCAGCCACTTGCGCGTTTCCGCCGGCAGTTCCGGCTTGCCCTGCACGCCTTCGATGCGCTGCTGGATCCAGCGTTTTTCAACCGTTTCGGTGATGTGCATATACTCGACTCCCACGCTTGCGCAGTAGGTGCGCTGCATGATGTCGAGAATCTGGCTCAGCGTGGCGTGATCGGGCCCGTACAGAGAACCGGTGTGGAACACGCTGTCGAAATCGGCTTCGGTGAGAACGCCATGGTAGCGGAGTTCCAGTTCGGGGATGTCCGGCGCTTCTTTGTTGCGCTCCAGAGGATCTATTTTTGCAAGCTGATGGCCGCGCGTGCGGTACACATTGATCAACTGCAGCACCCGGATCTGCTTGGCCTGCTGTTCCCTGGCGGCGGCATCCGGCATGCCGGTGGCCGCGCGCGCCAGGGCGTGCCCGTTGCCGTTACGCTTCGCGAGATCATAGAAGTGCTGGCGGACTTCCGAGTGCGGGATATCGGGCTGGCCGCCGCCGTTGCTGCGCGGCAGCGTATCGAAATAGGTGCGCCAGCGCGCGTCTACAGCGTTTGGGTCGTGTAGGTACGCTTCGTACATTGCTTCCAGATAGGGGGCGTTGCCGCCCGCCAGCAGGGAGGTGCTCTGCAGTTCCTTCATCATGACGGTGGACTCATCGGTAGCAGTTGGGATCAGTTTGCAGGTTCGGTCGGGGTGTGAGCACGCAGTCGCCGGTGGTTTTCCAGCGCGTTACTCGGGCGCAGGGAATTCGCGCTGCCGCGCGATCGGAATTCGAAAGACTGGCCCGCGCGCACTGATATTGCGCTGCAGCAGCCGACCGTATGACTTGGGATTCGGGTTGATCAATTCGTGCGAAATGAGGCGTATAGCGCCAGGTTGTTACATTTAACTTCAATCCGCGCAGGCGCATTGTAACGGCGGTGCAACAGAAATGCGATCTGCCGCGCGCTATTTCGACAACTCGTCGCGCAGCCGGTCTATCACCACCTGCGTGAAGTCACGCGTGCCGAGTTTGCCGCCCAGGTCGCGCGTGCATTCCTGGTCGCGAATCGCCGAGAGCACCGCCATGCGCAACGCGTGCCCCACGTCGTAGCGGTCGACGTGATCCAGCAGCATGCCCAGCGCCAGCAGCGCCGCGGTGGGATTGCACAAATCCTGCCCGGCGATGTCCGGCGCCGTGCCGCCCGCCGGGTCGAACATCGCGATGTCCACATGATTGTCGCCGTCGAAGGAGTAATTGCCGCTGGCCCCGGTGCCCAGGCTACCGACCAGCCCCGAAGCCATGTCCGAGAGGAAATCACCGTATTCGTTCAGTACCAGCACGACCTCGTAGTCCTGCGGCGTGAGGATGATTTTACCGAGCAGCGCGTCAAACAGTTCCACCTGGTGTGGGACGTCTGGATAATACTGGTGCACGTCCTTGACGATCGATTCGAACAAACCATCGGTGACTCTCTGAATGGTGTGCTTGGACGAGGACGTAACGCGGTAGTGTTCGCCCTTGTATGTAAGGCCTTTTTTGCGCGCCAGATCGAAGGCGAAGTGCGCCGCCTGCGTGCACGGTCCGCGCTCCACCAGGCGCAGCGAAACCGCCGCGTCGACACCCACCAGCTGTCCGGGATCGTCGTACGTGCCGCCCGTGGCGATGCGTACGATGTGCAGGTTCACGTTTTCTTTGAAATTGGAATCGATGCCGGCGATGGAAATGGCCGGCCGGTAAATCACGCTGAAATCACAGCGTCTGCGGATCAACGCGTTGGGGCTGCGGGTCTTGGTGACGGTCGGATACTTGATGGCGAGCTTGGTGTCGCGCATCGAGGCTTCAGCCTGGTCGATGGGTTGGTCGCCGTTGCGTTCGCGATTTTCCAGCGTCCAGTCGATCGAGTCGAATTGCGTTTCGATGGGCAGTGCGGCGGCGATCGAGTGCACGCTCTCCTGGAGTTCCGGTCCGATGCCGTCGCCACGCAGTTCCGTGATTCGTGTGATTGGCATAATGTCCTTCCGATGCCCCACGACAGTCGATCGCCGTCAGCGGGCGATAACTACCAGCGGTAGATGTCCCACAACTCCGGGTGCGCCCAATGCTGTGCGCTCAGCCAGTCCGGGCTGACCTTGTAGTCCTGGATGTTGAACTCAAACAGGCCGATGAAACGTTCGTCCTGCTCGTGACGGGCCACCTGTTGCATGCCGAAGCCCAGCAACTCGTTGTCCTGCCAGTGGCTGATCAGTCCGGGCCAGTTGTCGCCCAGGCGCACCGCGACGACCAGGCATTTGCTGTAGAGGTCGCGCAACGCGGCAAGCAGGTTCTGCGCGCGGCGTTTTTCCATCATCTCAAGCGCATGCGCAACCACGGCGAGGTCCACGCGTGGCATGCCTTGAATCTGCTCCAGGGAGTCGGCGCCTTCATAAGTGGAGATAACGGCGTCGGCGTGGCGGGCCCGGTAGGTGTCCGCGGCGGCGTTGGCCACCGGCCCGATGAATACCACGGACTCAGGCGCCTTGGTCCCGACAATGTCGGCGAGCGTATCGCGTTCCAGCATCAGGTTTGTATGGCTTGAAGACCTGGTCCAGATTTCGACGCGCGAGAGTATAGCGCTTCCTGCGGCACGCGGCGTTAGCGTTTGGTAATTTTCGGACGCGTGGATTTTCGCTTCCGCAGCCGGGTATCGACGGCCAGTACGGCAAGGTTTACCGCTGCCCCACCGATAACCAGTGCGACTATGGCATTGCGGAACATCACGCGCGGGGTGATGTACCAGGTAATGTCGTTGCGGTCGGTGCGCCACAATTCGTTGCTGAACATCAACTCATGGAACACGTGGCGCCAAAAATAGCCGAATGCCGGCAGCAACAGTAACAGGCTCACAATCACCGCTATATTGATGAGTGATGCGCGGCGCAGCCGAGCGCCGCGGTAACCGTACGCCAGACCAAGAGCGGCAAGCACGGCGATGCCGGCGAGAACATCATAGATACCGCGCACCTCGGCGAGATGCAGACTCTCCTTGTGGCTCCAGCGGCCGTGCAGCGCTTCGCGATGCAGAAAAAAGTTCGTCAGGTTGGCGATGCTGCGCTCGGCAAGCTCGCCGAGCACCAGACAGCGGTCATACCAGTCGCAGTGCAGGCGATACCAGGATTCCGTGTAAATCATGCCCGCCAGGGGCAGATACACTGACAACAGCAACAGCGAAACAGTGAACACGATCGCGCGCCGCTTTTGTCCGTGCGTCTCTGCAGACCGCGCAGGGGAACCGGTCACAACACCCGGCGATCGTCCCTGGTGCCGCCGGGGCAAGCGGGGGCGGCGACGCGATTTACGTGGCATGGCCGGTCCCGGGATTCAGTCGGTGGGGTGCTCGGCCTGGGCTTTCTCGAACGCCGTGATTTTTTCCGCCGGCGCTTCGTTCTGGTATTGTGCTTTCCATTCGGGGAACGGCATGCCATAAACCACTTCACGGGCCTGGTCGTAGTTCAGTTCGACACCGCGCTCGGCGGCGGCGGCACGATACCACTTGGACAGGCAGTTGCGACAGAAGCCCGACAGGATCATCAGGTCGATATTCTGCACGTCGGTGCGGGTTCGGAAATGTTCCACCATCCGGCGGTATACAGCGGCTTCGACCTCGGTGCGTGTCTTCTCTTCCATAGCTTGCTCCTGACTGCATAATGTAAAGTCGAAATCCTATACTGTTTCGCGCTGCCCCTCATCCCAACCGTTCTCCCCCAGCGGAGAGGGGCGTTTACCTTTTTCCCTCTCCCTCTCGGAGAGGTGCGTCTACTTTCCCCTCTCCCTCTGGGAGAGGGGCCAGGGATGAGGGCTCTTCAGTCGCAGGGATTGCGCGAAACCTGCAACTGGATTGGCGTATCATTCGCACCATCGAATGAGGCGCGGATACGACTGTTTATCTTGACCCAGATCCTGCCAATTCTGATTCTCGGCGCGCTTGCCTGGTTCTGGTGGGACAGCGGGCGCGCGCGTGAAATCGCAGTGCGTGCCGCGAAACAGGCATGCCAGAGTTGCGGCGTGCAGTTTCTCGATCAGACCGTCGCGTTGCGGAGCATACGGGTGCGTCGCGACAAGGCGGGCCAGCTGCGCTTGTTTCGAAAATACACGTTTGAGTTCAGCCACAGCGGTGCGGAACGCGACGGAGGCTACGCCGTCATGGTTGGCCAGCAGCTGGCGGACATGCATCTGGACCTGGTGCTCGATGCGGTGCCGCAGACACAGACACGCCATTGATATGCGATTCGCAGGAGATGGGTATGCAGGGCATCGTGCGCTACGCGCGGCGCGTGAAATACTCGCTGCTCGTTCTGGCGCTGGCTGCCTACGCTTTGGCCTATTACACGTGGACGCTGGGACAAACACCAGCCGCGGTGGTCGTCGCCGTTTTTGGCTACGTGGTGTTACGCTCGCGCGCAAAGTTATGCTACGAACTGACTTGCCGGCATTTTCGCCGGCAACCAGCCGCAATGCAGCTGCTGGTAATGCTGGATGCGGATTCCCTGGCGCAGGGTGAATCAGTCGTGCGCCGGCGCCTGCAGGAGAGCGAAGTGGAGACGTTTATCGATGAGTAGTTGTCCATGCGGATCCGGGGTTGAGCTGGCTGACTGTTGCGAGCCGTACATCAACGGCGCAACGCCGGCCCCAACCGCCGAAGCGTTGATGCGCGCCCGTTACACGGCTCACACCAAGGGGAATATGGATTTTCTGGTGAGCTCGCACGTCGAGGATACGCGTGGCGAAATCGACATCGAACTGACACGCCGCTGGGCGGAGCGTTGCGAATGGCTGGGCCTGGAGATAACCGCGACCGAGCAGGGTGCCGCGGGCGATACCACGGGCGTGGTGGAATTCGTTGCGCACTATCGGGATCGCGACGAACGACATCAGCATCGTGAACGCGCGTTGTTCGATTTCGTCGATGACGTCTGGCTGTACCGGGACGCCGAGGCTCCGCAGATAGAGACCGCGCGGCGTCAGCAACCCAAGATCGGGCGCAACGAGCCCTGCCCCTGTGGCAGCGGTAAGAAGTACAAAAAATGCTGCGGCAAGGCGGCGTGATTTCTTTTTTACTTAGCCGATGGAGAAATAAATGCCCAGTTTCGATGTGGTTTCCGAAGTCGATATGCACGAAGTCACGAATGCGGTCGATCAAACCAATCGCGAGATCGCTAATCGTTACGATTTCAAGGGCAGCGGTGCCAAAGTCGAGTTGAGTGACGATGCCGTGTTGACGTTACACGCTGAGTCTGACTTCCAGATAAGGCAGATTCAGCCGATGCTGTATCAGAAATTTTCCAAGCGCGGTATCGATGTCGGCTGCCTGCAGGAAGGCGATATCGAAACCAGTGGGCAGCGCGTGCATCAGAACATCGTGGTACGCCAGGGTGTGGACAAAGACCTGGCGCGCAAGCTGGTGAAAAAGGTCAAAGACGCGAAGATAAAAGTGCAGGCCAGTATTCAGGGCGATCAGGTGCGGGTGAACGGTAAGAAACGCGATGACCTTCAGTCGGTGATCACGATGCTCAAGAGCGAGGATTTCGACCTGCCGTTGCAGTTCAAGAATTTTCGCGACTGAGAAGACCCCTCATCCCAACTCTATCTCCCCAGAGGGGAAAAGGACTTTTGCGGCCTTTCCCCCTCTCCCTCCGGGCCGGGGGTTAAGGTCTTTCACAAAAGACCGTGGTAAACCTCCAGCATCTCATCACCGAAGCACACCAGATAAACTTTTTCGACGCTGCCGGGGTCGGTGGCGAATTCGCGCACGCTGCGGATCGCTACCTGCGCCGCGGCTTGCAGTGGGTAACCGTACACTCCGCAACTGATCGCTGGAAAAGCGACGGTGCGCAACGCGTGCTGTTTGGCGAGCAGCAGGCTTTGCCGATAACAGGAAGCAAGCAGTTCCTGCTCGCCGCCGTTGCCACCGTGCCAAACCGGCCCTACGGTGTGAATCACGTGACGGGCCGGCAGCGCGTAGCCTTTGGTAATTTTTGCTGTGCCGGTTTCGCAACCGCCCAGCGTACGGCATTCCGCCAGCAGCTCCGGGCCTGCGGCGCGGTGGATGGCGCCGTCGACACCGCCACCGCCCAGCAGCGAATTGTTCGCGGCATTGACGATGGCGTCGACGTCCAGCCTGGTGATGTCACCCGAGGTAAGTTCGATCAAATTATTCATTGGTTCATTGTGGTTCGTTGGGGAGTGTCCCCAATGCGGTGAAGTAGACGTCATAGCGCGTGTTGGCGCTGGCGACCTGCGCATCCGGCGCCCGCCCCAGCAACGGGGCTGCGGACTTGGGGCGTTTCACTACGACTCGCGCGCGCGCGCGGGCGCAGGCAACCTCGAGCAACTGCGTATCGTTTACGGGGTCACCCAGCAGTTCGCGCAACAGGCGCAGATCTTTTTTTACAGCAGCGGTTTTGCCCTTGTGCGGATACATGGGGTCGAGAAAAACCGCGTCAGGCAGGGCATTGCCCGTGAGCCCTTTCAGGTAGTCCTTCGCATCGCAGCGATACAAGCGCATGCGTTGCACAATTTGTGCAAGGTGGGCACTCTCCGCAGCGCGGCGCAACCCGTCGGCGAGCAGTTCGGCGACGAGCGGATGCCGCTCGATCAAATCCACCGCACAACCCAGGCTTGCGAGCACGAACGCATCACGGCCCCAGCCGGCCGTTGCATCCACCACGTGCGGTCGCGCGCATCCCCTGATACCGATCGCGCGCGCGAGGGTCTGCCGCACGCCACCACCGAAAGCGCGGCGATAGCTGCTGCGCGCGCTGCCAAAGTCCACAAACCAAGGCTTTTCGCGGCGCGCCAGAGAGCGAATCTGCAGCCTCTCGAGTTGATACTCCAGCACCAGGCCGTTGTGGGTATGGCCCGGCGGCAAAGTCGGCAGCGACAGCGCGGTGGCAAGTCGGCGCACCGCGGGATGTGTGCCGGGATCGGGGAAGATGTAGACGGGCAATGCCATCAAGAGTTACAAAGCGCGTCTAAGTCCCCTGACACAGCAGTACCTGGCGATGCCCGATAACAACAAGCGTTTGTATATGCGCACCACGTTGAAGGTCATGGCCTGGATCATGTTCGTCGCCCTGTTCGTGGCGTTCTGCTCAGTGTAGACAAATTCGGGGAGGGGACTAGCGCAGCTTCTGGCGCCTGCGCACGTCGCGCAGCAGCGTGAAAATCCATGGCCAGAGCAGCATGCCGATCAAGGCCGGCGCGTAATACAGCAGCATATTATCCGGCGCATGCCCGGTAATGCCGTTAATCCACAGCACGATGGTGAGTTTCACGCACAGCAGCACCAGCACCAGCAAGCTCTGTTGAGCGAGCGGGTAAACGCGAATTCGCTGGTGAAAGCGATGGGCGAAATACCCGATCACCGCCATTCCCAGTGCGTGCTGGCCGAGCAGTGCGCCCTGTGCGACGTCGACCAGCAGGCCGCAGCACCACGACAGGCCGATACCGAACACCCGCGGCAGGGCGAGTACCCAGTACAACGCCACCAGTGCCACCCAGTCCGGGCGGTAAGGTTGCGCCCAGGCCGGCAACGGCAACATGGTGAGCATCAGCGCCATGGCGAAACTGGCCGGGATAACCCAGTAACGCAGCCAGCTATTCACTTTGCAGGGGTTCTGTCTGGTGCCAGACCAGCAGCACTTCGCGACTGCGATCGATACGGGCGGTGGGGGTGGCGAACACCCGCGCGAACGCCTGCCCCCGTGGCCGCTCCACGGACGAGACTATCGCCACCGGGTAGTTGGGCGGGAATCGCCCGCCCAGGCCGGAAGTGAATACGGTATCGTCGACCTCGATGTCCGCGGTGGTCGGGATAAAGCGCAATTCCAGCCGGTTCGGATTGCCGGTGCCGGTCACGATGGTGCGTAATCCGGTGCGGTCCACCTGCACCGGCAGCGCATGACTCGGGTCGGAAATCAGCAGCGCGGTCGATGTAAACGTGCCCGTATGAATGATTTGTCCCATTACGCCGCTGGCGTCGATGACCGGTTGTCCCGTATAGACGTTGTGGCGGGCGCCTTTGTTGATGAGCACCTGCTGGCGATAGGGATCGAGGTCAACCGCGAGCAATGCCGCAACCAGCACCGAATCGCCCACTTTGGACGAAGAGCCGAGCAGGTCGCGCAGGCGCGCATTCTCGGTTTCCAGCGCCGCCAGTTTCTGCAGTTGCGCCCGCATCAAAGTGCCCTCGCTGCGCAGGCGTTCGTTTTCGTCCAGCAGCGTTCTTTGTGAGCTGATCGCGCTGGCTCCCCAGGTGCCGAGGCGGGCCGGCAGGTCGACCAGTATCTGAAGCGGATAGATCAGCAGACTGATCTGCTCGCGCACGAAATGCATGTGATCGAAACGGTGATCCAGGGTCATGATGGAGACCGACAACGCTCCGAGCAGCACGAGGCGCAGGGTGATCCCGGTTGCTTGTTGGAAAAGTGGTTGCATAGTCGGTTACAGAGAAGCTGCGCAACCGCGCCCAGTAGCTCCGGCAAACCGCGCGATAGCTGCTTACATCAGTACCGCGCGTAGCCCGCAAATTTCACGAAGGCGGCAGTATGTCCCATACGTTTGTAAATCAAATCAACCTGTTAAAGGATATCTTTACGCGATATTGTCCGTGTACACGTCGTACCTATTCACTTTCAGGAAAAATCTGGCGCCGTATATCGAACGATCGACCTAGAGCAATAGTCGGGCTATTACTCGGCGGTCGATCGCCCAATCTACATAGCCAGATTTATCCTGAGAAGCGAATCCTTCGTGAAATATGCGCGCTAGCCACTCACTCGATGGTGAAGAATTCGCCGCCGTGCTCGTCGATCAGTTCCAGAACGCGTCCGCCGCCGCGCGTGACGCAGGTCATCGGATCTTCAGCGACAACCACCGGCAAACCCGTCTCCTCCATCAACAGGCGATCCAGGTCGCGCAGATTCGCGCCACCACCGGTGAGAACTATGCCTCGGTCGGCGACGTCAGCGCCCAGTTCCGGCGGGGTCTGCTCCAAAGCCGTTTTTACGGCGCTGACGATTCCGTACAGCGGTTCCTGCAACGCCTCGAGAATTTCGTTGCTGTTCAACGTGAAGCTGCGCGGCACACCCTCGGAAAGGTTGCGGCCCTTGACTTCGACTTCGTGAAGCTCCTTGCCGGGATAGGCCGACCCTACCTCGAACTTGATACGCTCCGCGGTGGCCTCGCCGATAAGAATGCCGTAGTTGCGCCGGACGAAACTGGTGATCGCCTCGTCGAATTTGTCCCCGCCGATGCGCACCGAGGCGGAATACACGATGCCGTTAAGCGATATCACCGCCACCTCGGATGTCCCGCCGCCCACGTCCAGCACCATCGACCCGCGCGGCTCGTCCACCGGCATGCCGGCACCGATTGCCGCCGCCATCGGTTCTTCGATCAGATACACGGTGCGCGCACCGGCGCCGGCGGCGGATTCCTTAATCGCGCGGCGCTCGACTTGAGTGGCGCCGCAGGGCACACAAACCAGCACGCGCGGGCTCGGCCGCATGATGCGCGAGTCGTGTACTTTGCGAATAAAGTACTGCAGCATCTTTTCGGTGATGTTGAAGTCCGCGATTACGCCGTCGCGCATGGGGCGGATCGCGGTGATGTTCTGCGGTGTGCGACCTACCATCATTTTCGCTTGCGTGCCGTAGGCCTCGATCGCCTTCGGTCCGCCGGGGCCACGATCTTGGCGAATTGCGACCACCGAGGGCTCGTTCAGTACTATGCCTTTGCCGCGCACGTAGATGAGCGTATTGGCGGTGCCAAGGTCGATCGAGAGGTCGGTTGAGAACAGACCGCGAAAGCGTTTCAGGGGCATGAGCGGGTGGCTGCTAAAAAGGTGGTCGGAAAAATGGTTGCGCTACTCTAGCAACGGGTACGGGCCCGAAGCAAGAAACATGGCGGTCAGTAGCCGTTTGCGGGCGTGCACACGGCCGGTGTCCGGCAAAAATGTGCTACAGTCGCGCCCCCCGGAAAATACCGCGCCCCGACGATGGAACTAGGACCCGAAGACGTTGCCTATATCGCGCATCTGGCGCGTCTGCAGATCGACGAGCAGGACGTACCGTTGTACGCGCGCAACCTGAGCGAGATCCTGCGCCTGGTGGAAACGATGAATGCGGTCGACACCGATGGGGTGGTGCCGATGGCGCACCCGGTCGATACCGCGCAGCCTCTGCGTGCCGACGAGGTAACGGAAGCCGACCGCCGGGAGGAGTTTCAACGCAACGCGCCTGCGGTGGCGGACGGACTGTACTTGGTACCGAAGGTGATCGAATAGCGTGTCCGTGCTGGATAAATCGATCGTCGAACTGGGTGCGGCACTGGCCGGGGGCGAGGTTACCAGCCGCGAGTTGACCGAGGCGGCGCTGCAGCGCATTGCCGATGCCCGGACGCTGAATTGCTTCGTTACTGTCTGCGGCGAGCAGGCGCTGGCCCAGGCCGATGCGGCCGATGCGCGAATCCGTAACGGCGGGGGCGGTCCGCTGACTGGCATCCCGCTGGCGCACAAAGACCTTTTCTGCACAGATGGTGTGAAAACCAGCTGCGGTTCGCGCATGCTGGACAATTTCATCGCGCCCTACGATGCGACGGTCGTCGCGCGCCTGAAACAAGCGGGCTGTGTGATGGTCGGCAAGACCAATATGGACGAATTTGCGATGGGATCGTCCAACGAAAACAGCTATTACGGCCCTGTGAGCAATCCCTGGGATGTCGGCAAGGTACCGGGTGGCTCGTCCGGCGGGTCGGCGGCGGCAGTGGCGGCGCGTCTGGTGCCGGTCGCCACCGGCACCGATACCGGCGGCTCGATTCGCCAGCCGGCCGCGCTGTGCGGAATCACCGGGCTGAAGCCCACCTACGGCCGGGTGTCGCGTTACGGCATGGTCGCTTTCGCATCCAGTCTCGACCAGGCAGGGCCGCTGGCGAAAAGCGCACACGAATGCGCGTTGCTGCTGGGGGCCATGGCCGGCCACGATGCATTGGATTCGACCAGCCTCGATCTGGCGGTACCCGACTACGTGTCCGCGTTGCACGATGACATCTCCGGACTCAAGATCGGCCTGCCGCGCGAATATTTCGGCGGCGGCCTGGACAGCGACGTTGCTGCGGCGGTGCACGCGGCGGTCGATGTCCTGGTGGGTCTGGGTGCGCAGGTCAAGGAAATCACCCTGCCACGTCAGGATCTTTCCATACCGGCGTATTACGTGGTCGCGCCCGCCGAGTGTTCGTCCAATCTGTCCCGCTTCGACGGTGTGCGTTACGGGTATCGCTGCGCGAACCCGGTAGATCTCGAGGATCTCTACAAACGATCGCGCGGCGAGGGATTCGGTGCCGAAGTCAAACGGCGCATCATGGTCGGCACCTACGTGCTGTCGGCCGGTTACTACGACGCCTATTACCTGAAGGCGCAGAAAATGCGCCAGCTGATCTGCGAGGACTTTCAGCAGGCGTTCGCCGAAGTGGACGTGATCGCGGGTCCGACCTCGCCGTCGGTTGCGTTTGCACGCGGTGAGCGCACGGACGACCCGATTTCGATGTATCTGTCCGACATCTACACCAACGCCGCGAATCTGGCTGGTCTGCCGGGCATCTCGGTGCCGTGTGGTTTCGTAAACCGGCTGCCGGTTGGCCTGCAGATCATCGGCAACCATTTCACCGAGCAGCGCATTCTCAACGTGGCGCACCGCTACCAGCTTGCCAGCGACTGGCATGACGCGCGTCCGCCAGCCGCGGAAGCGCCATGAGAAACAGCTGGGAAACGGTAATCGGTCTCGAGATCCACGCGCAACTCGCGACTCGCAGCAAGATTTTTTCCGGTTCGTCCACGGCGTTCGGCGCGGCGCCCAACACCCAGGCTTCGGCAGTTGACCTGGGGTTGCCCGGCGTGTTGCCGGTATTGAACGGCGAAGTCGTGCGCATGGCGGTCAAGTTCGGGCTGGCGACCGGCGCGCAGATCGCCGAGCGGTCCGTGTTCGCGCGCAAGAATTACTTCTACCCCGATTTGCCCAAGGGCTACCAGATTTCCCAGTACGAACTACCGGTCGTCGGCCACGGCAGCGTAACCATCGCTACCGAAGAGGGCAGCACGCGGCGCATCGGTTTGACGCGTGCACATCTGGAAGAAGATGCGGGCAAGTCCCTGCACGAGGATTTCGAGGGATTGAGCGGCATCGATCTGAACCGGGCTGGCACACCGTTACTGGAGATCGTTTCCGAGCCCGATATGCGCTCGGCCGCCGAGGCCGTCGCGTATGCGCGCAAAATTCTCTCGCTGGTACGCTATCTGGAAATCTGCGACGGCAACCTGCAGGAAGGCTCGTTCCGCTGCGACGCGAACGTGTCGGTGCGCAGGCGCGGCGATGAGGAACTCGGCACCCGCGCCGAGTTGAAAAACATCAACTCGTTCCGGTTTCTCGAAAAGGCCATCAATTTCGAGATCGACCGTCAGATCGAAGTGCTGGAAAGCGGTGGTGAGGTGGTGCAGGAGACGCGATTGTACGATGCCGAGCGCAATGAGACCCGGCCCATGCGCAGTAAAGAGGAGGCGAACGATTACCGTTACTTCCCGGATCCCGATCTGCTGCCGGTCGTGATCGACGAGGATTACATCGCCGCGGTGCGCGCCACGCTGCCCGAGTTGCCGGATCAGAAACGTCAGCGCTTCGTCGACGACTTCGGTTTGTCCGATTACGATGCCGATCTGCTGACTGCCGACCGCGACACCGCGGACTATTTCGAACGTACAGCGCGTGCGGCAAACGCCGAATACAAACTCAGTGCAAACTGGATTCTGGGTGAATTGAGTGCACACCTGAATGCCGGGGACCTGACGATTTCCGCGTCGCCGGTCCCGGCCGAGTCGCTGGGCGCAATGCTGAATCGCATATTGGATCGCACGATATCCGGCAAGATCGCCAAGGAGGTTTTCGAGGCGATGTGGAACGGTGAAGGCGACGCCGACGCGATCATCGAGCAACGCGGCCTGCAGCAGATCACCGATAGCGGTGCGATCGAGCAGGTCGTCGATGAAATCATTGTTGCGAACCCGCAGCAGGCCGAGCAGTTCCGTGCCGGCAAGGAGAAAATTCTCGGCTTTTTTGTGGGCCAGGTGATGAAAGCCACCCAGGGCAAGGCGAATCCCGCGCAGGTCAATGACATCCTTCGCCGGCGCCTGCAAGATCCTGACTCCTGAATCTTCAACCCTGCCCTCACCCCCGACCCCTCTCCCAGAGGGAGAGGGGGAGTGTTTCTCATTCATTCTTCCGCTGCGGCGAGGGCCAGGTTTCTTATTCCCTCTCCCCTTTGGGGAGAGGGCTAGGGTGAGGGGGGTATTCCGGGCCTGCCACCGTAGCTGAACCATGCCCCAGCCGTCTCACGATATCCTTCAGCGCTTCATGTTTCCCGAACTCGCCTGCCGCGGTGAGATCGTGCGCCTTACCCATACCTGGGAAGCGGTCTTGGCCCGTGCCAGCTACCCGGCGGCCGTGCAAAGCATTCTGGGCGAGGCACTTGCCGCTACTGCACTGCTTTCCGCTACGATCAAATTCGACGGGTCACTGAGTCTCCAGATCAACGGGAAGGGCAGTCTGCGCATGCTGTTGTGTCAGGCTCGCAGCGGCGGCGGGTTGCGCGGGCTGGCCAGGGTCGAGAAGGATCTTCATGCTCAGGAGCAACCACTGTTTGCACAGGCGCGCCTGGCGATCACGATCGAAACCGGTTCGCCTGCGGAACGTTACCAGGGCGTTGTCGATATGGCCGATGCACAGGTTTCGCACGCGCTCGAGACTTATTTCGAACGCTCAGAGCAGCTCGCAACGCGACTCTGGCTTACAGCCGACGACGAACAATGCGCGGGCATTTTGCTGCAGCGTCTGCCTGACTACGCTTCGCAGGACGATACGGACGCGTGGCGGCGCCTGTGTATGTTGACGGACACCATCAAGGCTGACGAATTGATCCGGCTCCCAGGGTTGCAGATTCTGCGGCGTCTGTACAATCAGGAGACGGTGCAACTGCTCGACTCGCAGCATATACAGTTCGGCTGCACCTGTTCGCGCGAACGCACCGCCGCGATGCTGATTGGTCTGGGTGAGGACGAAGTGCAGAGTATCCTGCAGGATGAAAGCGAGGTGGACGTGCGTTGCGAGTTCTGCAATGCGCAGTACCGGTTTGACGCGTCGGCTGTGCGGGCCCTGTTTTCTCCCGCCCGCACCTCTGGGCGCTCTCCCAAGGGGTAAAGGGAAACGGGCATTTGTTTTTACTCTCCTGGAGGGAGACCCCTGCGTAATCAGTCATCCCCCTCTCCTCTGTGGGGAGAGGCTCAGGGTGAGCCCTAACCCTCTCCCTCGAGGGACAGGGAATTACGCAAAGATCTCTTCGAGGGAGAGGGAATAGCCGAATATGCACGGCGCTTCCCGTAAGCTGAGCGGACCACTTTAACGGTATATTAGAACGCGATTCTCCCAGGACATCCGGCAATGACTGGTGCATTCGACACGGTCGCGGACTGGCTCGCCTACGACCGCGAGCATCTGTGGCATCCCTACACGTCAATGGCGGATCCACTGCCATGTTATCCGGTGGAATCGGCGCGGGGCGTGCGTATTCGTTTGAGCGACGGCCGTGAGCTCATCGATGGCATGGCGTCGTGGTGGTGTGCGGTCCACGGTTACAACCACCCACGCCTCAACGCGGCTCTGCAACGGCAGCTGGATCGCGTTGCGCATGTGATGTTCGGTGGCCTCGCCCATGCACCGGCCACCGAACTCGCAAAACGCCTGGTCGATATCACGCCGCAGCCTCTGCAGCACGTGTTTTTCGCCGACTCCGGTTCGGTTGCGGTGGAAGTGGCGATCAAGATGGCGCTGCAGTACTGGCATTCGCGCGGCAGTCCGCAGAAACATCGTTTGCTGACCGTGCGCGGCGGTTATCACGGCGATACCACGGGTTGCATGTCCGTCTGCGATCCGGTGAACGGAATGCATCACATATTCTCCGCCGCACTGCCGCGGCAGCTGTTCGCCGAGCGCCCGCCGGTAGGTTTTGACGAGACCTGGCGCGACGACGGTTGTGCCGATCTGAAACGCTTGCTGATCGCACACGCCGGCGAAATAGCCGCGTTGATTCTGGAGCCCGTGGTGCAGGGCGCCGGCGGTATGTATATGTATGCGCCGGATTACCTCAAGGGCGCGCGCGATCTCTGTGACCGTTACGACGTGCTGTTGATCTTCGACGAGATCGCCACCGGGTTCGGGCGCAGCGGCAAGTTGTTCGCCGCCGAACACGCTGGTGTGGCACCGGATATCATGTGCCTCGGCAAGGCGCTTACCGGCGGTTACATGACGCTGGCTGCGGTGCTGGCCAGCGAGCAGGTCGCCATCGGTATTTCGCAGGGTGAGGCGCCGATGCTGATGCACGGACCGACTTTCATGGGCAATCCACTGGCCTGCGCGGTGGCGCTGGAAAGCATCGCCTTGCTGCTGGACGGTGAGTGGCAGGCTGATGTCGCGCGTGTTCAGCGCGGTCTCGAACGGGGGCTGGCGCCGGCGCGCGGCCTGCGGGATGTCGTTAACGTACGCGTGCTCGGCGCGATCGGCGTGATCGAAATGCGCGAGCCGGTTGATGTCGCGCGGGTGCAGGAACTGTTCGTGCAGCGCGGTGTCTGGGTGCGTCCGTTCGGCCGGCTTATCTATGTTATGCCGCCTTACGTGATTACCGACGACGAACTGGCGACAGTGTGCGCGGCTATGTGTGAAGTTGCAGAACTGTCGTAGCGACCCTCACCCCTGACCTCTCCCTGAAAGGGAGCGGGGAAGAAGCAAAGCCCTTCTCCCCTGGGGGAGAAGGGTCGGGATGAGGGGGTATCGATTCAGCGTTGCGCGCACACCGGACACTTCGGATCTTTCGGCACCTTCACTGCGCGCCATTCGAGCGTGACGCCATCATACAACAGTAACTGGCCGATGTGATCCTGGCCGACGTCGATCAACACCTTCACGGCTTCCATCGCCTGCAGGCTGCCGATAACGCCGACCAGCGGCGACATCACCCCGATTTCCGAGCAGGCTTCGCCATCGGTGGGTTCTTTACGGAACAGACAGTGGTAGCAAGGGCTCTGTTCCGGCCGGTCGCCGCGAAACACGGCGAGTTGTCCTTCCATGCGCATCGCCGCGCCCGATACCAGCGGCACCTTATGCCGCCAGCAAAAGTCGTTCAGGGCGAAGCGCGTCGGAAAGTTATCGCTGCAGTCGAGCGCGATATCCACGCGTTTGACCTGTTCCTCCAGTTCTTCGTCGTCCAGAACGTTGCTGACCGTTTCGATCTGAACTTCCGGGTTCAGCGCCACGCAGGTTTCCCTGGCGGATTCGGTTTTCAGCTTGCCGATATCCTGCGTGGTGTGCGCGATCTGGCGTTGCAGATTGGAGAGTTCCACCTGATCGTAGTCGACCAGGATTAACCGGCCGACACCTGCGGCGGCCAGGTACATGGCCGCGGGGCAGCCCAAACCACCCATGCCTACCACCAGCGCGTGCGCGACGTTCAACTTCTGTTGACCTTCCACGCCTACTTGCGGCAGCTGAATCTGGCGGCTGTAGCGCTTGCGCTGCTCCTCGGTCAGTTCTTTGACATCGAGCATGGCCTGTTCCATCCATTGCGTCTGAATCTGCAGCCTAAACCTTAGCGGGGTATTCGCAAAGTGCGCTACATCAGGTTCATGCAGCGACGGCGGTACGCCGGTGGCGGGAAAACACCACACGCAATCGGAAATACACCAGCACACACGACACACTGAGACCGGCGATTAATCCCACCCACAAGCCGCGGGGGCCGACACCGCTGTGAATACCGATGTACCAGGCCGCCGCGAAACCCACCAGCCAGTAGGAGACCAGGCCGAGCAGCATTGGCACAAACGCGTCTTTCAGTCCGCGCAACGCATGCAGCAGGGCTATGTTCAACCCGTCCGAGATCTGAAAAATCGCTGCGAAAAACAACAATTCCAGCGCGATCGCGGTAACCGGTGCCGCGTCGGTGTAAAGCCGCACGATGGCTTCCGGCACCACGAAGATGACGATCGCCATGCAGGCCATGAACGTACCAGCCATGCCGACGCCGACATAACTCGAGTACTCGGCGTGACCGGCATCGCCGGCGCCGATCAAATGCCCGACCCGAATCAAAATGGCCATGCCGATGCTCAGCGGCACCATGAAACTCAGCGACGCGAAATTGATGGCAATCTGATGCCCCGCCATAGCGACAGCGCCCAGCCTGCTCATCAACAGACCGACGGCAAGAAACATCAGCGCCTCGGTCATTATGCCCAGCGCGATCGGGGTGCCTAACCGCACCAGGGAGACAATCGCTGCCAGCTGCGGCGCACGCCAGTCGTAAAACAGCCGGTGCGCATGGTAGCGCTTGTGGTTTGCCAGATAGAGCATCACCAACACCAGGTCCACCCACATGACGAGCGTGGTCGCGACGCCGCACCCGACCGCGCCCAGGGCCGGCGCACCGAACTTGCCAAACATGAAAGCGTAGTTTGCCAGCGCGTTCAGTCCGAGGCCGAACACATTTATATACATCACGGGGCGCGTGTTCCCTGTGCCTTCGGTCAGGAAGCGCGCGACGAGAAAGATGCACGTCGCCGGCATCCCCCACGCGACCGCGAACAGGTAGCTGCCGGCGAGTTCGGCGACATCGGGTGCCGTGCCCGCCCAGCGCATGAGCAATGCGCTGTAGATGGTGGCCGGCACCGAGATCGCCCCGAGGGTGCCGGCCAGCCACAGTCCCTGTTGGAAAACACGGCCGA
>JAOTYY010000046.1 GCA_029861595.1 Gammaproteobacteria bacterium
AGGGTGTTTTTGGCGCGCCCGGAAGGATTCGAACCTCCGACCCCCTAGTTCGTAGCCAGGTACTCTATCCAGCTGAGCTACGGGCGCGAATCGGTGACCAAACTAGTGCCGCGCTACACCGCCATCGGTCAATGCGACGCGAATATCCCTTTATTTATGTTGCTCTGCACAAGCGCCGCGATTATCCGCGCAGCCCAGGGATTGGTCAAGGCGGCGGACTCCGTGCCGGAGATTCCAGCTGAGCAGCAGGCTTCCGCAGACGGCTATCAGGGCACATGCGGCATCGGCGTGACCGCCTGGTTCGGCTAAGGGTAATCGAGAAGGTATGATTGGCTCGGTTACCGGCAGGGGGGGCTGAAGATGAAGCGCATTAGTGTAGCGGATGTCGAACGCACGCTCGAAAGTTACGGCCTCGAGTGCGCTCATCGTGGCGGTAACCCGCCTATCCTGGGCATCGAGGCGGTGGAAAACAGTGGCCCAGGGGACCTCGTGTTCGCGGCCAGCGCGGCGTACGTGGGAGTGGTCGGTGAGCGAGCGCCAGCCGCGGTGGTCACCTCGCGCGCGTGTGCTGATTTGTTCGTCGCGACCGACGATTTCGCCGTGCTCGCTGTCGCCAACGTCAAGCTCGCGCACGCATTGATCAAGCAGGCTTTCGCCGGGCGCGACTTCCGGGACGGGCAATGGGGCAGAATCCATCCCTCCGCTGTTATCCACGACGACGCGGAGATTGCCGATTCAACGACTGTCGGACCGGGTGTCGTCATCGGTCAGGGTGCGCGCATTGGCGCCAATTGCCGGATACTGGCGGGTGCGGTCATCGAAAACGACGCGTCGCTCGGTGACGGCTGCATCGTGCATCCCAATGCCGTCGTGGGATACGGCTGCCTGCTTGGCAACGACGTCGAGATCGGCGCCGGCAGTGTGATCGGATCGGAGGGCTTTGGTTTCGCGCAGGACAGCAAAGGCAGAAGTCATAAGATCCCCCAGACCGGCAACGTCGTCATCGGGGATCGCGTGCGCATCGGCGCCTGCAATTGCATCGATCGCGCGACCTATGGGGAGACGAGGATCGGCGCTGGCACAAAGACGGATAACATTTGCCACTTCGCCCACAACGTCGAAATCGGCGAAGACTGCCTGTTCACGCCGATGTTGGCTGTCGCCGGTTCAACGAAAATCGGTAACCGGGTCGTGACCAGTGGCCAGACCGAAGTCTCGGATCACATCACGATTTGCGACGACGTCTGGTTGGTGCATCGCGCGGGCGTCACCCGTGACATTACCGAGCCGGGCTGGTATGCCGGCCTGCCGGTGCAACCGTTCAAGCAGTACATGAAAAACACCGCGCAGTTCAGAAAACTCGACGACCTGAAGCGCAAACTCGTCGCGCTGAGCAGAGATTTCCGCCAAGCGATATAGCCACAACGTCCGTCACCGGCGTAGTTGCAGGAGTTCCGGCAACCGTTCAGCCCTGCACTCGATCCCCCTGCATCGCGCGCCAATCCGGATGTTGCGCGAGCAGTTGCAGGGCCCGCCGCAACAAGGTCTTGCCCGGTTCCGTGTGGATCCACGTGGACGCGCCCGAGGGGTGCGGCAACGGAACGACGTCGGCCGCTGCGTCGGCAATTTGCCGCCGGTGCAGCGTGCCCACGGTCGCATCCAACCTGCCAGGGCCGAGCAGGGCGTGGATAGCGAGCTTGCCCACAGGGATTACCAGGCGCGGGCGCAACAGCTCGAATTCGGTCTTCAGCCAGGTGCCGCAATTAGCGATCTCCTGCCGGCTCGGCACCCGGTCACCACCGCGAGGATTTTTGCCGGGGAAACAGCGCGCAACGGCGGTCATGTAGACGCGCGTGCGAAATGCTGATTCGGGCAGCCCGATTGACTCGAACCAGCCAAACAGACGCTTACCCGCCGTCCAGGCAAACGGTCGCAAGGTCTGTTGCTCGCGGATCCCCGGCGCCTGACCAATCAGCATCACCGGCGATCGAACCGGCAACCCGTACACGGGCGGGGCGACCACATCCGGGCACAACCGGCAGTGGCCCAGGGCTTGCAAGTGTTTCCGCAGCTCAGGGTCAGGTCGCATGGCGCGATTGTATACTTGATAATCCCGGTTCGAGGTTTGTGCGGCATTGCCGCTAAGAGAACGACAAATGCAAGTGAAAGGAGCTCGTGTGGCGGACAACCGTGTCAGTGCCCGGGTGGTGCCGGAGGGTACACTCGAAGTTATCTCGCAAGTCGAGGCAGCTGCATTGCGCAATACGGGGCATGGAGGCTTGTACGGGCTTTTCCGCCGCTGCGCCCTGGCGGTTCTGAACGCCGGTTCGCACGTCGACGATCCCACGGTGATTTTCGATGAATACAAGGATTTCGAGATCGCTGTGCACGTTCGCGACCGCGGCATCAAACTGCAGATCATCAATGCGCCGGCGTCGGCCTTCGTCGACGGGGTTATGCTCACGGGTGTGCGAGAATTGCTGTTCGCGGTGTTGCGCGACATCGTGTACGTGAACAACGAGATCGAAGCGAGCAGCCGGTTCGACCTGCATACGACAGCCGGTATCACTAACGCCGTTTTCCACATACTGCGCAATGCCAAGGTATTGCGGCCCCAGCGCGATCCCAATCTCGTGGTGTGCTGGGGCGGCCACTCGATCGACCGCGAGGAGTACGACTATTCGAAAACCGTCGGCTACGAACTCGGTCTGCGCGGACTCAATATCTGTACCGGGTGCGGGCCAGGCGCCATGAAAGGTCCGATGAAGGGCGCGACCGTGGCACATGCCAAACAACGGATCCGCGACGCGCGCTATGTGGGAATCACCGAACCACAGATCATCGCCGCTGAATCGCCAAACGCCATCGTTAACGACCTGGTGATCATGCCGGATATCGAGAAACGGCTGGAGGCTTTCGTGCGCACCGCCCATGCGGTCGTCGTGTTGCCCGGCGGCGTGGGTACGATGGAAGAGATACTGTACCTGCTTGGCATCCTTCTGCACCCGAAAAACCGCGATATGCCATTCCCGCTGGTATTCACCGGCCCCGAGTCCAGCCGTGAGTATTTCATGCGAATCGATGAGTTTCTCAGACACATGCTGGGTGATGAAATCGGCTCGTTCTACGAGATCGTCGTCAATGAACCAGATGTGGTTGCGCAGCGAGTCAAGGAAGGTACGAGGGGGGTCCGTGCTTATCGGAAAAAACACCGCGATGCGTTCTATTTCAACTGGCGTTTGAAGGTCGATCCGATATTCCAGCGGCCCTTCGAACCGACGCACGAGAATATGGCCAGTCTCAATCTGGCCAACAATCAAGCGCCCCACGAACTCGCGGCAAATCTGCGCTGTGCTTTTTCCGGCATCGTGGCGGGCAACGTCAAGGAAGAGGGGATTACCGCCATTCAAGCCCAAGGCCCGTTCAAAATCCGCGGGGGAGAGCGGTTTTCCGCACAATTGGATAAACTTCTGCAATCGTTTATCGCCGATCAGCGCATGCGCCTGCCGGGCAGCGACTACCAACCGTGCTACGAGGTGTATTCGTGACGGCCAACCGAGGCGATATAGATCGCCCGAACAACAACAAGCGGACAGTATCGTGACAGACAAACAATACATTTCAGCACAGCAGTTACTGGAAGATTCATTCCGCCTCGGTGCACAGATCCTCAACAGCGGCTTTCGCCCGAATTTCATCGTCGGCGTGTGGCGCGGCGGCAGTCCAGTCGGCATCGCCGTACAGGAACTGCTTTACTACTTCGGCGTGCAGTCCGATCACATTTCGATTCGCACATCTTCGTACACCGGCATCGGTGAACGTACCGCGCACGTGCGGGTACACGGGCTGAGTTACATGATCCGCAACGTCAATGCCGAAGATGCGCTGCTGATAGTCGACGATGTCTACGACTCAGGGCTCAGCATCGAAGCCATAATCGAGACTATTCATCTCAAAGCCCGCCGCAATGCACCGCAGGATATTCGTGTGGCCACGGCGTATTTCAAGCCGGGCAACAATCGCACCGAGCGCGAGCCCGACTACTACGTGCACAACACGGATAATTGGCTGGTTTTTCCGCATGAGCTGGACGGGCTCAGCATCGAGGAAATCGTCGAGAACAAACCCGGTATGCGCGCGTTACTCGACGAACTGCCTGCGACGCAGAAATCTGCTCGGGGTTGAACCGTTGATTCAATGCAAACGTAGTCGAGCACGAAGTCCGCACACATCAAGCCGGGAACAGCGAGGTGTGCGGTAGGTGAATTCGATACTCGTTGTAGCCGCTGAGAATGGGTCGCTGCCCGCCATGCGGCTCGGGGATAGAGAAGTAAGCGGCAACGTTAGCGAGGTCGGGAACGTTGTGTGCGAATCCGCGCACGCCGTAGCCCAGAAGGACTGCGAGGTAACTGTCGTCACACCCGCGTACGGGGCATTCAATCGCATGCCCGGATCACGTCAGGTTGCGCGCCTGAAGGTGGGTTTCGCGGATAAGATGGAAACGGTGTTCGTCTACGAGATACTGGGCCGTCCCGACCGTGATCTGGTGCGGAATCTGGTACTGGATCATCCGGTCTTCAGTGCCTGCGGCGCGGGGCGCATCTACTGCAGCGAGACCCCGCGCGACGACTATGGATTGGACGCCCGCCGCTTCGCACTGTTCTGCACCGCCGTCGCCGAAGGTCTGCTGCAGAAAACCTTCGGTGTCGTCGATACCGTGCATGTGCACGACTGGCCGACCGCCTTTCTGCTGATGTTGCGCCGCTGCCACCGCTCGTACCGCGTGTTGCGCAGCCAGCGCTGCGTATTCACATTGTATGATCCGGGCAAACAGGGTGTGTTCCCATTCGCGCAGGGCGAATCTTCGTTTGCCAGCTGGTTTCCCGATCTGGGCTATAACCAGACCTTGCTGGCAGATCCCACCCGCACCGATTGTTTAAATGCAACGGCGAGCGCGATTCGCCTCGCAGACGGCGTGCACGTCCTGTCGTCTGCCTATGCCGAGGAGATCGTGCAGCCCGGCAATGCGGCGCATCCTGGCGGCAACGGTCTGCACCAAGACCTCGCTACCATCGGAGACGAGGGACGCCTGTTCGGAATTCTCGGCGGTTGCGAGTATCACTCAGCGCCGCTGAGTATGGTCGAAACCTGGGAAGAGCTGCGCGCGGTGGCCCGAGCACGGGTGCTGCGCTGGACTGCGGCGCAATCGCAGCTCGCCTCCAGCCATTTCATAGCGCATCATCGCTTGGCGAAGCTGAGTAACGAGCGCCCACGCATTCTGCTCACCAGCACCGGCCCGGTGGACGATCGCAACATCGCGTTGTTCCGTCAGCGCGGCAGCGACGGCAAACCGGCGTTGTACCACTTGCTGGATAAGCTGGGTGCGTTCGGCGTGTTCTTCATCATGGGCACTGGTGTCGCTCGGCTCGAGCAGTTTCTTACCGAAGCGTCCGCCCGCTACGAGAATCTGGTGTTCCTCAACGGTGTGTCCGAAGCGTTGGAGCAGGCTTTATACGCATTGGGCGATCTGTTCGTGAAAGCAAGCGTAATTGAACCGGGAATTGGCAACCATCTGCTGGCGCAGCGCGCCGGCCAGCCGTGCCTGGTGCATCTCGTCGGCGGACTCAAGGATACGATCGCGCCTGAGAAGAACGGCTTCGGGTTTGCTGGCTACACGCCGGTCGAACAGGCCGACGCGCTGGTGGAAGCCACCGATCAGGCGCTTACGGTATTTGACGAACACCAGGTCGAGTGGTTGAAACTTCGCCGCGCCAGCGCAGCGGCCAGGTTCGAATGGTCGCACACCGCCGAGCGGTTACTGCAGGAACTTTACGCCGTGCCGGTCAAGGACTAGGGAGCAGGGGACAGTATACTTATTTCAAATCACGGGACAGGACGATTTATCGGTCTGTGAAGCTAGGTGAAATAAGTATGCTGTCCCCCGTTTTCGCGAAGCCTCTCTGCCACCCGAGCGAGTTCGGCTGTTGCGCGCTCGATTTCGGCACCGGTCGTAAATCGGCCTAAACTCAAGCGCAACGTGCCGTGTGCGCGTTGCTCGCTCAAGCCGATGGCCTGCAAAACGTGCGAGGCGTGTTGTGATCCCGAGGCGCAGGCCGAACCGGCGGACATGGCGATATCCGCCGCCTCCAGCAGCAAATCTTCGGCAGAAAGCCCGTCGAAGCTGACGCTGAGAATACCCGCCACACACGGTTCGTCGGGGTTGTTGCAGTACACCCCTTCGAGCGCCTGCAGCTCACGCCACAGTTGCTCGCGTAATGCTCGAATGTGCCGGTCATCGCTGTCGAGTTCGTGCATGGCGATTCGCACCGCCTCGCCCATACCAACGATCTGCTGCGTCGGCAAGGTGCCCGGTCGCAGTCCCCGTTCCTGCCCACCCCCGTGCGCGAGCGGTACGATCGCCACTGGCGGGTTGCTGCGTACATACAGCACCCCGATGCCCTTCGGACCATACACCTTGTGCGCAGTGCAGCTCAGCAGATCGATGTGCATTGCCTCCACATCGATCGGAATTTTGCCGAGACTCTGCGCCGCGTCGACGTGCAGCAATACACCGCGTTGCCGGGTGATTTCACCGATCGAGGCAATATCATGAACAACGCCCAGCTCGTTATTAACGTGCATCAGCGTCACGACCGACGTATGCGGCTCGAGCGTGTCTGCGACCTGCTGCGGGTCGAGATGACCGTTGGCGTTCGGCCTAAGGTACGTTGTCTCTACGCCCCTGCGCGCAAGCGCCGCGCATACATCGAGGGTAGCCGGATGCTCGGTGCTGCAAGTGACGATGTGTTGTTTGCCGCCGGCTGCGGCGACCCCCTGCAAGGCAAGATTCGTGGATTCGGTGGCACCCGACGTCCAGATAATCTCCTGGACCCTGGCGCGTATCGCCTCGGCTACCGCGCTGCGTGCTGCTTCAACCGAATCGCGCGCACGCAGACCCGCACGGTGCACCGACGATGGATTGGCGAAGTCGCCATCCAGCGTCATGTGCTCGAACATGCACCGCGCTACGCGAGGATCGACTGGCGTGGTCGCAGCGTAGTCCAGGTACACCAGATCGGCAGAGTTGCTGGTCATGCGCTGCGATTATAAACAGTCAACTGCAGTGTGCCCCAACGTTGGCAATTCTGCCCATTCAGCTGGTGGCGATTCTCCGCTACCAGCGTACCCGCCGATAGCGGTACTATCCCAGTCCTGGAACCGGGGTTTGAGGGGAAAATGGGCCAGTTGACCACCCACGTGCTCGACACTGCGCAGGGCAAACCGGGCGACGGCATTACCGTCGAACTGTATGCGCTGCATCCTGAAGAAAGACTGGTGAAACGGCTGCTCACCAATGCCAACGGCCGTACAGACGAGCCACTTCTGGTGGGCGACGCATTCGCCGCCGGCCCCTGGGAACTGCGCTTCCACGTTGCGGACTATTTCTCGGCCGCCGGATTTCCCCAGGCATCTCCGCCATTCCTGGATACCATAAACATTCGTTTCGCCATGGCTGCAGACGAGCACTACCACGTGCCTCTGCTGGTGTCGCCGTGGAGCTACTCCACCTACCGCGGTGGTTGACCGGAAACTGACCGATGCCAGTCACTGACAAGCGCCGCGCCGATCCGCAGTTGCAGGCTGTGCGTTTTTTGCTGGATGGTGAAATAGTGTCGCTCACCGACATTGATCCCACCCGTACGGTGCTGCAGTACCTGCGGGAAGACTTGCGCCGTACTGGCACCAAGGAAGGGTGTGCGGAGGGCGATTGTGGCGCGTGCACGGTGGTGCTTGCGGAACCCGACCAGAGCGGACAGGGATTGCGGCTGCGGGCGATCAACTCCTGCATTCAGTTCCTGCCGACACTACACGGCAAACAGCTCTTGACGGTGGAGAGTCTGGTGGCCGCCGACGGCACCTTGCACCCGGTGCAGCGCGCCTTGCTCGATTGCCATGCTTCACAATGCGGTTTTTGCACGCCTGGCTTCGTAATGTCGCTGTTCGCGC
The DNA here is from genome assembly GCA_029861595.1 of Gammaproteobacteria bacterium. Lineage (GTDB taxonomy): Bacteria > Pseudomonadota > Gammaproteobacteria > JAHELT01 > JAHELT01 > JAHELT01. Next base: position 8,008 of record JAOTYY010000046.1, read on the forward strand.
TGTACAAGTCGCAGCCAGACGCTACACGGCGCGATATCGACGTGGCGCTGGCGGGAAACCTGTGTCGCTGCACCGGATACCGGCCAATCGTCGATGCGGCCAATACCATGTACAGCTATGCGGCGGCAAGCGAAACGGACGGCGACTGGACCCACCGCGCCGGCGGATCGGCAGGCGACCAGGAACGCGTGATCTGCCGAAAATTGGTCGAGTTGGCGGACGATTCGACACTCTCACTCACCAGCGGAGACAAGCGATATTTCGCTCCGCGCGATATAAACACACTCGCCGAGCTGGTGGAAAACCATCCCGATGCCTGCATTCTCGCGGGCGGCACCGACGTCGGGTTGTGGGTCAGCAAACAGCTGCGCGAGTTGCCCACCCTGATCTACACCGGCGATGTGGCCGATTTGCAAACCGTCACCACCGATGATGCCTGTCTCGATATCGGTGCCGGCGTAACGATCAACGATGCTGTTCCGCACTTACTCGAACACTACCCTGAGTACGAAGAACTGTTCCTGCGCTTCGCCTCGCCGCCGATTCGCAATGCCGGGACGCTGGGCGGCAACATTGCCAACGGTTCGCCGATCGGCGACTCGATGCCGGCACTCATCACCCTGGGCACGCGGCTGGAATTGCGTAAAGGCAAGACAACGCGTGAGTTGCCACTGGACGAGTTCTATCTCGCCTACCAGGAGACGGCGCTGCAGCCAGGCGAGTTTGTGACGCGCATTAAAATTCCGTTGCCAGAATCCGGGCGCGAGGTGCGCAGCTACAAGATTTCCAAACGCTTCGATCAGGACATCTCCGCCGTGTGCGGCGCGTTCAGCGTGGAACTCGATGGCTCCAGGGTGCGTGACATACGCATTGCATACGGCGGCCTCGCTGCAACGCCGAAGCGCGCCCTGGAATGCGAACAGGCATTGCTCGCGCACGACTGGAACGAGGCGTCGGTACAAGCGGCAATGGCCATGCTGGATCGCGACTATGCGCCGATCGGAGACATGCGCGCCAGCGACGAATACCGGCGCAAGGTCGGCAAGAATCTATTGTACAAGTTTTACCTGGAAACGTCCGGCACGTCGGACGTTGCGAGTGTCTATGAATACGCGCGCTAAAACAGGTACCCAATCAAGCGTGCCGGTGCAGGGCGGGGTTGGACAGGCGCTGGCGCATGACAGCGGCCACCTGCACGTCAGCGGCGGGGCCCTGTATACCGACGATATACCCGAGCCGCGCAACCTGCTACACGTCGCTATCGGCACCAGCGCACACCCGCATGCAAAGCTGAAAAAGGTGGACCTTGCGCCGGTGCTCGCTGCGCCGGGTGTGGTGGCCGTGCTCGGCGCCGAAGATATTCCGGGCGAGAATAATTTCGGTCCGGTGCTGGCCGACGACCCGATTTTTTCCCCGGGGCTTGTGCAGTACGTGGGCCAGTCTATTTTTGCCGTCGCCGCACACAGCTACACGGAGGCGCGCCGCGCCGCGCGTCTGGCAAAGATCGACTATGAACTGCTGGAACCGATCCTCGATCCGGAAGAGGCGGTGCGCCGCCAGTCGTTCGTGTTGCCGACGGAAACGATCTCCCGCGGCGACAGCCGTAAAGCGCTGCGCAAGGCGCTGCACCACCTGCAGGGAAAACTCAAACTGGGTGGTCAGGATCAGTTCTATCTGGAAGGCCACATCGCCATGGCGGTACCCAGGGAAGACGGCGACATGCTGGTGTACAGCTCGACCCAACATCCCGGCGAAATTCAGCACAAAGTGGCGCACGCGCTCGGCAAGACCTCCAAAGACATCGTCGTGGAATGCCGGCGCATGGGGGGTGCATTCGGCGGCAAGGAGAGCCAGCCTGCTCTGTTCGCCTGCATAGCCGCGCTGGTGGCGCAGCAAACCGGATGCGCGGCGAAAGTGCGCCTGGACCGCGACGACGACATGATCATGACCGGCAAGCGCCACGATTTTGTGGTTGGCTACGAGGTCGGTTTCGACGACGAAGGACGCATTCAGGGTATCGAATTCGAATACGCGGCGCGTTGCGGAATGTCCGCCGATCTTTCTGGCGCGGTCAACGACCGTACGATGTTCCACAGCGACAACGCCTACTTCCTGGAAAACGTCACCATCGTGTCGCACCGCTGCAAAACGCACACGGTATCGAACACCGCGTTTCGCGGATTCGGCGGGCCGCAGGGGATGTACGCCATCGAGTACGTCGTCGATGAGATCGCCCGTTACCTGAAACTGGACCCACTGGCCGTACGCAAGACAAACTTCTACGGTACGGACGACCGCAACGTGACGCCCTACGAGCAGACGATCGAAGACAATATCCTGCACGAGCTGGTCGCACAGCTGGAGGCAAGTGGCGACTATGCTGAACGGCGCTCCGACATAGCTGAATTCAACGCCGCTAGCCGGTTTCTCAAGCGCGGCATCGCACTGACACCGGTGAAGTTCGGCATCTCGTTCACCGCGACGCATCTCAACCAGGCCGGTGCGCTGTTGCACGTGTATACCGACGGCACCGTGCATTTGAATCACGGCGGCACCGAGATGGGACAGGGATTGTTCACCAAGGTCTCGCAGGTCGTGGCCGAAGAACTGCAGATCGACATCGACCGTATCAAGATCACCGCCTCGGACACCAGCAAAGTACCGAACGCCTCGGCGACGGCGGCTTCCTCGGGATCGGACCTGAATGGCAAAGCCGCGCAGTTGGCGGCGCGAACCGTGAAGGACCGGTTGCGGGAATTCGCTGCCGAACATTTCGCCGTGTCCGCCGACGCGGTCGAATTTCGAAACAATCGAGTGCAGGCCGGTAAACAGACAGTGTCGTTCACGGAGTTGGTCAACCTCGCGTTTTTCGCCCGCGTATCGCTGTCGTCGACCGGCTTCTACCGCACGCCGAAGATCCACTACGATCGCAAGACGTTCAGCGGCAGGCCTTTTTACTACTACGCCTACGGGGCCGCCATCGCGGAAGTGGTGGTAGACACGTTGACCGGCGAGTACCGGGTGATACGCGTGGACATCCTGCACGACTGCGGCAAATCCCTGAACCCGGCCATCGATCTCGGCCAGGTGGAAGGCGGATTTGTTCAGGGCATGGGCTGGCTGACCGGTGAAGAGCTGTGGTGGAACGACAAAGGTGAACTGAAAACGCACGCGCCGTCCACCTACAAGATTCCCGTATGCTCGGATCTGCCGGTGGATTTTCGCGTGCAGCTGCTGGAGTCGGCAGCGAACCGGGAGGAAACCATTCACCGCTCCAAGGCGGTCGGGGAACCGCCGCTGATGCTGGCGTTGTGTGTATTCCATGCACTCAAGGATGCGGTTGCAGCGGCCGCCGATTACAGGGCGAGCCCGCATCTGGATGCACCGGCGACACCCGAGGCGGTATTGCGTGCTGTGGACGAACTGCGCGCACGCGGCACCGCGCAGCCGGAGCGGCAGACAGGATGAGTACCTGGCTGGATGCATTGCTGGATGCACCCGACTTGCCGTGCGTATCGATCAGCGTCGCCGCAACGCAGGGCTCGGCGCCGCGGGAAGTCGGCGCGCGCATGCTGGTGTGGGAGCAGGGTACCGCCGGAAGTGTCGGTGGCGGCAACCTGGAATTCCAGGCCATCGATATCGCCCGGCAGCATTTGCGCGGCGGCGCCACCACAGGAGCGCATCTGCACCGCTTCGCGTTGGGCCCTGGTCTCGGACAGTGTTGCGGCGGCGTCGTGGTGCTGCTGTTCGAGACAGTCACGGGCGCGGCGACGTGTTTCGCCACCCTGCACGAGTTGCTGAGCAAACGACGCACGGCGGCGCTGATCAGCATTGTCGACGGTAGCCACGCAGATTCGCGTCTACTGGTGAGCGATGCGACCTGCCTGGGCGAGTTAGTCGACGAGCGGTTGTTCACCTCGCTGGTAGACGAAGCGCGCGATATGTTGCGTACTCGCGGCGCGTCTCAGCTGTGCACGCTGAACGACCGCAATGGACGGCCGGTGCAGGCATTTGTGCAGACGTTCTACCCAAGCGATTTACAGATGCTGGTGTTCGGTGCCGGGCACGTAGGTAAAGCGCTGGTGCCGCTGCTTGCACAACTGCCGTGTGAGATTTCATGGATCGATACGCGCGCGGACGAATTTCCCGGCACCGCGTCCGCAAACGTTCGCAGAATCGACAGTTCCGCCCCGGAGTACTGTGTCGACGACGCTTCGCCTGGTAGCTTCTACATCGTCATGACGCACAGCCATGCGCTGGATCAGGCTATCTGCGAACGCATCCTGCGCCGAGGCGATTTCAGTTATTGCGGTTTGATCGGATCGCGCTCAAAACGCCTTAAATTCGAGAAGCGCCTGCACGCGCGTGGCATCTCGGCACCCACCCTGAAGCGGCTCGTGTGCCCCATCGGCGTCGCTGGAATCAACGGCAAGCAACCCGCCGAGATCGCCGTAGCGGTTGCGGCGCAACTGCTTATCGAATACGGTCAGCGTCAAGTCAACGAAGCCCAACCGCCACACCCTGTCGTGGTACGCGGAGAATAGAAAAATAACAATGTCCAACGGCACCTCGTGTTCGTCCGTGCGCAACGGACTTCACCCATCGCCCGCCGCCGCGGCGGCGTCGCCATGAGTCACGTGCAACCTCGAGTCCCGCTGCTGGAGATGCAGGGGATACGCAAGGAATTCCCCGGTACGCTGGCCAACGACGACGTGTCGCTGGCGATTCTGCCCGGCGAGATCCACGCGCTGCTGGGCGAAAACGGGGCGGGCAAGAGCACCCTGGTGAAAATGATCTACGGCGTGCTGCAACCGGATGCCGGGGAAATGCGCTGGCAGGGCTCGCCGGAGCACGTGGCAAGCCCGCGCGAGGCTCGCCATCTCGGCATCGGCATGGTGTTCCAGCATTTCTCGCTGTTCGAAGCGCTCAGTGCCGCAGAGAACATTGCGCTGTCGCTGGACGATGCACCCGAGGCGAGCACTATCGTCGAGCGGGCCAGCCGCGTGTCACAGGAATACGGATTGCCGCTGGATCCGCTGGCAATGGTGGGCGATCTGTCGGTCGGCGAGCGCCAGCGTATCGAGATCGTGCGTTGCCTGCTGCAGGAGCCGAGCCTGCTGGTCCTCGACGAGCCGACCTCGGTGCTCACCCCGCAGGAAGCGGAACGCCTGTTCGAGACGCTGGAGAAACTGCGCGCGGACGGCAGGAGCATTCTGTACATCTCGCATCGCCTGGAGGAAGTGCAGCGTATGTGTGACCGCGCCACCGTATTGCGTCAGGGCCGGGTGGTGGGCGCGTGCGATCCGCGCGAAGAGACCGCCGCGTCGCTGGCCAGCATGATGGTTGGCAAGGACTTGAAACCCGTGGAGCGCGAGAGCGTGCATGACAGAGGGGAGGTCCTGTTCGAAATCCGCCATCTCAACCGGCCGGCAGAAACACCCTTTGCGGTGGCTTTGCGCGATATCTCGCTGCAGGTAAACGCAGGGGACATTATCGGCATCGCGGGTGTTGCCGGTAACGGCCAGTCGGAATTCTTCGAAGCGGTGTCGGGGGAAGTCCTGCAGTCCGAACCGGACATGGTGCGGCTCTGCGGCACCGATGCCGGCGCGCTGGGTATCGGTCACCGGCGCGCTCTAGGCGCCGCGTTTGTGCCCGAAGAACGGCTGGGTCACGGCGCCGTACCCAGCCTGTCGTTGTCGCAGAACCTTCTGTTGTCCCGGCATGCGAGCGACCATGCCGAATTTCTGGGTACGGCCGGCTGGGTGCAGCGCGCGCGCCTGATGGCCAAATCGCGCGCGGTTATCGAAGCGCTGGATGTGCGTTGCGGCGGGCCGGACCCTGCAGCCGGAACGTTGTCAGGCGGTAACCTGCAGAAATTCATCATCGGCCGCGAACTAGACCGCCAGCCCCGGGTGTTGCTGGTCAACCAGCCGACCTGGGGAGTGGATGCCGGTGCCGCCGCCCACATCCGCCAGGCGCTGATCGAGCTGGCGCGCAACGGTTCCGCCGTGGTGTTGATCAGCCAGGATCTCGACGAGTTGTTCGAGGTCTGCGATGCCATGGCGGTAATGCACGACGGCGAACTCAGCGAGCCGATACCGCGTGAACAAGCCACCCTGGAAACCATCGGTTTGCTGATGGGCGGCGCATCGATGGGGAGCGCTGCCTGATGCAGCTGGCACTGGTCAGACGGCAATACCCGTCGCGTGTGTTGAGTGTGTTCACGCCGTTTATCGCTTTCGGGCTCACGCTGCTTGCCGGCTCGATAATGTTTGCCGCGCAGGGGCTGGATCCGCTGGTCACGCTGTATACCTATTTTGTCGAACCACTCATCGAGACGTGGTCGCTGCACGAACTGGCTATCAAGGCGGCGCCCTTGATCCTCATCGGAGTGGGTTTGAGTGTCTGCTTCCTGTCCAACAACTGGAATATCGGTGCCGAAGGGCAGTTCGTCGTCGGCGCAATCACCGGCTCGGCGCTGCCGGTGCTGTGGCCCGATTTCGCCAACTTCGCCACCTTACCCCTGATGCTGTTGTTCGGGGTGCTGGGTGGCTGCGCTTACGCCTGCATTCCCGCGCTGTTGAAGACACGTTTCAACACCAACGAAATTCTTACCAGCCTGATGCTGGTGTACGTGGCGCAATTGCTGCTCGACTGGCTGGTGCGCGGACCCTGGCGCAACCCGGAAGGTTTCAATTTTCCCGAAACCCGGATATTCAACGATGCCGCCATTCTGCCGGAATTATTCAGTGAATACGGACGTGCCAACTGGGGTATCGTGTTTGCGCTGGTCGCGGCCATAGGCGTCTGGTTGATGCTGCGTAAGACTCTCAAGGGGTTCGAAGTCCAGGTGGTAGGCGCGAGCCCGCGGGCCGGGCGTTTCGCCGGGTTCTCCAGTAGCCGCATGGTGTTCTTTGCCTTTGGTTTGTCCGGTGCACTGGCGGGACTCGCGGGCATTGCCGAGGTCGCCGGTGCCAGCGGCCAGCTACGCCCGGTGATCTCACCCGGTTATGGTTTCACGGCCATTATCGTCGCCTTCCTGGGGCGGCTGAACCCGCTCGGCATCGTCGCTGCGGGGCTGGTTCTGGCGCTGACTTATCTGGGCGGCGAGGCGGCGCAGATTGCACTCGGCTTATCCGACAAAGTGGTGCGCGTGTTCCAAGGCATGCTGCTGTTCTTCGTGCTCGCGACCGACACCCTGATCCATTACCAGGTGCGTGTAACCGGCGGCACAACCGCGGGAGACAGTCGTGGAGATCGCTGAAAATATTCTGCTGACCATCGCCACCGCATCCACGCCGTTGTTGATCGCCGCGCTGGGTGAACTGGTGGTGGAACGCTCGGGCGTGCTCAATCTGGGCGTGGAAGGCATGATGGTGATGGGTGCCGTGTGTGGCTTTGTGCTCACTGCGACGACGGGATCGCCCTGGCTGGGACTGATCGGCGCGGTGTTCGCGGCGGCGCTGTTTTCGCTGCTATTCGGATTTCTCACACTCAGCATCGCTACCAATCAGGTCGCGTCCGGGCTGTCGCTCACGCTGTTGGGGCTCGGGCTGTCCGGACTGATCGGCGAGAAATTCGTTGGCATCGCCGGACAAAAGCTGCCCAGCCTGTATATCCCGGGACTCAGTGACATCCCGCTGATCGGCCGGCTGGTTTTCGGGCAGGATCCGATTTTTTACATATCGCTGGCGCTGGTCGTCGGCGTGATGTGGTTTCTGTTTCGCACACGCGCTGGCCTGACATTGCGCGCCATCGGGGACAACCATGAGTCGGCGCATGCGCTGGGCATCGGCGTCATACGCGCACGTTATCTGGCCGTGTTGTTCGGCGGCGCCTGCGCAGGTCTTGCGGGCGCACACCTGTCGCTGGTCTACACCCCGCAATGGGTGGAGAACATGACCTCGGGACGTGGCTGGATCGCGCTGGCGCTGGTCGTGTTCGCCTCCTGGCGGCCGTGGCGCGTACTGGCAGGCGCTTACCTGTTCGGCGGCGTTACCATCGGGCAACTGCATGCGCAGGCGCTGGGTGTGGGCATTCCTTCGCAACTGCTTTCGGCGCTGCCCTATCTGGCCACCATTGCGGTGCTGGTCATAATTTCCCGCAATCGCCGGCTGACGCTGCTCAACACTCCCGCGTCACTGGGGCGGCCGTTCGTGCCCAACCGATGACGTGGAGATTCGCAACTCCGGCAGTGCCAACAAGCAGCGCCAGATTCGCTAGAATCGCTGTATGTTCGGCGACTGTCCGGACCTTATAACAAACACTTTACCGAGAGAGGAACGCATACAATGAAACGAAGCTTATCTGTACTGATCGCCAGCGTTGCACTGGCACTGGCCGGGAACGTCACCGCGGCAGACTTCAAAGCCTGCTTTGTCTATGTCGGTTCGAAAACGGACGGCGGCTGGACCCAAGCACACGACATCGGCCGTCTGGAAGCAGAAAAGCATTTCGGCGGCAAAGTCGAGACCGTTTTCGTGGAGAACATCGCAGAAGGTCCGGATGCCGACCGGGCGATCGAGCGTTTCGCGCGCTCTGGGTGCGACATCATATTCACGACTTCGTTCGGCTTTATGGACCCGACGCTGAAAGTCGCTAAAAAGTTCCGCAAAGTGAAGTTCGAACATGCCACCGGCTACAAGACCGCCGACAACCTCACCAGCTACAACTCGCGCTTTTACGAAGGCCGCTACATCCAGGGTCAGATCGCCGCCAAAATGTCGAAGCAGGGCGTGGCCGGTTACATCGCCTCGTTTCCGATTCCGGAAGTAGTGCAGGGCATCAATGCTTTCGTGCTAGGCGCGCAGACGGTCAACCCTGACTTCAAATTGAAAGTGGTATGGGTCAACACCTGGTTCGATGCAGGCAAGGAAGCCGATGCGGCAAAAGCGCTCATTGACCAGGGCGTCGACATTCTCACCCAGCACACAGATTCCACAGCTCCCATGCAGGTGGCCGCCGAGCGCGGCATCCATGCGTTCGGACAGGCCTCAGACATGATCGCCGCCGGTCCCAAGACCCAGCTTACCGCTATTATCGATACCTGGGGCGCTTACTACATCAAGCGCATCGAGGCCGCGATGAACGGTACCTGGAAATCCCAGTCCACCTGGGATGGTCTGGTGGACGGCATTCTCACCATGGCGCCGTACACCAACATGCCCGACGACGTGAAAGCCATGGCCATGAATACCGAAGCCAAAATACGCTCCGGCGATCTGGCGCCGTTTACCGGCCCGATAAACAAACAAGACGGCACACCCTGGCTTAAGGCCGGCGAGCGTGCGGATGACGGCACGCTGCTGGGGCTGAATTTCTACGTGCAGGGCGTTGATGACAAGTTGCCGCAGTAACCCCATGCTGCCTCTCTCGGCTGGTGCATACCGCACGGCCTGAGCATCTGCAATAGCGCAGGCGGGAGCCGGTGCAAATGCGCCGGCGCCCGCCGATACGGGATCCGACCGCGTGGAAGGTTATATCGTCGACTGGTTGAGCCTGATCGGCCGCTGGGTACATTTCGTCACCGGCGTCGCCTGGATCGGTGCATCGCTGTACTTCGTCTGGCTGGACAACCATCTGCTGGCTCCGAAACAGAACGGCGACGCAGACCGCGGTGTCGGTGGCGAACTGTGGGCGGTCCACGGCGGCGGTTTCTATCACGCACAGAAATACAGAGTGGCTCCAGCGGTACTGCCGGAGCACCTGCACTGGTTCAAATGGGAAGCTTACTGGACCTGGATATCCGGCATGTTCCTGATGGCGCTGATCTACTGGTACGGCGCGGAAATTTACCTGATCGATCCGGACGTCGCCGATCTGAGCAAACCGGTAGCGATCGCACTGGGCATAGCGTCATTGATAGCCGGCTGGGTGGTCTACGATCTGTTGTGTAAATCGCCCCTGGGAAACAATCAGACGACCTTGAGCTCGGTGCTGTTCGTACTGGTGAGCTTGGCAGCCTGGGGATTGTGCGAACTGTTCAGCGGCCGCGGCGCCTATATCCATTTCGGCGCCATGCTCGGAACGATAATGGTCGGCAACGTATTTTTCGTCATCATTCCCGGACAATCCGATCTGGTTGCAGCGAAGCAGGAGAACCGCGAGCCCGATCCCGCGCACGGTGAGCGTGCAAAACAACGGTCGGTGCACAACACATACTTCACGCTCCCCGTGTTGTTTGTAATGGTCAGCAATCACTACGCGCTGACTTACGGGCACGAATACAACTGGCTGATACTCATAGTCGTGACGCTGGCGGGCGCGGCGGTACGCGTATACTTCGTGGCACGGCACTTCGGCAAAGCGTCGCCGGTACCGATCGCGGTGGCTGTCGTGCTGTTACTGGCGCTCGCCATTGCCATCGCACCCAGCCCGGGTTCCGCACCCGCGCAAGCCAGCGCGAAAGTCACGTTCGCGCAAGTGCGGGAGGTTGTGCAGAAACGTTGTGCTGGTTGCCACGCCCGGGTGCCGACTCAGCCCGGTTTTGCCGCCGCGCCCAAAGGGGTGGCCTTCGACACGGCCGGGGAAATCGTCGCCCAGGCCGCGCAGATTCACCAGCAGACGGTGGTGACCAAGGCCATGCCGATCGGCAATCTTACCAATATAACGGACGCCGAGCGCGCGCTGCTGGAAGCCTGGTTCAGCGGCGGCGCGAACGTCGAATAATCATGGTCTACCCGCGCGATCTGGCAGGTTACGGCGCTACTCCGCCCCAGGCAAACTGGCCCGGTGGTGCCCGTCTGGCCGTACAGTTCGTTATCAACTATGAAGAAGGCGGCGAGAACTGTGTATTGCACGGGGACCCTGCAGCGGAGGCTTTCCTGTCCGAAATCGTCGGCGCAAAACCTGTCTACGGCATGCGCCACGTGAACATGGAATCGATCTATGAGTATGGCTCGCGCGCCGGGTTCTGGCGTTTACAGCGCCTGTTCACCGAGCGGCAGGTACCGGTAACCGTTTACGGTGTGGCAATGGCGCTGCAGCGCAACCAGGGCGCGGTCGATGCCATGCTGGCAAGCGACTGGGAGATCGCCAGTCACGGTTACCGCTGGATCGACTACCAATATGTGCCCGAGAGCGTGGAGCGCGAACATCTGCAGAAGGCCATCGACATACACACGCAGGTTACCGGAACTCGGCCGCTTGGCTGGTACCTGGGACGCTGCAGCCCGAACACCCACCGTCTGGTGAGCGAGGAGGGCGGGTTTGCCTACAATGCGGACACCTATGCCGATGATCTGCCTTATTGGGATACGACGCACGGCACCCCGCAGTTGATGATCCCCTACACGCTCGACGCCAACGACATGCGATTCGCGAGCCCGCAGGGATTCAATTCCGGCACCCAGTTCTACGAGTACCTGCGCGATGCCTTCGATGTCCTGTATCGGGAAGGCGAGAGCGTGCCGCGCATGATGTCGGTCGGCCTGCATTGCCGCCTGGCCGGGCGCCCGGGCAGGGCTGCAGCCCTCGCGAGGTTTCTCGACTACGTGCAGCAACACGAGGCTGTGTGGTTGTGCCGACGCATCGATATCGCCGAACATTGGCGGCAGCATCATCCTCTGCCGGCTGATGCCGATGCCTGAGCGCGGCTTCAGTGAAGTACCCAGCACACTCGCGCACGAGGATTTCGTAGCGCGCTTTGGCGAAATCCATGAACACTCGCCCTTGGTTGCGGAACGCGTGTGGGATAATCGGGGACCGCAACTGGACACTGTGGACTGGCTCGACGCTGGAATGGCATCCTGCGTGGATGCGGCTCCCCACGCACAACGCCTGGCACCGATTCGCGCACATCCGGACCTTGCCGGTCGCGCCGCCGTAGCCGGCGAACTGACCGGCGACTCGTCCGCCGAGGCTTTCCCTTCGTGGAGGCCGTACGCAACAGCAACCGCCAGGAAATTCTGCCGGCGATCGTAACCGAGAACGAACCGTCTTATGAACAGCGATGACAACCCCTTCCGGCGTTGGATAAACCTCGCGCAACCGCGTCTGGGCGCGGAAGTCGTGCATGCCAGCGACGAATTTTTCGCCTCACGCGAGCGTTTGATTGCGCCTGCCGATCCGATATTCACTCCAGATAAATACGATGAGCACGGCAAGTGGATGGACGGCTGGGAAAGCCGCCGGCGGCGCGATGCAGGTTATGATCACTGTATCGTGCGCCTGGGTGTCCCGGGCGTCGTTTACGGCTTCGATATCG